>CBDULQ010000019.1:0-24468 GCA_965368115.1 uncultured Gammaproteobacteria bacterium | reverse complement strand
GGTGTTGTTCCGGTCTGTATTCATGCTGTTCCGATGCGCCTGTTCTCCATCTAAACGCGATGCTTCCTGATCCGTGCTGATCGGTTGTTGCAGGGCACTGCTGTCGATCAGGCCCGCCTGCGGCATGGGTGCGTTCTCGTCGTTGTAGGCGTCCGGCGCCTGCAAGCCGCTTTCTTCGGCAAGAATTTCATTGGTCTGGGAGACGGTGATCCAGGAACCGTTGGCCTGTAACACGGCACGTTCCACAATGTTCTGCAATTGTCGGATGTTGCCCGGCCAGTCATAGGATTGCAGGGTTTCGATGCTGCCGGTGGTGAAGCGAATCAGCCGGTCGTAGATCTGGTTGTATTTCTGCAGAAAATGCTGGGCCAGCAATGGAATGTCGTCGACACGATGACGCAATGCGGGCAGATAAATGGGGACTACATTGAGTCGATAATACAGATCGAGTCGGAACTTGCCGTCTTCGACCGATTTCTTGAGATTGACATGGGTGGCGGTAATGATACGGAAGTTGACCTTAACACCCTTGTTGCTGCCGATCGGTTCTACGCGTTTATCCTGTAACACGCGCAGCAGCTTGACCTGGAGATCCGCCGGCATGTCGCCGATTTCGTCAAGAAACAGGGTTCCGCCGTCGGCCATCTGCAGCTTGCCTTTCTTGCTGTTGTAGGCACCGGTAAAACTGCCTTTTTCGTAGCCGAACAGTTCCGATTCCAGCAGATGGGCTGGAATCGATGCACAGTTGATAGCGATGTAGGGGCCGGCCTTGCGATTGCTTTCCTGGTGCAGCATGCGCGCGAACATTTCCTTGCCGGTGCCGGAATCGCCGAGCAGCATCACCGGTGCATCACTGTTCTTGGCGCTATCCAGTAATTTGACCGCCGACAGCAACTGTTTGCTGCTGCCGATCAAACCGTGTTTTTCACAGATGCGCAGCATTTTTTCGCTGTCGCTGTCCAGGTGTGCATGGGAATGTGAAAGTCCCTGGGCATTTTTCTGCATCATGAACAGAGCAGGCGCCAGTATGGATGCAATGATGCGCAGCATGTCCAGGTCATCGGCAAAGCGGCGAATATTGGAATTGAGTCGCTGCACCGAGAGTACACCGATGGGTTTGCCTTCGACGATGATGGGCACGGAAATAAAGGCGACATCGTCGTAGGAATCATTGATGGGTTCGGCGATGCGGTGCAGAAAATGCGGTTCGTGTTCGATGTTGGTGAACAATGCGGCCTGGCCGCTACGCCATACGTAACCGGTGAGTCCAAGATTAAAGGGCACCGAATACTCGCCGGAATCCAGTCGCCTGGGATCGAGTCCGCAATGGTAAGCGACTTCCAGCGTATTATTGTTGTAATTCGGTAGTAATACCCGTCCGTAATGCAGCTCGGCCCATTTTGACAACAGGTGCAGTACGGTGAGAATTTTTTTTGCGGACGTGACCGGACGCGTCATCTGCTTGGTCACTTCCGAGACCAGAGACAGGGTCAGGTTGCGTTCGATCTGGCTTTCGTCGAGCATAAGTGTTGTTCAACCCCAAACGTTTCAGAGTGTCCTTCCGGAACCGACCTTACACAGGACATTGTCTGTTTTTCTGCAAACAATATGCCATCGACGGATGCGCGCCGTGCCGCCATTCCCTGTCAGTCGGCTGCATGAATTGTGTTTAACGTGCTTCATACTGGTTCGTTCCGTGCAACAGATGGGTGCAGTAAAGTCCTGATTTGCGTAGGGTTAAAGCGGCAGAAAAAATCGTTTTGCGCCTTTTGTCTCTCTCACAGCGCCTTGCATCAGGCTAGAGCAGGTTGAGGCACGGTCGTTGCATAACAAGCGGTGCCCGTTTCCCCAGAACAACAGAGGTACCATGAATCAATCAGTCTTGTCTCGCGAAACGATTCAATTGATGATGCAAAGTCAGCGTATGATTCAAAAGGAGTTCGGCGTGCGTATCCAGTTGCACGACGAACAGGCGATTGCCCGGTTGATTGCTTATGCGGCCCAGTCGAAGAATGACGAACTCAAGGCCTGTTCGGCGCAGCTGATGCAACAGCTGGCACCCGGTACCGGTTCCGATTCGGCCACCGATGACGTCGCACCGGAGCCGATGGCCAGCACGGCGCGCAATATCTATCGTGGCTGTGAAATCGAAGCTGAAGCGGCGCCCGAGCCGGTGGCGGTCGAGGAACAGAATTCGGCCGCTCCACGCAACAAGGTGATCTATCGGGGACGGCGCGTGGGCTGACAGCTGACGCGGCGCTAAACTGAAGCGGTCTGTCCGCGGTTTGCAGTGTATTCATGGATCAGTCATATGCGCCCTGTAGACTGCCGCCATGCCGAAGTCCGTATTAGTTGTACTGTTGTTACTGATCGTCAGTGGTCTGGTCTACGCCTATGTCGACCGGGATGCCGGATCGCCGATGACCGCTGTCGAACCGAATGCCCAGCCTGTGGTCCCCCCGACACCCGAGTATGCTGCCGAGCCGCGTGCGTCCGTCATTACATCCTTCCCGGATGAAACGGATGACGACGCTGCCGCATTTGACGAACCTGCCGAAGCCGACGAAGAGCCGGTGGCAGCGCGGTGGTCTGATGATGAGCCGGATACCACGGAATGGCATCGGCCCCGGGATGCATCGCTGGACAGGGCGCAGGAAATGAGGGCGTCGAACCCGACGCCCGCCGATGATCGGGAACGGGTGGTGAATGTGTCGATCAGTGGCAGTCACGTCCAGGTGTCCAGTCAGGGGCAGGTGTTGTGGAGCCGCCAGGAGCAGACTGGTAAAAGCGCCGATACTGAACAGGCTGCGGCGGATGACGGGTATAGTGAGAATCCCTATGCGGAGCAACCGACGCAATCGCAGCCTGATACTACCCAGCAACCGAATTTTCAGTGCCCCAGTTCCGTTTACATGGGTGGTAACGGCTACGCGGTCGCCATGCTGAAACGGGCTGGTTGCCCGAAGCCGGACAACTACCAGGGCGACTGGTAGCCTTCATTGCCGAATCAGTCGGCGCCTCGATCAGACCAGACCGCCAGTTCATTGCCACCGGGTTCGATGAAGTGAAAACGACGTCCGCCGGGAAAGCTGAAAATCGGCTTGCTGATGCGGCCGCCGGCGGCCTCGATTCGGGTCTGGGTCTGTTCCAGCTGTTCGCTATAAAACACGATCAGTGCGCCGCCGGATTCAGAAGTGCTGTTCACATCGGAACGATAAAAACCGCCATCCAGTCCCTGATCGGAAAAAGCCGTATAGTCCGGGCCATAGTCGGTAAACTGCCAGCCGAAAACCTGGTTGAAGAATGCTTCGGTGGCGTCCAGGTCGCGAGAAGGAAATTCGACATAATTGATTTTTTCATGGGTATTCATCGATGCTACCTCGGCTCTGTAACGGTCCTTGAGGGGCGATCATAACGCAGCCATCCGGACTGCAACAGAATTTTCCAGCGGCTGGGGGAGAAAACTCACAGATTTCACAGTTGTTGAAATCGATCAACCGTAGACCCCGTGTCACTGGTATCATGCTCCTGTACCGATCTTCAAGGATCAATTCGGGCCGGGGTCCAATGCACCTGATCGATTTTCCATTACCTGATCTTTTTCTTTATTTCTGCATATTTCTGTCGTCTGCAACGCTGTTGTTCGCGCTGTTGACCGCACCCTGGAAAGCGCTGCTCAAGGTTCAGCAACGCCAGCATCTGTTTTTCGCTGCGATCATCGTGCTGGTGATTCTCTGGTCGATCAAGATTACCTGGGTCAGGGGCTTCTTTCTGCATCCCATGGGTATCACAGCGGTGACCATTATTTTTGGTTGGCGACTGGCGATCATTCTCGGCGCGCTGGTTATCCTGGCTTTCGAACTGCTGCATTATCGAAGCTGGGACACCATGCCGGTGGATTTTATTTTTACGGTTATTGTTCCTGCCACCATCACTTATGCCATGGTGCATCTGATTCATTCCTGGCGTTCACGCAATTTGTTCCTGTTTTTACTGGGGGCCGGTTTTATCGGCGCCATGCTTGGTTTTCTGACCGATCTGGGTATCATTGTCCTGCTTGCGGCAATGCTCGATCAGCAACTGTTCCTGTCGCGTCTGGCTCATGAGTTTCCCATCGTCATCATGTTGCTGAACGTGGAAGGTTTTCTCAACGGCGCGGTGGTTACCGCGCTGTCGGTGTTTGCGCCGCACCTGGTCAAGTCGTTCGACGATGTCAAATATCTCGGTTAGTTTTATTAATCAATACTGATATTGAGGGAAAATCGATTTTCCCTGTGGCATGTTGGGGTATAAAACCTTAACCTGTCGGTGCTGTCCCATTTTAATAACTCAAAAGGTCAGATTATGATGAATAAATTAATACTGTGTGCGTTATTGAGCCTGACAATGATTGGCGCGGTGCATGCCGCTGAAGGCAATGCGCCATGGGGTAAGGCGAGTGTACAGGATATCGACTACAAACCCTCGAAAGTCGTCTACGATGTCGCGGTCAAGTCTGTGGGACGACTGGAATCGGTTCTGGATCGTGCCAGTTACCTGAGCAAGGTGTACAATGCGGACCCCTTTGAGGCATCTATCGTGATCGTATTGCATGGTGACGAAATCAACTTCTTTGCGATCAAGAATTATCAGAAATATAAAGAGTTGATGACCCGTGCGCGCAGTCTTACCGTGGGTGGTGTAATCAAGTTCCACATGTGCAAAATTGCGGCCAAAGGTCATGGCTATGATCCTGAAGACATTCACGGTTTTGTCGATGTGGTACCCATGGCAGACGCCGAAATCGTGCGCTTACAGAATGAAGAGGGTTATGCCTACATGCGTTAGCAGGTCATGGTGTCCGCAAAACGTCACTGTGAATAATCGGAAATAAACTATGCAAAATTTTAAAAAACCATACCTTGCGCTGTTCGGCGTATTTTTGTTTTTGACTTCAATGTTTGCTCACGCTGTGCAGACGCCTTATGGCAGCTCGATTATCAGTATGGAGTTGCATCAGGTGCCGAATGCGCCAATTTATTATGTGACCGGAAAATCCGGTGTGCCGGATTCGAGCAATGAAGGCATGACATCCAATGCCGGTTTTGTCGTCACTGAAAAAGGCGTGGTGGTGTACGATTCCCTGGGTACACCCGCACTGGGGTATCGGCTCATCGAAAAAATACGCAGTGTTACCGACAAGCCGATTACGCTGGTTGTGGCCGGTCACTATCATGCGGATCATATCTATGGTCTGCAGGCATTTCGCGAACATACGGATGTGGAAATCTGGGCGCAACAGGAATCCACTCAGTACATTAACGCACCGGATGCGGAAATCCGACTTAAACAGCGGCGTAAGGCCCTGTTTCCCTGGGTCGACGATTCGACCTTTATCGTGAAGCCTGATCACACCTTCAATGATAAAAAAGTATTCGATATGGGCGATACGCGTATCGAACTGATTCATGCCGGTCCGGCACATAGTCCGGACGATACGATTATGGTTGTGCATGCCTATGGCGTGGTGTTCTCGGGCGATCTGATTTTTGGTGGTCGTTTGCCGTTTCTTGGCGGTGAATCGGTCAGTACTCGCAACTGGTTGCAGGGCCTGGAATATCTGCAGACACTCAAGCCTGCACCGCGCTTCATAATTCCGGGACATGGCGCTGCGGATGCTGACGCCAGCAAGTCGATTGCATTCACCCGCGATTACATCAAATACCTGCGCGATACCATGGGTAAAGCGGTTGAAGAATTAACCATGTTCGATACAGCCTACAAAAACACCGATTGGTCTAAATATAAAGATGTGCCGACTTTCGATGCCGCGAACCGCACCAATGCATATCAGGTATATCTGGAGATGGAAAACGAAGCCTTTTAACGAGTACATCGAGATACAGATAAAAGCGTCGTTCGCAGGGATGCCCGGCTGATGGTCCCACCTTGAATATTCCATTGACTCACCTGTTCGAGTGAAAGATTATTGTGATGCTGGTCACAAACATGTCTATCAGCGTAAACATCACGGGTCGTCAATAAACTTTGCTGACTGTTCAGGTCATAAATTCTGTGGTTCAACATAGGTGATCATAATGAAAACATGGAAATATGGTTTTTTAAGTGGGATCGCTTTGCTGGTAGCACTGTCGCCATCGTTTGTGTGGGCAGCCGGTGGCCGAATCGAAGCATTGCAAATGCCCGCCTGGTTACAACGCAACGGCACCATGCAGGCACTAAAGCCGGGTACGGAACTGCAGAGTACCGACGTTGTGGTGACCGGTAAACAGGCGCGCATACTGATTCGTCTGGACGAAGGTAGCCTGGTTAAGCTGGGCGAAAACGGCCGTCTCGATCTGGCTAATCTGAAGCCGGCGCAGGAGCAGGGCGTGTTTCAGGCGGTGTTAAATGTGATCAAGGGTGCATTTCGTTTTACCACCACCAGTATCGGCAAGAATCGACCGCGCAGTGTCGATGTGCGTATCGGTTCGTTGACCGCAGGTATTCGCGGCACTGACATCTGGGGTAGCTCGCAGATCGACAAGGATATCCTGTGTTTGATCGAAGGCAACATCAGCGTGCAGCGCGGTAACGACCCGCAGTTCAGTATGGCGGATCCCCTGTCATTTTATATCGCACCGAAAGACAAACCTGCAGAGCCGGTTCAACCGGTGCCTGAGGAGCAGCTCGCAAAGTGGGCGCAGGAAACCGAATTGCAGAAAGGTGGCGGGGTGATCAGTGTCGATGGTCGCTGGACAGTCAACCTGATGTCGCTGGCGGTGGATCAGGCGACGGTGTCGATCCGTGAACGGCTGGACCAGGCGGGTTACGCTACTGAAAAGCAGGAAGTTCAGGTTAACGGCCAGACCTGGTATCGGGTGCGGGTCAGTGGATTCAGTTCCAGGCAGGATGCACAGAGTTTTGCTCGTGCCATAGACGGCCAGTATGGTATTAGTCAGCCCTGGATTGCACGTTTCTAAAAACGATCGGGTCGAAAGACCGAGTGTGTCCGGATTAAGGTATGGTGCGCAGATCTAGAATGAGTCGTCTGCAAGACAGACCTGGTTGCGGCCGCTATTTTTAGCCTGATACAGGGCGCGGTCGGCCCGGCTCAGCAATGACTCTGTAGTGTCGCCGTCCCTGACTACCGTAAGGCCGCAGGATATGGTGATCCTACGATCTTTCATGATGTCATCGAATTCCATCTGGCTAATGTTCTGCCTCAGGCGCTCAGCGATATTAACGCCTTCCTGATCTTCAGTCGCAGGCATCAGCAATAGAAACTCTTCTCCGCCGTAACGACCGAGTTTGTCGACATCGCGTATATTCTGCTTGATGTAGTTTGCCATGCGTTTCAGTACCTCATCTCCGGCCAGGTGCCCCAGGCTATCGTTGACCTCCTTGAAATGATCGATGTCTAACAATGCGATGCAGCCGGGAATGGATTTGCGTCGAAACAGAGCGATATGTTCCTCGATGGCCGGCATCATGGCATTGCGGTTCAGGATGCCGGTCAATGCATCATGGGTTGCGGCCTGTTCCAGTGAATGGGTTTTCTGATACAGCCGCATGCGCAAGGCGGTTGCATAATATCCCAGGCTAATGGTACGTAACAGTATGGTTGCGAAGGTAATTGCGACGAGTAACAATTCAACGCGATTGGGCTCGACGATGCCCAGGGTGGACCGGTCATTGCCGATCAATGTCAGAACGATGGCCGTTGTCGCGAGTATCCAGATAATTAATGTTTGTCGCAAGGTAATGCGCAATGAGCCAAAGGAAAAAATGACCAGCATGATGCCGAGGAAGAACTGTGTGAGCTGTGGGCAGAGAGCGATACCCAATACCTGCACGAAGATGGCATACATCATTTGCCACAGGGTCATATGCACGTTATTGAGTGAATCGCTGAGGCCGGACCAGTGAATGGCCGAGAATAGCAATACATGTACGAGGCCCGCAATGCCGTAGTACAGCGGGATTTCGGACGCTATAGTCCCGGCCATATAAAACAGGGTGAGCAGGAGGGTGTCCAGGCTGTAGCTGACACCAATTGCGATCACCATAATTACTCGGTATAGACGACGTTTCTGGATCAGGGTCAGACTGGTTAGCCCGCTCATTTTCTCCAGCCACAGGTCATCCAGATCAAAACTCATGAAAACGCTCGATATTGAATACCCTGTTCAATTATAGATGTTTTATGGCTGTTTTTTGAAAACGCTCCCGGGCTTGGTAAAAGGCAAGATCGCCGTCGAGAGCCCGAATCACAGATTTATCGGGGCTTGTTCATGGCGGTTCGGCTAGAAGGCGCCGGCTGCGCCGCGCTCCATGATTTCGCGAATGATTTTTTTGACCTTGAGGGCTTCCTCTTTCAATTCCTTCGGCAGGGGTTTGCCGCCGTAAATCATCAGGTCCATGTTCAGCGAGTACAGGGCATAATGACCGCCCATATCCTCGACCATGGCAACACGACAGGGCAGGTAGGCGGAGAATGCATCGCTATAATTGACCATTTTCATTGCTGTGCGCGGATCGCAGTACTGATAGATCTTTAATAACCGCTGCTTTTCCCCGGTCATCAGTTCAACCTGTTCCGACAGCGGTAATTCGCCGACGTTTTTGATGTTGTACTGATTGGCGACAAAGTTCATGGTCTGCTCTGCATCGGCCGGAGTGATGTCTTCTTCCAGTGGGACTTTCCATACCGTGGCATCGGCGCTGGTGCCTGATGTCTTCAGTTTGCTCCACATCCCGCTGTAGGTTTCGATGGCCCTGGTATCCAGTTCGTTGAGTGCATTGATGTCACCTTTGAACTGGTTGAACAGGATTCCGGCGCCGATGAAGGCGAGGACGCCGATAATGGCAAAGATATTGCGGATGGCATTCATACGATCTCCCTTGTTGATGATCTGAAATCAATTCAGGTTCGTCGGGGGTCACTCGGTCCGACCGTTGAAGTGTTCATTGTTGCATGGGGAATTTGAATAGTACAGCGGCCAAAAGTAGGTGTTTTTACCGGGAAAAGTTGACACCGCAAGGCAATGCGCGCAAAAAAAAACGGGCAATCGAAGATTGCCCGCCGTATTTTTTTCGATCGTACGATGTACTATCAGGGTTGGCCCATACCGGCCTGTTGTGCACGGATCACATAATCCTGGTAAGCGGGAATCGCGATAGCGGCAAGAATACCGATCAGTGCGATGGCGCCGAACACGATCACCAGGTACAAAGCAGTACGGTTCGGGGGCGGCGGATTGCCATACTCATTGGCGCCTTTGGTACCGGGCATAAACCAGAGATACAGGGTAAACAGAAAGCTGACGATGGGTACGAAGACCAGCAATATCCACCAGGCGGAATTATTGGCATCATGCAGACGTTGTGACATCAACATGATGGAAACAACGACAGCGGCAATAGAGAAAATTGCGATTGCAATCATGGATACAAAAGGGCTTGAGTCTACACCGGTCATGGATACGGTAATGCCCATGACGATCGCGAGTAGAATATAAAGCACGAAAGTAAAAATCAGTGAGTAGGCAATGAAGCGTAGGCGGCCGAGTCGTCCTGCAGTACTGAAGATGTTGATGTCACCGTATTCTTCAGCGCCTTCCACGGTTAGCGGTTGTTCAGGTGACTGGTAAGGGTTTAATTCGGACATGACGATTTCCTTTATATATGTAATTCAGGGGAGCTTTGATATTTTTCTGGATGAAATAATCAGGCTTCCTTAGATAATCGATCCATCGAAACAGGCCAGCAGGTCGATTAACTTCCAGATCTACATATAGCTCGAATATGCCCGTACATCAACTATCAGTTTTACCAGAGGCCTGGTGTTTCAATTCGGAAATGCGTTCCTCGACCAGGTAGTCGATCTGCCGATCGCGCAACGCAGCATTAAGCAGAATGTTGATTCTTGCGCTCAGTTCATCGCGATTGAAGGGTTTGATGACATAGTCAGAAGCGCCGCCGCGCAGTGCCCGCACAATAGAGGTCTTATCGTCGATTGATGATATGACAATCACCGGAATATGGTGATGATTTTCCATCTTCCGTATTTCGGCCAGAACCTCGTAACCCGTCATTTCAGGCATCATCAGGTCGAGCAGGACGATATCGAAGTCCTCCGATTTCAACAGAGCCAGTCCGTTTGGTCCGCTGTCCGCACTCATCGAAGTAATGCCCTGTTTTTCGAGCAGTTTACCGGCCTGCATACGTATTAGTTCGTCATCGTCGATAATCAGCGCATGTGCGGATGCATTATGTGGTGCTTCGGGGTCAAAATGTTTGCGGTTGATGAGGGCGTCGATCATTTCGTCCTGGCGGCGCTTGAAGCGCACACGCATGGCATTGATGTCATGGAACAGATGGCCGATTTCGTCCCAGGAAAAAGACACTACCGGCTGATCCAGTCGTCCCATGGAAATGGTCTGGATTCGATGTGTAAGTCGTTCAAGTGGCCGAATGACGACACGGCGTACCAGCCAGGCCATGAATATGATAGTTAGCAATACCGTCAGCATCGCGATGATCACGATCTGTACCAGACGAGCGCCCAGGTAATCGTCTATATCCTGGGTCGATAAACTGATCTCCACTCGGCCAATCACAGTCTCATCGGCAGCATAGACCGGCAATGAATAGTGGCGCAGAGTTTGTGGTCGGATTTTCTCTCTGAGCTGATTTTGATTGACTGTCAGGTACTCGCTATCACCTTTGAATATGCTGACTTTGTGGATCAGTTTTTTATCTTCGATAAATTCGCGTAGATGGGTTTCCAGTTGTTGTCGATGATCGGCGCTGATCAGTTGTGAAGAATAGGCTGACAAGGATGCACTCATTGCCTGACCGCGTATGTCCAGTTCCTGCAGTAATTTGCTGCGCTCGGATTGATAGAATCCCAGGCCGGCAACGGCAGTAATGATGCACAGTATGATGATGAGCGGTAGTAGTAGCCTGGTTTGTATGTCGCCGCGTGGTCGGCTGCTGGATTTGGTCTCACCCGATTCCGTCGTTGAATCATGAGCCATGTTCATCTCCGAAGATGCGTGATTATCGAGGGTTGGTAGGCTGAGTATAGTCCAGCCAGATCGAAATAATCAGGCGGCAACCACCTGCTAAAAGGTGGTTGCCCGGGGATTCGTTGATGACTTTAATGTGCGGATTCGATATGCGATGGACTATTGAATGGTTTTCATTGCTTCGTTCGAGAATCCACTCAGGATGCCCGTACTACTATATGCCTGGACGGCAAAGTACCAGTTGCCGACAGCGATCGGTGGGGTAGTGTATGTGCAGGTCATTATGGCCTGGTTGCACTGTGAGTCGAAACCGGTTTGCTGGCAATCCAGGGCTGAATCATTCAGGTCGATTTCAATCTGCTGGCTGTAATTGCTAGCCGAACTACCGTAACTGATTCGATATTGATGGTTGCTGCTCATGCAAGAGTCATCGGTAAACTGGGTGGGTGATACCCAGCTGAGCTGAACCGACTGAGGCTGGGTCACCGCCAGCGTTGTTACCGAGTGGGCCGCGCTCGGTGTGGATTCATTACCGGCTTCGTCGACTGCACTGACCTGATATTGGTAAGTTTGATCGCTATTCAGTCCACTGTCGGTAAAGCTCGGTTGAACACTACCGGCAATATTAATGCCGTCGCGATAAATCCGGTAGCCGGTTACCGCAACATTGTCTGTGGCGGCGTTCCAGTTTAAGGTCAGCCGGTCGGTGTCAATATTGGTGCTACTCAGTGAACCAGGTGCTGTTGGCGGCGTGGTATCTGCAGGCGCCAGTGTATTGACCATCAGGCTGCTGCTTTGTGTTGATTCATTGCCTGCCGCATCAACGGCGGATACCCGGTAACTATAGGCCTGATCACTGTTCAATCCGCTGTCGGTAAAACTCAGGCTGCTGGCCGTGTTCAATGGCGTAGTTGATCCATCGCGATAAATCCGATAACCCGTTACGGCGACATTGTCAGTAGCCGCATTCCAGTTGAGTGTGATCTGGTTTTCTGTAATACCGTTTGCGGATAATCCGGCCGGTGTGGACGGTGCAGTGGTGTCCGGAGCGGCCGTTGTCGTTACTGAAAAGGTGCTGCTAAGAGGCGATAGGTTGCCTGCCGCATCAAATGCAGCTACCCGATAGCTGTAACTCTGGTCGCTATTCAGGCCGCTGTCGGTAAAACTCAATGTGTTTGTGGTGAGTATCGGCGTCATTGATCCATCACGATAGACATGGTAGCCGGTAACGCCGACATTGTCGGTGGATGCATTCCAGTGCAGAGTTAATTCATTTTCACCGATACCGTTGGCTGTTAGCCCTCCAGGTGTTGTCGGTGCGCTAGTATCAGGTGCCGCGGGCGTTGTAATCGATAAAGTCGCGCTGAGTGATGATGCGTTACCCGCTGCATCGATAGCGTCGACTCGGTAATTGTAACCGGTTTCCGCTGCCAGACCGGTATCGGTAAAGCTTAACGTTGCGGTTGTGACCAGCGGAATCGCACTGCCATTTTTATAGAGTCGATATGCGACGACGCCAACATTGTCACTGGCGGCGCTCCAGTTGAGCGTTACCCGGTTATACTGC
Source organism: uncultured Gammaproteobacteria bacterium (assembly GCA_965368115.1). Lineage (GTDB taxonomy): Bacteria > Pseudomonadota > Gammaproteobacteria > SZUA-229 > SZUA-229 > CBDULQ01. The sequence goes on along the minus strand of CBDULQ010000019.1, from coordinate 11,889 downwards.
AGATTCGAAGCATTCAGGTTTCCGGGTGTTGTTGGTGCAATTGTGTCTGGCGCTGCATTTGTGGTGGCGGAAATACTCGCGCTTAATGGCGATTCATTGCCTGATGTGTCTACAGCGCTGACCCGGTAACTGAATTGGGTGCTGGCCGCCAGATTGCTATCGGTAATTGATGTGGTGCCGGTGGTTGCCAGGGGCGTTGTCTGATTGTTTCGATAAATGCGATAGTACTGAACCGCAATATTGTCTGTCGATGCATTCCAGCTCAGTGCAATGCTGTTGCTGGTTATACCGCCTGTGTTGAGGTTTTGCGGTGTACTGGGTGGGGTTAAGTCTGCGGATGGCGATGTGTTGGCGACAACTGCTTCGCTCAATGTGGACTCATTACCCGCCGCATCAAGCGCACTGACCTGGTATGAGTAGGCGCGGCCAGCAATGACGCTGTTATCAATATGGCGCAAAGCTGAAACGGTGATCAACGGCTGTGCCAGATCGCTTCTATACAGTCTGTAAGAAACGGTGGCGACATTGTCGCTGGAAGATTTCCAGCGCAGTATAATTTGATCACCTGTTGCGTTTTCGATTTCCAGTCCCGTCGGTGTTTCGGGTGGTGACGCGTCTGTAGAGGTTTGCGTGGTTGGTGGATTGTTGGTGGGATTATTTGAGTCATCCGCTAATGACGAAAACGCTGAAGTTTCTGTTGATTCACCGCAGGCAGTCAAAGTGAAAACGATTAATAAAAAAACGACCTGCCAAATGTGTCTGATAAAAATCATAACCCCATAACCTGTAATAAAGATATCCTGCAGCAACAACGCAAAATATTAATCCTGTTTGTATGGGAATCCCTGCCTGCGAATGCATCCTGCTTCGAGGCGTATTATGGGTAACTGGAAAAAATAAATTGTGGTTTGGTTCTAAGTTTTATCACCCGTTTGGGGGATGCTGTTTTTATGAATGAATTCACACTAAATCTAATTTTGAAATCTGCCTGAATGATATAATCGAAATATTTTTTCTTGTAAAAATATAGACTTAGGCAAGCCGGTGAATTCATGCCCGGATCGGGTCGACTGCAGTCAGTGTTGTGTCCTGGTTGACGGGCGATCGTTTGGGCGGCCGTGTTCGGAGTTTGAACAAGTGTTCGTGCAGGTGCCGTTGTGACGGCTGGTATCTGCTGAGAATTGTGTTCGCAGGAAAAAATGATCGCTATTAAAGTATCTGGTCCCGGTTTGTTTTTTTTCAGTTCTGTTGCAGTTATGTTTCACTGTTTTCATGTTTGCGAATCGCATTCAAAAACACGCGATGCCTGAACAATGCATGTGGACGGAGCTGATGGGGGTATCGAGTGTTCAAGCCATTAGATGTTATGAAATGAAGCGTTTCTGAATTCTTCAACTTTTCGAAGCCGGTATGCCGGATGTTTATCGGGTGTTATCGGTGTTGCTAACAATTTATCGGGGCGGGTTACGGTGATACGGTTTTGAAACATTGATCGATATTCAATTGCAAAGATCGAAAATGAAACGCAGTAACAGCTCCGTCATTTATTTATGTTTGCGCCTTCGATGGAGGGGTTAGCCCAGGCTCAGCGGGATCAGCGCCAGGAATGCCGGTAAGGCCTGAACATAAAGTATACGCCGGCTGGCGGTGAGCGCGCCGAAGATGCCGGCGATGATGATGCAGATGAGTAAAAACAGTTGTACGGCACGCGCTTCCTGTTGCAGGAACAGGCTGCCGATCAATGCGGCTGCCAGCAGGCCGTTGTACAGACCCTGGTTGGCGGCGAGGGTGCGGGTTGCTGCTGCGGTCTGCTGATCCATCCGAAATATCCTGCGACCGATCGGCCGCGTCCACAACAGCATTTCCAGAATCATGAAGCCTAAGTGAAGCAGGGCGACGACAATCAATAACAGCTGGGTAAGCAGGGTCATGTTGCACTCCGTGTTGCAGGGTTGACTTGCAGCGTCGTTGTGGCGAGGCAGATGGCGTCAGTTTAACGCAAGATGAGTAACGGTGCAGTGTGCTTAATGCAGTTGATAGGCGCCACCGTTCCAGCTCAGTACATGATCCTGCTCGGGTGTGCCGTGTAATACCAGCAGATCGGCACCGGATTTACCGCCGATGCTTTTCATTTGCTGCGGATAGCCGGCATCGATGGGGGATAGTCGCTGCAATGCGAAGGACGGTGTTTCCAGTGCGCCGCTATCATCCAGCAGTACAAAGGTATCCGGCGGAACGCTCAGCCAGTCACCGCGTTTATGATTGTTGAATATCGCCAGGCAGGTCGTGTAATGGCCGTGTGGTGTCGGTGTGAGCTTTGGCCAGGGGTGGATGACGGTAATATGATGTGCCGGGTCCGGCGGTTTGTGGGGAGTGAACAGTACCGCCAGATCACGCAGACCGTCGCCGTTGAAGTCGCCGGCGACAAAGAACGGGCGATGTTGGGTACCCACAGTGGCCTGTTCGGAAATATAGGTATATACCAGGCTGCGAGCAACCCGGTCGTCGTTATTGATGGACTGTCCGGCTCGGCCGGCCACAGCAACGAACAACAGTCCCAGCAGGAACAGAATGCGTAATCGAGTCATCGAAAAAAGAATAGCGCCCCGGTGAATTAAAGATACATAGTATTGTGACCATAGCGGTGGCCGATTGTTTGCCGTATCGCGCATTATTTTTTCTCCTCGCAAGCGTCGTAGTCGCGGCGCAGTTCGAGCAGGCAGTCGGCACACAGACAGTCGTCAAAACGGATGCTGATATAGTTCAGGTGATGCTCGTTCAGGGGCACCGTCTGGCACTGGCACAGTTCGATCGAGCCGGTCTTGCATTCAAAGTCGCGTTGACAACGCGGACAGGTTTTAATTTCGTGTGCGGGCATAGATCAGTTCATTCGATGGCGAAACAGCCATCCGGCAGCGCTTAGTGTCAGTAGTGCAATAATCAGCATCGGCCAGTAATAGTGTAACAGTATGCCGAAGTCGTCGCCCTCCAGAAACACCCCGCGCAGGATAATCAGGAAATACCTCAGCGGATTGGCATAGGTGAGCAGCTGTACCGCCTCCGGCATGTTGGCGATCGGTGTGGCGAATCCGGACAGGATGACTGCCGGCACCAGGAACAGAAAAGCGCCCAGCATGCCCTGTTGTTGAGTCACCGCCAGCGAAGAAATCATCAGACCGATACCGACTGCAGACAAAATGAACAGGCTCATCCCCACATACAGGGCACCGAGGTTGCCACGCAGGGGTACATCGAACCAGAACACCGCCATGAACAGGATGAACGAACCCTCCACGAAGCCGATCAGTACACCGGGAAACGCTTTGCCCAGTAGAATCTCGAACGGGCGCAACGGTGTCACCAGTAACTGGTCGAAGGTGCCGGCTTCGCGTTCCCGTGCTACCGACAAAGCAGTGACGATGGTGGTGATAACCAGCGTCAACAGGCCCACGATACCGGGCACGATGAACCAGCGTGATACCAGGTTGCTGTTGAACCAGGGGCGTACGCGCAGCGTCGCCGGTGGCGTTGGCTGACCGTTACCTTCCGCCCAGTGCTGATTGAAGTCGGCAATGATGCGACTGAGATAACCCTGCAGCAGCAGTGCGGTGTTCGAGTTGCGCCCGTCGATGATGACCTGCACCGAAGCACTGCGCCCGGACATCAGGTCGGCACTGAAGTTGGGGCCCAGGTGCAGCACCATCAGAACATCCTTGTTGTCGATCAGCGGCTGGATATCCGCATCGCGTTGCACATGGTCGATAAGATGAAAATGCGGAGAACCCAGCACTCGAGCGACCAGGTCACGCGACGCGGCGCTCTGGTCTTCGTTGTACACGGCGATGGGTACGTCGTTGAGATCGAAACTGGCCGCGTAACCGAACACCATCAACTGCAGAATCGGTGGCACGATCAGCACGATGCGGCTGCGCTTGTCCTTGAGGATGGCGAGCAGCTCCTTGATGGCCAGGGCGATGATGCGTTGCAGGGAATGTTTCAATCCAGTCGCTTCCTTGTTTTGCGCCGTGCAACGCCGAACAGGATTACCATGATCAGTAACAGCGCGGCGCTGTTGGCGAGCAGTACCGGCCAGATGTCACCGGCCATGAACAGGGTTTGCAGCATGGCGACGAAATAACGTGCCGGTACGATGTGGGTAATCACCTGCACCGGTTCCGGCATGGAACTGATCTGGAATATAAACCCGGACAGGATGAACGCCGGCAGGAACGTTGCGACCAGAGCGATCTGGCCGGCCACGAACTGGCTGCGCGCCACGGTGGAAATCAGTAAACCCATGCCCAGCGCCACCAGCATGTAGAGTGCGGACGCCGCGGTCAGTGCCCAGAAGGATCCGCGCAGCGGCACTTCGAACAACCACAGGGCCATGGCGACACTGAGTAACATGCCGCCCATGCCGAGTACGAAGTAGGGCAATAGTTTACCCAGGGTGATTTCCCAGATACGAATCGGCGTCACCATCAGTGCTTCCATGGTGCCCCGTTCCCATTCTCGCGCCACCACCATCGAGGTTAGCATAGCGCCGGTCAGGGTCATGATCACCGCGATCAGTCCGGGGACCAGGAAATTGCGACTGCGAACCGCCGGGTTGAACCAGATGCGTGGCTCCAGGTTCACCGGCATCTGCAGTTCGTGACCCAGATCGCGCGCATAAGCCTGCAGCCAGTTGCGCCACACACCATCGATATACCCCTGGGTGATACGTGCCTGATTGGCGTCGGTACCGTTGACGAACACGCCGATCACGGCATCGCCTTCGGCGAGCAAACGGCTGCTGAAATCGTTGCGCAGCCAGACGATGCCGTCCACCTCATGGGCGACCAGTGCCTGCTCCGCATCGTGAATATGACGATAGTCCAGCGGATCGAAATACTCGGAATGCTGAAACGCACCCACCAGGGCGGAAGTGTGTGCATCCGGCTGTTCCACGACTAGCGCCAGGCGCACGTGTTTTGCGTCCAGCGACACGCCGTAACCAAACAGCAACAACAGCACGACCGGCATGATGAAGGCAATGGCGATACTCGACGGATCACGCAGAATCTGCAGGCTTTCCTTGCGGATCATGGCGCGCAGGCGCATCGCGGTGGCGCTGCTCATGCCGCCGACTCCCGTTGCTGGCGCGTTTCGATGAGTGCGATAAAGGCGTCTTCCATGCTTGGTTGCGGTCGTGACGGGGAACGGTATCGGGCTTTCATTTCCGCCGGTGTCCCTTCCGCGAGCACTTCGCCGTCGGCCATCACGACCAGTCGATCACAGTAGTTGGCTTCTTCCATAAAATGCGTGGTGACCAGAACGGTGACACCGGATTCGGCCAGCGCGTTGATGCGTTGCCAGAATTCGCGGCGCGCCAGCGGATCGACGCCGGAGGTGGGCTCGTCGAGAAACAGGATGTCCGGCTCGTGCATCAATGCCGCGGCCATGGCCAGGCGTTGTTTGTAGCCCAGCGGCAGATCGCCGCTATTGCTGTTCTGATAATGTTGCAGTTCGAAGGTCTCCAGCGCCCATTCGATGCGCTGTTGTCGTTGTTGACGACTCAGGCCGTAAGCGGCGGCGAAGAAATTGAGGTTTTCCTGCACGGTGAGATCCACGTACAGGGAAAAACGTTGTGCCATGTAACCCAGATGACTACGTGCATGGGCACTGGCGTGACGCAGGTCGTGACCGGCCACGGTCAGTTGTCCGGCGCTGGCCGGCAGCAGTCCGCACAACATGCGAAAGGTGGTGGACTTGCCGGCGCCGTTGGCGCCGAGCAGGCCGAACACTTCACCGCGTTGCACACTGAAACTCACATCACGAACCGCATAAAAATCGCCGAAGCGTTTCTGCACCTGATTGACTTCGATGACCGTATCCTGTTGCTGCGCATTGAAGTCGCTGTTCAGATTCATTGACGTTAACGTCGACTGCTGTTGTTTGAGGCGAGCAACAAAGGCGTCTTCGAAGCGAGGCTCGACAGCTTCGATGTGTAATGCATCGATGTCATGCAGCGTGTTCGACATTTGATCGGTATCGCTCTGCTGAGCACTGATGATGCGGATGTGTTCGTTGTCGACCACCGCATCGACAATATTCGCCTGTTGATCCAGTCGATGCAGCAACTGGCGCTTGCTCAGACTGTCGGTCTGCAGCTGAAAAGTGCGTCCGCGCATGGGTTCGCTGAAATGACGAAAATCGCCCTGGTCCAGCAGCTGCCCCTGGTGCAGTAACAACAGGTCGTCGCAGCGTTCCGCTTCGTCCAGGTAGGCGGTGCTGAGCAATACGCTCATACCCTGTTCATCCACCAGACGTTGCACGATGGACCAGAGTTCGCGCCGGCTGACCGGGTCCACACCCACGGTGGGTTCATCCAGTAACAGCAGACGCGGCGTACCCACCAGGGTACAGGCCAGGCCGAGTTTCTGTTTCATGCCGCCGGACAGACGACCGGCCAGGCGTTTGCGAAACGGACCCAGCCCGGTCATGTGCATCAGTTCCGTGTAGCGTTGCTGGCGTTCCGTCAGGGGGATGCCCTGCAGGTCGGCGTAAAGATCCAGATTTTCCTGCACGCTCAGGTCTTCATATAAACCGAAGCGCTGCGGCATATAACCGACCGATGACTGGGCGGTGATGGGATCGGCGACGACATCGATGTCCAGCGCATGAATGTCGCCCTGGTCCGGCAACAGTAAGCCACAGGCAAGACGCATCAGGGTGGTTTTACCGGCACCGTCCGGACCGATCAGGCCGGTGATGCGTGCCGGTGCGATGTGCAGGCTGATGTCATCGAGGGCGGTCACGGTCTGGTCTTCGACCGTAAAATTTCGGCTGACCCCGGAGAAACTGAGTGCCGCGTCCTCGTTCATCAAGGCCGGGCACAGGGTTGCTGCTGATCGGCATCCGCGTCTTCGCCGGGATACAGAATCACCGTTGCCGGCATGCCGAGACGCAGTTCGTTGTTCGGGTTACAGGCGATGACGCGCATCTGGTATACCAGCCGCGTGCGCAGTTCCGGGGTTTCCACGGTCTTGGGTGTGAATTCGGCACTGGGTGAAACGGCGCCGACCCAGGCCGGATAACGTTTGTCCGGATAACTGTCGGTGACGATTTCAGCACGACTGCCCGGTTTGACCTGGCCCAGCCAGGTTTCCGGTAAATAGGTGCGTATCCACACCGGGTCGGTCAGCGCCAGGGTGAACACCGGTGATTGCGGTGTAACGAAATCGCCGACTTCGACGATACGTTCGCGAATCACACCATCACTGGGTGCACGCAGTTCGGTATCCTTGAGTGCCTGGTCGATCTGTGCCAGTGCGGCACGTGCCGCGTCCACTTTGGCATCCGCGACACGGCTTTTCGCTTCGGCGACATCCGAATCTTCACGTGACGCCAGTTTCTGCTTCGCCAGGTTGCGTACCCGTTTGAAAGTGAGTTGCGCCGCATGGGCTTCGGCCTGCGCTGCGGCCAGTTCCGCTTCGGCGCGCCGATGTTCCGCTGCAATGCGTTCGGTGTGCAGGCGCGCCAGCAACTGTCCTTTGCTGACCTTATCACCTTCGTCCACCAGCATTTCGCCGACATGTTCGCTGCCGTTGAAGGCGAGGCGTACTTCACGAATGTCGACATTGCCGTACAGGGTAAGACTGCCGTCTTCGGCCGGGCCGTTGTGACTGGAACGCCAGTAAATGGCACTGATGACGGCGGCGATGATCAGGATGACGATCACGGGCAGGAGTTTTCTTTTCACGGCAGAGCCTCGGCGGGTTTTTATCGTTTGACTCATGTTAACAAAATCGTTCGGTAGAGGACGAGATTGATCCGGCCTGTTGTTGATCTGGATGAAGTGAGCCGTTCATTGTGAAGGGGTTTGTGCGACTGAAGTCTACCAAGAACTTGGTATGGTTCATCACCCGGGCATCCTTACAATGGCTCGATAAATGAGTTGTAAGAGACAGGGAATCGAAAAATGATCATAGTCACGTCATCGCTTCGGCACTCGCCGTTCGTATTATTCGTCTTGTTGTTGTCACTATTGCTGGCGTCCTGTAGCAAATCCAGTTCCTCGGGTGATGAGGCGCAGGAACTGCGCAAAATGGATGCGACACTGAGTATCGTCAATGTATCCGGACGGCCGCTGGAAGGCGTTACCGCCACAGTAATCACCGCCGAGAAACAATCGTCAGCGGGTAGCGCGTCGGATGCAAGCGGCAATATGCAGATTGCCGATCTCACCGAAACCACCGATTACCAGTTACAGATGAGTAAATCCGGTTTCGCGACTCAGGTGGTGAAGCTGACCACCCCGTCTGCCGATACGCCACTGCGGGTCGATGTGACCATGATCGAACGGGAACCGGTGCAGACCTTCGCGGCGGATCAGCCGGCGGATCTGGACGGCAAGCACGGCACTGTGCTGCAGATTGCTGCCAATGCGCTGGTAGATGCGAACGGCAATCCGGTCAGCGGCGATGTGGACATCACTATGACACCGGTGGATGTGTCCGGTCCCGCCGGACTGCGTGCATTCCCCGGTTCCTTCACCGGTGTGGCCGAAGGCGACACCAATGCGGTGGATATCATGAGTTTCGGTACCGTGGAGTTCCAGTTCACCCAGGATGGGCAAGAGCTGAATCTGGCGCCGGGGCAGACCGCCACCATCGAATTACCCCTTTATGTCGAAACCCATGCGGACGGCAGCGCGATTCAAATCGGCGACACCATTCCGCTGTGGTATCTGAATGAAGACACCGGTGTCTGGGAGCAGGAAGGCGAAGGTATCGTGGTGGAAAATTTCGATGCACCCACCGGCATGGCACTGCGTGGTGTGGTCAGTCACTTTACCTGGTGGAATGCGGATGCGGCGCGGCTACCCGGGGATATTGCCGACATCATCGTCACTTTGTATGAAGACGGTGCACCGGTACCCAATCAGCAGATTGAACAGGCGGAACTGATCGGCAGTGGTGCGGGTTATTACAATTCGGCCCAGAAGTTTGTCAATTTCCAGGCGGTGAACAGGCTCGCCGTGTATCCGATGAACTTCAGTTGTTTCTATGCCCGCTATATCGCAGAAGACGGTGCAGAGTACATATCGAATCAGGTGTGCCTGTCGCCAGCGGATGCCAGTAATGCGAACCTGCGCATCGAGCTGACGATCAATATCGCACCCATGGCCATCGAGTGGAATCTGCCGGATTCCCTGACCGAACAGACACCGGTGGGCGCGGACGGTGAAATCTACGGTTTCAGCACCACAGGTGCCCTGCCGCCGGTGAGTTACAGCATCGTCTCCGGTGTGCTGCCGCGCGGTGTCGAGCTGGCGGCATCCAACGGGCGAATATACGGTACGCCGGATACGGTGCTGCCTAACTGGAACAACCCGACTTCCTTTGTGGTGCGTGCCGTGGATGCGCTGGGACGTGAAGTGGAAACCCCGCCGCTGGACCTGTTCGTGTATGACGAACTCACCCTGCGTGCCGCCGCGATTTCGCCGGTGCTCTACATCGGTCAGGATTCGCTGGTGTCCGGATTGTTCACAGCGGATGGTGGTCGCGGCCCCCTGCGTTTTCGACCCGTATCCGGCGGTCTGCCACCGGGTCTGGCGCTGGACGAAGACAATGCGGATGTGGAAGGTACGCCGCTGGAAATTCTCATCAACGGCGAACCCATGCTCTACAACGCACCGACCATTCGTGTCGAAGTGCGTGATCAGAACGACGCCACCGCGGAAGCGGAAATCACCGTGACGACCATCAATGCGCCGCATCTGATCGGTACGCCGGCCAGCCCGATCATCGCCGGCACGGCGTTTACCTTCACCCCGACCAGTGACCGGGGGCCGGTGGAAGAATGGGAGATCATCAACATGCCGGCCTGGGCCAGCTTCGACTACAACACCGGCACACTGAGCGGCACGCCGCAGGATATCGACGTGGGTCAATATCTTCAGGTACGTATCATCGGTTACAACGGTCTGGGTGCGGCCACCCGGGGTCTGAGTTCGTCGGTTCTGGAATTCGATCTGGAAGTGGTGCCGGCCCTGCCCGAGATCGCCAATATTCCGGATCAGCAGCTGGCCACCGGTCAGACCCTGATGTTGCAACCCAGCAACATCGGCGGGCCGGCCACCGGCTGGTCGGTGCAGAACGCGCCGGGCTGGTTGAGCATTGACAGCAGCAGCGGTGAACTGAGCGGTACACCCACTCAGGTGGCCGTGCATACCGGCATCACCGTTACCGCCACCAATGCCAGTGGCAGCGATGTGTCGAATCCCTTCCAGATCGAAGTGGTCGCCGCCGTGGTGGCACCGCAACTGGGTGGGGTGCCGAACAATCCGCAGGTGGGCCTGCCCTTCGCCTTTACGCCAGGCAACAGCGGCGGTCAGGTGACCACCTGGGGTCAGACCGGCGCCTTGCCGCCGGGCCTGACTTTCGCTAACGGCACCATTAGCGGGACACCCACCGCAGCGGGGACTTACGCGGGCATTACCATTACCGCCAGCAACACCGCCGGTGCGGATGCGCTGGGCATTACGCTGAATGTGGACCCGGGCACCCAGAGCATCAGTTTTGCCATAGCGGGCCCGATTGCAAAAACCACCAACGATGTGCCGTTCATCAATGTAGCCTCCGGCGGCGCCGGCAGTGGAGCGATTAGCTACAGCAGTAATAACACCGCAGTGGCGACGGTGAACAGCAGCACCAGTGAAGTCACCCTCGTCGGCGTTGGCACTGCGGTGATTACCGCGAACAAGGCGGCGGATGCAAACTATGCCGCGGCCACAGCGAATTACACCCTCAACGTGACCCCCGGTGCCGTGGTGCTCAGCGGTACGCCGTCGGCTACCGTGTCCGCGGGTCAGCCCTATAGCTTTGTACCGGTGGTGGTGCAGGGTCAGGTGCAGACCTGGTCGGTACAGAATCTGCCGAGTTGGGCGACCTTCGGCAGCAGTGACGGCAGCATCAGCGGTACGCCGCCGCCGGGTACCGCTCAGACCGATGTGGATATCCTCATCACCGCCACCAACAGCGGTGGCCTGAGCGACAGCATCGGTCCGTTCAGCATCACTGTAGAGGCCGCGCCGCCGAGTCTGTCCGGTGCACCGACCACCCTGGTTCAGCTGGATAACTACGGTCTCTTCAATTACAGCTTTGCGCCACAGAATTCCGGTGGCGGTGCAACCAGCTGGGACATTACCAATTTGCCGAGCTGGGCGACGTTTGACACTGACACCGGCGTGCTCAGTGGTGGCCTGGGCTGTGGTGATATGGGTGAATATGCAGACATTACCATCACGGCCATCAATGGGGCGGGCAGCGACAGCCTGGGGCCGTTTACCATCATCGCAGTGTCTACGGCGCCGCAGTTCTACAGCTCGCCCAGTGCGCAGGCCATGCCCACGGAAATCTGGAGCTACGGTTACGGGGCCACCAGTTGCGAGGTCAGCGGTGCGGCCAACTACACCATCAACGGCACACTGCCGAGCTGGGTGACGGTCAATGCGTCAAACCACAGTATGGGCGGTACACCGCCGCTCAGCGCCATTGGCAGTAGTTTCAGCTTCAGTGTCAGCGCCAGCAATGCATCAGGTAGTGCGCAGACCTCGACCTTTATCATCGAGGTCCCGCCACCGGTGGCGCCGACCCTGGCGGTGCGCGGACTGGATCAGGGACTGGCATTGAACTGGAGTACCCACGGCACCAGCAGCAGTGCGTTCCAGTCCTACAATGTGTACCTGGCGGATACGGAAGGGGTGCGTGATGGGATTACCACACCACTGAACAGTGACAGCTTCCCTGACACAAACAACTTCGAGTACACCTTCGACGGCCTGACCGCCAATCAGGAATACTACGCCACGGTCAGTTACACCCTGACCGACGCCACTGGCAC
>CBDULQ010000018.1:0-25588 GCA_965368115.1 uncultured Gammaproteobacteria bacterium | reverse complement strand
ACCCGAAGGGCAAGCACTAAAGGGCGCGGCGTTTTTGCTTACTTTTTTCGCTGTAGAAAAAAGTGAGTCGCCAGCGGGCGAAACCCGGCCTAAAAGATTAGCACTAGCTCTTGAGCTGGCGCCCTAAAAAAACATCAAGCCGCTCAAACACCTGAAGCATCATACGATGACTCCAGAGACGCCCCGCCTCAACCGGCCAGCAACAGGGCGCTCAAACCTCAGTCCCCCGCTCAGGAATCGGCGCGAGGCATTTCCCTGATATACACATCATGCTTACTGTAAGGAATCTCCACACCTTCCTGATTGAAGCGCTTGTAAATCGCCGTATTCAGTACGTCGACAATCCGCCCGCGTAACACCGGTTCATCCACCCAGCAGAGTAGTTCCAGATCCAGGCTGGAGCCTCCAAATTCTCGAAAGCGCACCCGAGGTTCCGGGTCCGCGCATACATCTTCGTCGTTCTCTGCGATATCCATCAAGATGGCTTTGACCTGATCAATATCGCTGCCGTAAGCCACACCCACTTTCACTCGAATACGGAATTTTTTATGCGGGCCGCCGGATTCATTGATGATCTTGGTGTTGCCCATGATGGAGTTGGGAATGGTTACTTCCACATCGTCGCGAGTGAGCAGGCGGGTGCTGCGAATACCGATGTGGGTCACTTCGCCCCGCTCGCCGGTATCCAGTACCACATAATCGCCGATGCGATACGGGGCATCGGCAAGAATGAATACGCCGGAGAACAGATTGGCCAGGGTGTCCTTGGCGGCGAAGCCTACCGCGATACCGACGATACCGGCGGAGGCCAGCCAGGCGGTCATATCGATATCCCAGGCGCTGAACACAAAATAAATCGCCGCGGCGCTGACGATGATGATGGCCAGATTTTCGAACAGCGGCAGGGTTTGGGTACTGATCACCCTGTCCTGACGGCCATCCTTGCTGAAGTTACGCAGGGCGATGCGTGACATGCGCACCAGGAACACGGACCAGATGAACACCGCCAGGGTTTTCAGGATGGAATAAATGAAGCGGGGGCTGTCGTCGCCCAGCGCCAGATTGACGGCGATCGCCAGCGATAGCAGCAGGATGGAATAGAAAATCGGCGCGCGCACCACTTCGATCAGTTGGTCATCGAGCAGGCTGTGGGTGCGAGTGGTCAGCCGGGTGATGACCCGGACGAACAGCACATTGGAAATCCTGGCGGCAATCAGGCCCAGCGCTACCACGATGGCGGCCTGGTAATAGGGGTTGTCGCTGAACAGTTGTAAGTAGCTGAGGAGCTGTTGTTTATCCATGTATTTTCTGCTGATTTGATAAAACTGTAACCAAGCATACCCGTTTCCGCTTCCACGTGGGTAATGGTAATCGACCTGCATCTGGTTTATAGTCAGGCCCTCAACCCTCACAGCCGTGGGAGAGTGCAGCAACTGGCTGCCACCGAAGGCGCAACCGCCCGGAAACGCTCAGGTAAAAGGACCACGGCTCATGTCAAAGTCAGACGGGTTGGCTCTGGAGAGCGATACCGCGCGCCGGTATCCACCGAAGGGGAAAGCGGATGAGCCGTGCGCTCGACCGTCGATCTCTCAGGTTTCAGGACAGAGGGGCAAATACATTGTGATCAATGGAGTTTGCCCATGAGCCAGAAAACCGCCCTGTTCGATAAACACCTGCAATACGGTGGCAAAATCGTTGATTTTGCCGGCTGGCAGATGCCCATTAATTACGGTTCCCAGATCGACGAGCATCACCAGGTGCGCACTGACGCCGGTATGTTCGATGTCTCCCACATGGTGGTGCTGGACCTGAACGGCGCGGCGGTCAAACCTTTTTTGCAATATTTGCTGGCCAACGACGTGGCCAAACTCAAATCCTCCGGCAAGGCGCTGTACAGTTGCATGCTCACCGAAGACGCTGGTGTGATCGATGACCTGATCGTGTATTACATGACCGACGACTGGTTTCGTATGGTGGTCAATGCGGCGACCCGTGACAAAGATATAGCCTGGATCAGCAAGCAGGCGGAAAAATTCAATATCGAGATTAACGAGCGTAGCGATCTGGCGATGATTGCAGTGCAGGGGCCGAATGCGCGCGAAAAAGCGGTCAAGGTCTTACCGGTGGATGCCAGCCAGGCTGCGCTGGAACTGAAACGTTTTGTCGGTGTGGCCAGTGGTGAATGGTTTGTGGCGCGTACCGGTTATACCGGTGAAGACGGTTTCGAAATCATGGTGCCTGAATCTGAAGCACCGGAATTCTGGGATGCGCTGGTGGAAGCGGGCGTCAAACCCTGCGGTCTGGGTGCCCGCGATACGTTGCGTCTGGAAGCGGGCATGAATCTATACGGCACCGATATGGACGAGACCACATCACCGCTGACATCGGGGTTGGGCTGGACCATCGCCTGGGAACCGGCGGAGCGTAATTTTATCGGTCGTCAGGCGCTGGAAGCGGAAAAAGCCGCTGGCGTTAAAGCTAAACTGGTCGGTCTGGTGCTGGAAGATCGTGGCGTGCTGCGCGGTCATCAGAAAGTTGTGGTCGAAGGTATCGGCGAAGGTGAGATTACCAGTGGCACCTTTTCACCGAGTCTGAAACAATCAATCGCACTGGCGCGCGTCCCGGTGGGCACCGGCGACCATTGCCAGGTGGATATTCGGGGCAAGCTGTTGAATGCGAAGGTGGTCAAGCCGGTGTTCTTCCGCGAAGGCAAGTCCTGTCTGGATTAATTTAATTTATATTTTGGGTTCTCGTTTTTTAAGGGGTTAAACATGAGCGATATTCCATCTGAATTGCATTACACCAAATCGCATGAGTGGGTGCGTCTGGAAGAAGACGGCACCGTGACGGTCGGCATCAGCGATCACGCCCAGGAAGCGCTGGGTGATCTGGTGTTCGTCGAGCTGCCCGAAGTGGGTTCCAAAATCGGTGCGGAAGAAGCCTGTTGCGTCGTTGAATCGGTTAAAGCCGCTTCCGATGTATACATGCCGATCACCGGTGAAATCGTCGATACCAATCAGCAACTGGTGGACGAACCGGAAACGATCAATACGTCGCCGTATGACGATGGCTGGATTTTCAAGATTCAACCGGATAATGCAGACGATGTCGAGCAGTTGATGGATGCCAGCACTTACGAAGCAGAAATCGCTGACGAGTAAAACTTTTTAACGTTCATTATTAGTTGTTATTACCATGCCGTTTATTCCTCATACCGAACAGGAAATTACCGACATGCTGGCGGCCATCGGGGTCGCCAGCATCGAGAATCTTTTCGATGAAATTCCCGCCGACCTGCGCGCCAAACCGCTGGATAATATTCCTCCCGGTATGACCGAACTGGACGTGACCCGGTTGATGCAGAGTCGGGCCCGCCAGGATGGGCAGCCTGTCTGTTTCCTTGGCGCTGGCGCCTACGATCATCACATTCCTGCAGCGGTCTGGCAGATCACTACCCGGGGCGAATATTACACCGCCTATACGCCGTACCAGGCGGAAGCCTCTCAGGGTACCCTGCAACTGATTTATGAATTCCAGAGCATGATGACTGCACTGACTGGTCTCGATGCATCCAACGCTTCGTTGTATGACGGTGCTTCGGGTCTGGCCGAAGCGGTATTGATGGCGGTACGTGGAAATCGTAAATCGAAATCCCGTCGCGTGTTGATGCCGAAGACAGTGAATCCACTGTATCGCAAGGCAACGCAAAGTATCGTACAGCATCAGGATATCGAACTGGTTGAAGTCGACTTCGATGCTGGCAGCGGTCGTACTTCTCTGGATGCGCTCAAAGCCTACGAGGGTGAAGACATCACCGCCGTGGTGATCGCGCAACCGAATTTCTTCGGTACACTGGAACAGGTTAATGACATCACCGACTGGGCACACGCGAATGGCGCGCTGGTTATCGGTGTTGTTAATCCGCTGAGTCTGGCGTTATTGTCCGCACCCGGTGAATGGGGTGAAAGCGGAGCCGACATTGCCTGTGGTGATGGTCAGCCGCTGGGTGCGCCCATGTCTTCCGGTGGACCTTACTATGGTTTCATCTGTTGCAAGAAAGAACTGGTGCGGCAGATGCCGGGACGTATTGTCGGTCGGACTGTCGACCAGGATGGTAAAGAAGGTTTTGTGCTGACCCTGCAGGCGCGGGAGCAGCATATCCGTCGTTCCAAGGCGACCTCGAATATTTGTACCAACCAGGGCCTGGTGGTGACCGCCTCCACCATTCATATGTCCCTGCTTGGTCCTCATGGTATGGCACGTGCAGCCAGTAAATGCCACGCCAATACCCAGTCGCTGGTGGAAAAATTATCGGCGCTGGATGGTGTTGAAGTGGTGTTCGATACGGCGCGTTTCCATGAAGCTGTCATTCGCGTTAACAAGCCTGCTGCAGAGGTTCTGGCGGCATTGGCCGAGGAAAATATTCTCGGTGGTTACGATCTGTCTCATGACTACCCGCAACTGGAAAATGCCATTCTGTTGTGTGCTACCGAAATGCGTAGCGATGAAGACATGGATCTTTACGTCCAGTCATTGAAAAAGATTTTATAAGGCGGATTCAGCATGTTGATCTTCGAACATTCTTACCCTGGTCGCGATACCCGGATACAGGCACCCACTGCAGAAGTGGACGTCAGCGATATTCCGCAGGAATTCATTCGCAAGCAGGCGCCTGCCTTACCGGAAGTGTCCGAAATGCAGGTGGTACGTCACTTCACCGCTTTGTCGCAGAAAAACTTTTCCATCGACACGCACTTTTATCCACTGGGTTCATGCACCATGAAGCACAACCCGCGGGCCTGTAACTCGCTGGCCATGCTGCCGGGTTTTCTGGGGCGTCATCCCCTGGCGCCGCAAAAATATTCCCAGGGTTTCATGGCCTGCATTTACGAGCTGCAGAACATGTTGTGTGAAGTGACCGGCATGGCGGGATTTTCGCTGACACCCATGGCCGGTGCCCAGGGTGAATTTGCCGGTGTCGCCATGATCCGTGCTTATCATGATGCCAACAACGATCACGAACGTCGTGAGATTCTGGTCCCGGATGCGGCCCATGGCACTAACCCGGCAACCGCGACCATGTGCGGTTTCTCGGTGAAGGAAATTCCGACGCTGCCGAACGGCGACGTCGATGTCAACGCGTTGCGCGAAGCGGTGGGTCCGCAAACCGCCGGTTTGATGCTGACTAATCCGTCCACCCTGGGCGTGTTCGAACGTAACATCAAGGAGATCGCTGCGGTCGTTCACGAAGCCGGTGGTCTGCTGTACTACGATGGCGCCAACCTGAATGCCATCCTCGGTAAGATTCGTCCCGGGGACATGGGTTTCGATGTCATTCATTCCAATCTGCACAAAACCTTTTCCACGCCGCATGGTGGTGGCGGACCCGGTTCCGGAGCAATCGGTGTCAGCAAGCGACTCAAGCCGTTTTTGCCTTTGCCCATGGTGGCGGAAGAAGACGGCCAGTATCGCTGGATGACGGAAAAAGATCTGCCACAAAGTATCGGCCGCATGGCCGCCTTCATGGGTAACGCGGGGGTACTGTTGCGTGCCTATGTGTACATGCGCCTGCTCGGTCGCGAAGGCATGACCCGGGTTGCTGAATTCGCCACGTTGAACGCCAACTACATGATGGCGGAGTTAAAGAAAAAAGGGTTTCAGGCTGCGATCCCGGATCGCTATGCCTCCCATGAATTCATCATCACCCTGAAAAAGCAGGCGAAGGAACTGCATGTGACAGCGATGGATTTTGCAAAACGGTTGCTGGACCTCGGCTATCATGCGCCTACTACTTACTTCCCGCTGCTGGTGCCGGAATGTCTGCTCATCGAGCCGACCGAATCCGAGGCCAAGGAAGTGCTGGATCGTTTTATCGAGGCGCTGGTACAGATTCAACAGGAATCCGAACAGGATGCTGAATTTGTTAAGGGCGCACCCTACACCATGCCGGTTAAGCGACTGGATGAAGTGCGTGCTGCGAAACAGCTCGATGTGTCCTGGGTGACGCATAATAAGACATAATTCTGCAATACCGGCGATGTATAGTCGCCGGTTTAATTTAAGGAGCCTCTGATTAATTCTGGGCGGGAAAGATTGAAAACCAGAATTAATAAGAGGCTCCTTAAGGACGCTCTGAACAATTTAATGATCGGAATGTCCTTAACACTTCTTCTGTGTTTTAATAGATTGATACCACCATGGCATATAGCGGCAACACCGGTATAAAACGCATATTAAAAGCCGGTCTCTATTCCTGGCAGGGACTGAAAACCTGTTACCGAAAAGAAGAAGCCTTCCGGCAGGAGGCCTGGTTAGCCGCTATCCTGATCCCGCTGGCATTCTGGCTGGGTGATAGCGGTATAAAAATTGCGCTCATGGTGGGTAGTGTCATGTTGGTGCTGATCGTAGAAATCCTGAATTCGGCCATAGAAGCCGTTGTCGATCGTATCAGTTTCGAACGCCATAAACTGAGTGGTCGCGCCAAGGATATGGGTTCGGCAGCAGTGATGCTGGCATTACTGAATGTGGTGCTGGTGTGGGGGCTGGTAATGTTTTATTAAGCCCTCCGCCGTATAAGGAGGGTGTGATGAAGCATATCGTTTTTTTTCTGTTCCTGAGTCTGTGTTCCTTTTCCATTCATGCGGCGACCATCGCCGATGTCCAGTTCGATGAATCCATAACGCTGCCTGATATCGATCAGCCGCTGGTACTGAACGGTCTGGGCATTCGTTACAAATTCTTTTTCAAGATTTATATCGCCGCGCTATATCTGAGCGAAAAAAATCAGCAAGCCTCAGCTATCGTGACCGACCCCGGGCCCAAGCGTATCGTGATGCACTTTCTTTATGACGATGTTTCCGCCCGCAAGCTGGTCGATGCCTGGAATGAAGGTTTTGCCAACAACCTGAGTGCATCTCAATTCGAGAAACTCAAACCCCGTATCGAGCGTTTTAATGCCCAGTTCGAACGTGTCACTACAGGTGATGTGGTGACGCTGGACTATGTGCCCGGGGAGGGGACCCTGGTAACCATCAAGGGTCATCGCAAGGCGGTCATCCCGGGCGCTGATTTTAACGCGGCATTACTGGATATCTGGCTCGGTGGTGAGCCTGTCGATGAAGAGCTGAAAGAGGCATTGCTCGGTGTGTCGGATGACTGAATGGTGGTGGCCGGGACGTGTCAGCTGGCTGCCGACATCAATGCCAGTTGAGTGGCCTCTTCGTCCTGATAAATCGCATCCAGCAACTGGGTCAGTTCATCTGCAACGTCGTTGATGGCGGAGACGGTTTCCAGGTGCTGAAAATATAACGCCAGGTTGGCCGCGGTGATGGTCACATTGCTGGCGTCTTCGCTCGGTGTTTTTTCGTTAAGGTCCAGCACTTTTTCCAGTTCCAGTTGCTGTAGATGTTCGGCATTGATTTCCATCTGTTTCATGTTGCCTATGGTCTGGTCGAGCAAATCTGCCGGCATCGCGATGATGTGTTGCTTGACGGTTTTTCGTGCGTTGCGCAGGGGTTTGAGGATGGCATCCTGCCAGGGGGCAGACGTGGTGATCAATGCGCTGATGTCGTCGCTGTCCAGGCGTAGCAACTGATCACCGGTCCAGCAGCAGTACAGCACCATGTTGACGTCGGCCTGAAATTCGTTCTGTAATTTGAGACAGATCTGTTCGATGACGGGCAACTGGTAGGTCTGGAGGGAATAATTCCAGAATCGGCTTTCCGGGAAGTTCATACAAAAAAACTCGTCTGGCTCGCTTGGGATGATTATCTATGAGCCTAGTTCAAAAGCGGCTTCATTTCAGCCGACCAGACGAGTTGCCGCCTGGCGCAGGGTGTCGATGTCCACTACCCCGGTCAGCAGCTCCTTGCCGAACACATAGGTGGGTACGCTGCGCGCCTGGATGGAGGCGGCGAATTGTAGATACGGTTGCAGAGCCGCCGGAACCTGGTCAGCCGGGCCGTCGACCAGTGGATCTGCCCAGGCCTGTTCGACCAGTGTATCCGGGATATCGCACTGTCGAGCGATGTCGCGCAGAAGTTGCGGATCGCCAATATCGGCAGCGTCGACAAAATGGGCTTCGAACAGACGATTGTGCAGGGGGTAGAAGCGTTCGGCCCCCAGTGATTTACAGGCTTCCGCCAGCAGCAGGGCGCGGCGTGAGTTGGATACCCGGGTGATCTCCGCGAGTTGCAGTTGCTCTTCCCTGGCAAGCAGGCTCAGGCTGTCGACCAGTAGTTGCCAGTGTTCGGGGGTATAGTTGAGTGCCGAAACCGGATTGCCCGAGGCAGGCGTTTCGGGGTGAATTTCCACCAGGCACCAGTTGATTTTCAGGTCGTAGTCCTCGCGCAGGCGCTGCAAACGATGATGCCCGATGAAACAGAAGGGACATACATAGTCGCTCAGCACCGATACCCGCAGTTCCGGTTTGTCTGTCATGTGCTGCTCTCCTGTTTAAAGATATTCACCTTAGGCTGGTGGCGAGTGGATTACAACCGTAGCGACAATCCATCACCGGCCTGCCAGCTGCTATAGTTAGTGCATATCCCAGGCAGGAAATCGAACATGTTGAAAACGATTGTACTCAGTCTGATGTTGTTGAGCCTGAGCGCTGTAACCCAGGCCCGTGACTTCGAGCAGAATTACGCGGTGTACGGTGCTGGTGCCCAGCCCTGCAGTGTGTATCTGCTGGCCGTTGAAAAGGGCGGCAACGAGCAGGACTTTTTCATCGACTGGTTGATCGGATACCTGTCCGCTTTCAATCTCATCATGCCAGACACCTATAACATCCTGGGTGATACCGAGTTCCCTACCGCTCAGCGCTGGCTGGCGGATCACTGTCGTAAATATCCGAATGAGTTATTCATCAATGCGGTTGCCCGACTGACTGAAATCCTCTATCCCAGCCGCCATCAGGCCGGCCTGAAAAATTCACCCGAAGGTAATCCAGCCAAGGTCGATACCTCGGCCAAACCTGCAGCCCCGAAACCCAAACTGAGCGATATCAAAATTCGCTGAACAGCAGACGCAGGGCGATCACGACCAGCAGCAGAGCGAATACCCGTCGAATCATCGGTACCGGCAGGCTATGCGCCAGTTTTGCACCCAGCGGTGCGAACAGCACGCTGCTGATGACGATGCCCAGCAACGACGGGCCATGCACATAACCCAGGCTCCAGGCCGGCAGCTTCGGCGCGGTCCAGCCATGCAGTACATAAGACAGGGTACCGGCCAGGGCGATGGGCAGGCCGCAGGCGGCTGAGGTGGCAATGGCCTGGCGTAGATGCACGCCGTGCCAGTTCAGGTAAGGCACGGTCATGGTGCCGCCGCCGACCCCGGCCAGGCTGGAAATACTGCCGATGACGCTGCCTGCGCCGCTGATCGCCAGCGGATTGGGCAACTGGCGTTTGCCGCTATCGAAATGCAGACTGGATAACATGTAGGCGGCGACGATCAGTTCGAAGCCTGCAAACAGGGGTTTGAGCTGTGCAGTCGACATGACGTCCGCCAGCCAGCCACCCAGCCAGGCGCCGAACAGCAGGCCCGGGGTGAGTTGCCAGAAACGGTGCCAGAGCACGGCTCGGTGGCGGTGATGGGCGTAGACCGAGGACAGGGAAGTGATGATGATGCTGGCCAGCGAGGTGCCCAGGGCAAGATGCATGACCAGCTCAGGATCGAAATGCTGGACCAGGTACAGGCCGACCAGCGCCGGCACGATGATCAGGCCGCCGCCGACTCCGAGGAGGCCGGCGGCCAGGCCGGCAACGGCCCCAGTGAGCAGATAGCCGGCAAAAACCAGCTCATCAGCCATTCGACGGCGTGGGCGAACCACCAGCCGGGCGACGTCGCCGACGGCGTCCCCCGGAGGACTGGTTGCCGCCGCCGCGTTCGTTGTTACCGCGCCCGCCGTTGCCTGACCGGCGTGGTGGCTTGCCACCCCGTTGCGGGCGGTCGCGGCGCTCCATCTTGATCGGTGGCTGGGGTTTCACCAGCAGTTCAGCCGCGACGGCTTCGTTGGCAATACTGTGGCCGATGTATTCCTCGATTTCCGGCAGGGTGTGGGCAAAATCCTCACAGGCAAAGCTGATGGCATGGCCACTGGCGCCGGCGCGCGCTGTACGCCCGATCCGGTGCACATAATCTTCCGGCAATTGCGGCAGATCGAAGTTGAATACGTGACTGACTTCAGGAATGTGCAGGCCGCGGGCGGCGACATCGGTGGCCACCAGCACACGGAACTCGCCGCCCTGGAATTTCTTCAGCAGGGCCTGGCGTTTTTTCTGCGGGATGTCGCCGGAGAGCAGGGCGCAACGATGACCGTTGCCTTCCAGCCAGGCATAAACCCGATCGGCGACGCGCTTGGTATTGACGAAGATGATGCTGCGATTCGGTTGCTCGCGTTCGAACAGGCCCAGGAGTAGCGGGATCTTTTCCTCATTCGCCGGGTAGTAGACACGCTCGTCCACCTTGTCGGCGGTGACTTTTTCGGTTTCGATGGCCACCGTCTGGGGGTTGTTCATGTGCTCGTAGGCCAGCTCCTGAACCCGGTAGGACAGGGTGGCGGAAAACAGCATGCTGAGGCGGTGTTCCGGGCTGGGGCAACGGCGCATCAGGAAACGGATGTCCTTGATGAAGCCCAGGTCGAACATGCGGTCGGCTTCGTCCAGTACCAGTGCCTGCACCATGCGCAGGTCGAACACGTGCTGTTTGAAATAATCGATGAGTCGACCGGGTGTACCGATCAGAATATCCACGCCTTCGCCGATCTGCTCCCGTTGCTGGCCGTAGCCGGTGCCGCCGTAGACCAGGGCCAGTTTCAGGCCGATATCGCGGCCGATCAGTTCGGCGTCTTTGTGGATCTGGATCGCCAGTTCGCGGGTCGGCGCCAGGATCAGCGCTCGGGGCTGGTTGGGACGGCGCTTTTCGTCAGCCGGGCAGGTGAGTAGCTGGTTATAGACCGCGACCAGGAAGGCCATGGTTTTGCCGGTTCCGGTCTGTGCCTGACCGGCAATGTCCTTGCCTTCCAGGGCTAGCGGCAGGGTTTCTGCCTGAATCGGCGTGCAGTGTTCAAATCCGGCATTTTTTAGCCCTTGCAACAGAACTTCGGGCAAATTATATTGATCGAATCTTTGATCCGTTAGATGTGTACTCATAGCCGCCAAGCATAAAGCACTATGGCTGATAAAGCACTAACAGATACTGTACAAATGCGCGAAATTCGCTAATATAACTGAATCTATCAGGCAAAAGTCTTAATTTTTCCTTAATAACAACATCCTGTCGTATTACTTCCTGACTCTGCATATCAACATACAGCAAATCTCGGTAATAGGTGGGTAATCTCTAACTTCGGAGGCATAACAAGGTGAGTGAAATTGTTCATGTATCAGATGACAGTTTTGAAACAGATGTAATCAATTCAGACGTGCCGGTTCTGGTCGACTACTGGGCTGACTGGTGCGGACCCTGCAAGATGATTGCGCCAATCCTTGAAGAGATTGCCGGTGAGTATGACGGTAAAGTCAAAATTACCAAACTCAACATCGATGAGAATCCGGGCACTCCACCGAAGTACGGTATTCGTGGTATCCCCACCCTGATGTTGTTCAAGGGCGGTGAAGTGGAGGCGACCAAGGTCGGCGCACTGTCCAAATCCCAGTTAACCGCTTTCCTGGATAGTAATCTATAATCAGTTCTGATGGGGTCGTCAACGTTTGTGGACGGCCCCGAATAAACGTGCTAGGATTCCGCATCGACAGCGAGTTCCCGCCCATTCGGCAATCCCTGCGGTCACTTGTTTTAGGCTCAACCCAGCCGCCTTTAAAACAAATTACTCAATAAAAACCAACCCTTTTCTTTTTTTAACCTCAATCCATTCCTATTTTTCCGTTATGAATCTGACTGAACTAAAAACAAAATCCCCAGCTGAGCTCCAAGAAATTGCCCAATCCATGAACCTGGAAAACACCGCACGGGCAAAGAAACAGGACATTATCTTTTCCATCCTTAAAGCCCATGCCAAAAGCGGCGAGGACATCTTCGGCGACGGTGTGCTGGAGATCCTGCAGGATGGATTTGGTTTTCTACGATCGGCGGACAGCTCCTACCTTGCCGGTCCCGACGATATTTATGTATCGCCCAGTCAGATCAGACGATTTGGATTGCGTACCGGCGACACACTGGCCGGTAAGATCAGGCCGCCGAAAGAAGGCGAGCGTTACTTCGCCATGCTCAAGGTGGACCAGATCAACTTCGATGCACCGGAGAATGCCCGCAACAAGGTGGCCTTCGAAAACCTGACCCCGCTGCATGCCCAGGACCGCCTGCGTATGGAACGGGGCAACGGTAGCACCGAAGACATTACGGCTCGTATCATCGACCTGGTGGCGCCGTTCGGTAAAGGTCAGCGTGGTCTGATCGTATCACCGCCGAAAGCCGGTAAAACCATGATGCTGAGCAACCTGGCCCAGTCCATCGCCAACAACCATCCCGAATGTTATCTCATCGTACTGCTCATCGACGAACGTCCCGAAGAGGTGACCGAAATGCAGCGTATGGTCCGCGGTGAAGTCATCTCCAGTACCTTCGACGAACCGGCCAGCCGCCACGTACAGGTGGCCGAGATGGTTATCGAAAAAGCCAAGCGACTGGCGGAGCATAAAACCGACGTGGTGATTCTGCTCGACTCGATTACCCGCCTGGCCCGCGCTTACAACACGGTGATTCCGTCTTCCGGTAAGGTGCTGACCGGTGGTGTCGATGCGCACGCGCTGCATCGTCCGAAACGTTTCTTCGGTGCTGCACGTAATATCGAAGAAGGCGGCAGCATTACCATCCTGGCGACTGCTCTGGTGGATACCGGCTCCAAGATGGACGAGGTTATATACGAAGAATTCAAGGGTACCGGTAACATGGAGGTACACCTGGACCGCCGTATCACCGAGAAACGTATTTATCCCGCCATCAACATCAATGCTTCAGGCACCCGCCGTGAAGAGCTGCTGATGGACCCGGAAGAACTGCAGATGATGTGGGTTCTGCGCAAGGTACTGCATCCCATGGATGAACTGGGTGCCATGGAATTCATGCTGGAACGTTTGCAGGCCACCAAGACCAACAGCGAGTTCTTTGATTCCATGAAGCGTGCCTGAGGACCGTATCCTCAACCCGGCGCACTAAATGCTGGAACAGCTTAATCCAGGGAGCAGTCGCTGACTGTTCCCTGTCATTCCCCCAGCCTTCCTCGGTTGATTGTCGTGAGCACAGCCTCAACAATAGCCTCATGATGCAAACCTCCGTTCACACAACCCAACGCAAGTCCCTGGAACAACTGGTGTTCGACAACAGTTTCAGTCGACTGCCCGATGCGTTTTATTCGTATCAGGAGACCGAGCCTTTTGAAACCCAGTATCTGGTCAGTTTCAATCCGGCAGCGGCTGAATTGATCGATCTGCATCCACAGCAGGCCGAACGTGAGGATTTCATCGACATCATGACGGCGCGCAAAGCGTTGCCCGGATTCAAGCCCCTGGCGGCCTGTTATTCCGGTCACCAGTTTGGTCATTATGTGCCACGGCTGGGTGATGGACGCGCTATCCTGCTCGGTGAAGTATTGAATGAAGCCGGTGAAAAATGGGATTTGCAGCTCAAGGGTGGCGGCGCAACACCTTATTCACGTAGCGGCGATGGCCGTGCCGTATTGCGTTCCACCATTCGTGAGTACCTGTGCAGCGAAGCCATGCATGCACTGGGTATTCCGACCACCCGTGCCTTATGTCTCATCGGTAGTGACGATGAAGTGTACCGGGAACAGATCGAAAGCGGGGCCATGTTGATCCGCATGGCACCCAGTCATGTGCGCTTCGGCAGCTTCGAATATTTTTATTACACGCGCCAGCATGATCTGCTGAAAGTCCTGGCGGATTATGTTATCGAGCAGCATTATCCCGAGCTACGCGAGCAAAAAGAACCCTATCTTGCGCTGTTGCAGCAATCGATTCGTAATACGGCGCAGATGATTGCCGGTTGGCAGGCAGTGGGTTTCGCGCACGGTGTCATGAACAGCGATAACATGTCGATCCACGGCATCACCCTCGATTACGGCCCGTTCGGCTTCCTGGACGGTTTCGATCAGAAATTTATCTGCAATCATTCCGATCACCATGGCCGTTATGCTTTCGACCAGCAACCGAACATCGGCGGTTTCAATGTCAGTTGTCTGGCACAGGCCATGCTACCCTTGTTACACGATGAACCGGAAGCGGCGGCGGAAATCGCCATGCATGCCCTGCAGGATTATCAGCAGCATTTCGTGCGACGTTATCACCAGCTAATGCGCGCCAAGCTTGGTTTACACAGCAGCCAGGAGCATGATGCGACGCTAATCAATCACCTGCTCAGTCTGATGCAGTCCGAGCATACGGACTACACCATTTTTTTTCGGCGTCTTTCCACAGATGATCCTCAACTCAGGGATCTGTTTATCGATCGTGATGCCTTTGACCGCTGGCAACAAAGTTACCAGCAGCGTCTCGAAGTGGAAGCCATGGATACGCAGCAACGTCTCGCTGCGATGCGATCGGTGAATCCTAAATATATATTGCGCAATTACCTGGCCGAAGTGGCGATACGCAAAGCGGCGGACGAAAAGGATTATTCAGAACTCAATCGCCTGCTCGAATGCCTGCAAAAACCGTTTGATGAACAGCCGGAAAATGAAGCTTACGCGGGGTTTCCTCCGAACTGGGCAGGCGGTATCGAAGTCAGTTGTTCATCCTGATCAAACATTGTCGTCGGGCGGTGTCGTATTCGTATAGGGAAACTTGACGTGGCCATAACGAATCACCAGGATGGTCAATGCAAGGATCAGAGTGGCTGCAGCAACGCCGACCATCTTCCAGGTATCCATGCCTTTCATATCCAGAATGAGATAACGCGCCAGCGCGACGATAGCGATGTATAACGGCATGCGTACCGGTAATTTGCCTGATTCCAGGTAAATCGAGATCATCGCGAACACTTCCAGGTAAATGAACATCAGTAACAGGTCGGCGAGGGTGACATCGCGGGCGTCGATCATTTTCATCACTTCGATACCCAGTGCGACTACGGTCGCCAGGGCAACGATCAACAGACCGATATCCTGTACGATCAGCAACGACTGCTTTCCCCATTTCTGAACATTATTCATCGTGTTTCGTCTCCTCTGCGAGCGGCTTAACTTAGTGCCCATGCAATAGCCTGTCAACTGTGCGTTCGATAATGAACCCTGCTGTGCAATGTGGCGACCCAGTGAAAAATCCTTCATCAGGAGTCGCCGCCATGGAAAACAAATTGTGCAAATTCAGTGCCTGCCTGGTCCTGCTTGGGCTGGTCTGTTCGAATGTATTCGCGGCGACGCCGAGCCTGCCGGTTGCACAGCCAAAGGCATTGCTGAATCCACCGACAAAGACACCAGCAGCCGTATTTCAGCCGCTTTCCCTGATGGCTGATCTGGCCGACAGCCAACCGAGCAAGCTTAAGATCAAGGCAAAGAACATCAACTGGCAGTGTCAGGCAAAACGCTGCGAATCCAATGTGCCATGGCCATCCCAGGCCGTGCAGGCCTGTCGGGCACTGGCGAGCCAGGTGGGTCGGGTGATGCGGTTTCATCGTGGCAGCCAGAAACTGAATGCCGCACAGCTCAAGCAATGTAACCAAGGTGTGACATCGAGTCAGTTGTCATTACCTAAAGTGCCTCCCGGGCTGAATCAATCACACCCGGCAGCGCAGGCGCCAATTGGTAACACTGTGCAGCTTCAACCAGGTGCTCAACAGTCACCCGCGACAGCACATGCGCCGCCGTCCATGGTGCCGCCCGCACCGCCGGTACCTTTGCCAGCGGCGAATATTTCTCCGGCGGTTATCCCATCTCCCGGTGGCGGGATTGGAGCAGGTTCCGGGCGTGCCGATCGGCCATCCAATCGTGATGCAGTGGCGGCGATTCGTGAAGCGGCGGCCGCTCGTGCCCAGCGGGCGATCATCGCCAGTATTCATCAGGGCGAGGTATGTGCCGTGCAATCTTCACGCAGTGATAGTGGCTTTGCGATTCGTGGCAGTCGGTTCGGTACCGCAGCGGCCGGACGCAAACTGATGCTGGTGTCTCAAATACGGCACAGGGCGGTGGCCGAGATCGAAGTACTGTCCTGGTCGGATACCCTGATTCGAGCGCGCATACCCTATCCCAATGCGCGAATTCACGATGGTCAGGCCTATGTGATGGGTATTCAGGATGCGCATGGTCGCTGGGTGAGTAATTTGAATCGGCAGGTTCATATCTGTCCCAACCAGGTACAGGTCAGCGGACAGATTGCCTTGCATAACTGCGCTGCCGGTATGAGCAACCTGCGTGTTGGTTTGAATGTCGACGGTCGTGATCTTCGCGATCTGCAGGTTAGCGCGGTACCCGGTAACGACTTCGTAATGCAGTATCGGGCTACTTTGCCTGCACAGGACGCCATGCGCGTGCAGTTAACGCCTAAACTGGTCGGTGTGAGTTGCCCGGGAGGACAGTGGACGCCTTTGAATCGAATGCTGAATCTGGGTTATCGACGTTTTCGAGCGACACAGGACTTCGAATATCGCGTCGAGCAGAATCGGTTCAGCCTGCCGATGCGTGCGGTTGCAGGATTGATTCGAGACGCCTTCAACGGCACTACCATGAGAATCAATAATTTTGATCCGGCCACGCGCCGACATCGGGCTAACGATACACAGCTGGTGTTGTCTGCCGCATTGGGTGGCTCGACCCAGACCTTCAACATTCCGGCGGTAGTACAGGACCCGCGTGAGTATTACATCAACAACATCAACCTGGACAATATTCAGGTGGCACCGACGCGTGATGGATTGAAAGTTACACTCAATTTTGAGAACAATGGTGTCGAGTTCAGGGGTTTCTGTCGGCCGAGTAGCCCGGGCGAGCGCATCAACTGCGCACTGGGTGCACCGGATGTACAGGCATCATTGAGTGTGGATATTTATTTGCGCCTGGCACGTTATTATTCCAGGGGGGCTCCCCTGAGTGTCAGTTTCAGCAATGTGCGTGTCGAAGCTCACTCCAATGCCCAGGCCAGTGGATTCTGTGAGGCTATCGATATCTGCAATGCATTTACCGATTATAAACGCCTGATTCGTGAATCGGTGGAACGTAGTTTGCTGGCGGCACTGGATACACGTCGAGTACGTGACGATGTGGCTAATGCCCTGCGACCGTCGTTAACCGGTTTTGGCATCGGTGCCATCAACGCTGTCCGTGTCGAAGGCAATTACCTGGTCATCGAATATCTACCGGCCGGTTGATTGCGGCGCATAAAAAAAGCCGTGCAGCTATGTACTGACTGCACGGCTTGCCTGGGTCCGGTAATTATCTTTTCTGAAAACGTTGCCAGCCGAACAATGATATCAGGCCGGATACCAGCAACAGAGCCGGTGCGGGTAAAGGTACCGGTGTAACTTCCAGTTCGAACTTGTAAGCTAGCAAACCCCTCTCATTCATCATCTCCGGATCACCGTCCTGATTCAGGCTGATACCGAACACGAATTCATTTTCACTAAGCAACGCGTCGAAGCTGCCTTCGCTCAACAGGTCGACATCAAGGAGGTCTCCGCTCAAAGTGGTCTGTAATCCGCAGCTACCACCGAAGGGGTCTTCGCTCATGCACAGGCTCGGCAGGTTATTGCTGTCGACATCACCATAAAAGCGGCGCAGGTACAGGCCGCTGAGCCGATAGCCGTCGGCGATAGTGACGCTGAAAACATCGGAAACATCACCCTGGCCGAGGAAAGCCAGAACATAATGTTGGCCGGCGGAAAGTTCGCCCAGTTCACTGGGGTTATCCATGTCAGCACTGAATTCTTCACCGCTTGGTTCGTAATATTGCAGCGGTACCAAACTCATGTCTATGCTGCTGGAAAAAACGGGCAGCGATACCATTAGTAAGATCAACGCTAACGTTATCTTCATTTGTAGGATCCTCATCATTTTTATCTAGAAATCTGAACCAGAACTTCTTGGGATTGGTCATTTGACGGGTTAGTCTCCATGAGCAAATCCCAGGCCAGTACCGAAATTATTAATGAATTTAATAACTTGCTAACATTCGATTCATTCCGGAGTCGGTCTGGCCAAGTAACTGTCAGGATTATCGACAGGTTGCTAAAAGTGATCACAAATGCTTAACAAATGAAGCTGCGTTAAGTTATTGAATATAAATGAATAATTATAATCACCAAAGAGATGTGTCGAAATAACTTACACGAGGCCATTGGTTTTGGGCTGATAACGGAAACCTCGGTTACCGCTATCCAGCAAGAGTATGTGACGTGGTTGTCACGGATGCCGCAGGGGGTAAAGCGAGATTTTCAGCATCATCTCGATCTTGTTGCATTCAATTAAAAACTCGATGACAGAAATTTGTCTGTTCGATGATGTCGCCACATAAAAAGTTTCTGCGCCGACATCCTTTAAATTGCTGCAACAAATTCACCATATAAACTTCATCAACTTATTTGCAGTTCAATTGTCCGTGATGAATTCTCGACTGCTGAATCAAGCAGAAAATATGCACCGTAATGAAATTATTCTCAGTTTGAATGCAAGCGAAAATTCATACGTCGTTTGTGAAGCTCTCTCCTTCGTTGTCCTGTCATCGGATATTTATCGTATTTTAATGTGACGTGGCAGTGACATTTTCACTGCTGATTTATTGCAGTCGACGAGCGTAAAGCAGTATTACGATTCGCTCGCTTTGTGCGAAACGTTATTTGTAATAGTCATCGAGGGGCTCTTGCACAGATATGGACTTGCAAAGTTCAGTATGGTTTCGAGAAGCCTGGAATGACGATCCGAGCAATCGATTCTGATCTTGTTTGCTATTTGAGCGGAACGAGGGCAGCGGGCTAAACACCTGATATCAGCAGTGATACTGCAAGTAGCAGTGGCGTACTGAGCGCAGCCAGAATATTCATTGCCAGATAAATCGGTTGGTGGATGATGTTTAAACCAAGTTTGATAGCGCCGCGCAGGGCGACCAGGGACATTGCTGCAGGTGTTACAGCGATCAATGACAATGTCGGGAATACATTCATCAATACCGCAAGGATAATACTCGTATAAGCCAGCGCGGCCGATATGCCGTACACTCGAGTGCTGAATCTGGCGCCATAGACGATGGGCAGGGTACGCCGGCCAACCTGTGCGTCGGCCTGCACATCCGGGTACTGATTCAGTAATAACAGGTTGTTGAGCAGGAAAAATGGCGGCAGCGTCGTCCACAATGTTACTGCATGATACTCACCACTCAATGACAACTGGGTGCCGCAGACCATCAGTATGCCGAATCCGAAGCCGGGTGCCAGCAGGCACAGCCAGGGAGAACGATTGATCCAGCGCGTATAGGTGATGATGATAAGCACGCCGATCAATCCGAGTGGCAACAAAGTCATGGCGTGGTTGAGCATGATATAAATGCCGATCGCCATGGTAATCAACAGACTACTGACACCGGTAATCAATACCGCGTTGCTCGCACTCGGATTATTCGGCAATGCACCGCTGCCGCCGCTGAATGGTGTTTTGCGGGTCAACAGGTCGAGACCGCTGATGAAGTCGGTAAATTCATTGAGTGTATTAACGCTGATATGTGCGCATAACGCTCCGAGCAGAATCAGAATCAGCAACTGCAGGTTGGTTTCTCCTGTGTCCGACAGATGAATGCTGGCGCCGAGTAAAATGCAGATGGGTGTAAGAATCAGGAATGCGGGACGTGTTGACAGTAAAACGGATCGAATAGCCATGTCTGCTTCGGTGTCCTGGGGTTTGAGACTGGATCGGCTTGAAGAATCAGGGCGCTGCTCGGCACAGCTCGGGTCGATACTCATTCTCCAGGCTGCCGCCATAACAGTTCCATACCAGCCTGCCTTTGCTCATCGCGGGCTTGAAGATCATTGTTTGCGGACCACGGTTGAGTAGCTCTTCGCGCAGCTTGACCACAAAGGTGCCGTTTTCGACAATCTCGATACTGGCAATGACATCATTCGACAGCTGTCTGGGAAGGTTAGCGTCGATATTCTGGTTGGGCCAGAAATTCGTATCGAGAATGAAGCGAGTGATGTGATTGCGTGTTTCGAAAGCCAGTTGCAG
Source organism: uncultured Gammaproteobacteria bacterium (assembly GCA_965368115.1). GTDB lineage: Bacteria > Pseudomonadota > Gammaproteobacteria > SZUA-229 > SZUA-229 > CBDULQ01. The sequence goes on along the minus strand of CBDULQ010000018.1, from coordinate 5,406 downwards.
CCCATCGGCGATTTTCGATTTCAGCATGTACTGCTGATAATAAGGTCGTGCCAGATATCCGGCCGCGCCCAGTACGACGATCAGGATACAGGCGATGAGCAGGACACTCAGGAGTTTCGACTTCGCCCGTGATTTACGTACTGATGCCGGGTCATAATTACAGTGCAGGCATACTGCGGTGGCCGAGCTGCGTATGGTGCCGCAGGCCGGGCAATACAGATCGGCGCTGACTTTCTCATAGGGTGACAGTTTCTCTCGTGTATCTTTTTCCTGCTGAGCCTGCTTCTCGACCAGCGCCATGGTCGGGTCGCCTGCCGGCGAGGTTTGTGCTGTGGGGCGTTTGACCAGGCCTTCATCGCTGCCAGGATCGGGCGGTTTGACCGGTTCTATGATAGAGGGCAGGGCTTCGTCAGCCTTGTTGATGATCTGGCAATCGGCACCGGTGCGGGAAATGGCGTCGAAATATTTGCGCGCGGTGGCTTCATCGACATTGTCCTTGATGACGGTTTGCGCCTTGTTGAAAACAGCCGCCATACGACTTGCATCGGTTTTGAACAGTAACGCCAGCTGGTCGATGATCTGCTGTCGGTCCTGGTCGGGTTTGATCTGATTGGTAATTATGACCTGCCAGTGCTTGTCGTCTGCCATGTGTCCGAGCCCGGTGATTTATTATTATTGATTCAAAGTGTCCCTGAAAGTGTAGCGGCTGGAGCGCGGAATAAAAGTCTTCGCAGACATCCGGATCGGATTGTTCGACCCCTGCAGTTAACGACCGATCGCTTTGAAACCGATATCAGTGCGGTAATACACCTTGTTCCAGGAAATCTGTTTTACCAGTTCGTACGCCGCCTGCTGAGCCTCGGCGACGTTTTTGCCCAGTGCGCATGCGCAAAGGACGCGGCCACCGTTGGTCACCACCTGGCCGTCCTGCTCCGCGGTACCCGCATGAAACACTTTGCGGTCCGCATTATCCAGGCCATCCAGTCCACTAATCACATCGCCTTTCTGGTAGCTGTCGGGATAACCGCCGGCGGCGAGTACCACCCCCAGCGAACAACGTTCGTCCCATTCGGTCTGGTGCTGATCCAGCTGGCCATCGACCGCAGCCAGACAAAGCTCGACCAGGTCGGATTTCATGCGCAGCATGATCGGCTGAGTTTCCGGGTCGCCGAAGCGGACATTGTATTCCAGTACTTTGGACGTACCTGCGGCGTCGATCATCAGGCCTGCATACAGAAAACCGCTAAACGGGTGGCCTTCCGCCGCCATGCCCCGGACGGTGGGGTAGATGACTTCGTCCATCACGCGCTGGTGAATTTCAGCGGTGACCACAGGGGCGGGTGAATAGGCACCCATACCGCCTGTATTCGGGCCTTGATCGCCGTTGTCGCGTGCCTTGTGGTCCTGGGATGTGGCCATAGGCAACACATGCTCGCCATCGACCATGCAGATGAAACTTGCTTCTTCGCCGACCAGAAACTCTTCGATCACCACGCGAGCGCCGGCATCACCGAATTTATTACCGGACAACATATCTTTGACCGCGGCGATGGCTTCGTCTTCCGTCTGTGCCAGGATGACGCCCTTGCCGGCGGCCAGGCCGTCGGCCTTGACTACGATCGGCGCACCCTGCTGTTTGATGTAAGCAATGGCTTCGTCTTCCTGGGTAAAGTTGCCGTAGGCTGCGGTGGGAATCTGGTGGCGGGCGAGAAAATCCTTGGTAAAGGCTTTCGAGCCTTCCAGTTGTGCTGCGCCCTTGCTGGGGCCGAAGACCTTCAGTCCGGCACTTTTGAATTCATCGACGATACCGAGCACCAATGGGGCTTCCGGCCCGACGATGGTGAGATCGATGGCGTTGTCCAGGGCGAAGGTTTTCAGGGCTGGAATATCGTCGGCCGCGATGGCGACGTTCTGCATCTTGGTTTCATGTGCGGTTCCGGCATTACCCGGCGCGACAAAAACGGTTTCGACACGAGGCGACTGGGCCGCTTTCCAGGCGAGTGCATGTTCGCGGCCACCGCCGCCGACAACGAGTACTTTCATGTTTGAATCCACAGCAGATTAATGACGGAAATGACGCATGCCGGTGAATACCATGGCCATCTCGTGTTCGTTGGCCGCGGCGATCACTTCTTCGTCGCGCATCGAACCGCCGGGCTGGATGACAGCGGTGATACCGGCTTCATGGGCCGCGTCGATACCGTCGCGGAATGGAAAGAACGCATCGGATGCCATGACCGAACCTTTCACTTCCAGGTTTTCATCGGCGGCCTTGATACCGGCGATTTTCGCCGAGTAGACGCGAGACATCTGACCGGCGCCGACACCGATGGTCATCTGATTTTTGACATAGACAATGGCGTTGGATTTGACGAACTTGGCCACCTTCCAGGCAAACAGCAGATCCTGCAGTTCGTCGTCGCTGGGTTTGCGTTCGGTGACGACTTTGAGATCATCCAGGCCGACCATGCCCAGGTCGCGATCCTGCACCAGCAGGCCGCCGTTGACGCGTTTGAAATCCAGGCCAGGCACTGGCGTTGACCACTGGCCGCACTCCAGTACACGGACATTGGGTTTATCCGCCAGGACCTTGCGCGCGGCTTCGGTGACTTGCGGTGCAATGATCACCTCGACGAACTGACGTTTGATGATTTCCGCCGCTACGTCGTCTTCCAGTGCCCGGTTGAAGGCAATGATGCCGCCGAAGGCGGAGGTGGGGTCGGTTTTATAGGCCAGGTCATAGGCGCTCATGGCATTGTCGGCAATGGCGACACCGCAGGGGTTGGCGTGCTTGACGATGACACAGGCGGGCTGTTCGAAGGATTTGACGCATTCCAGTGCCGCATCGGTATCGGCGACGTTGTTGTAAGACAGCTCTTTGCCCTGAATCTGCGTCGCGCCGGCCACGGAAACTTCCGCCGGGCTGGCTTCTTTACAGAAGGCGGCTTTCTGGTGCGGATTTTCGCCGTAGCGCATCTCCTGTACTTTCTCGAACTGCATATTGAAGGTGCGCGGAAAATCGGATCGGCTGCCATCGTTCTGGATGCGGCCCAGGTAATTGGCGATCTTGCCGTCGTAATCGGCGGTATGCTCGAAAGCCTTCACCGCCAGGTCGAAACGGGTCGCGGCGGTAATGCCGCCGGTGTTGATTTCCGTGACCACCCGGTCGTAATCCGCCGGATTGACCACGATGGCGACATAATCGTGATTCTTGGCCGTGGCGCGGACCATGGTGGGCCCGCCGATATCGATGTTCTCGATGGCGTCTTCCAGGCTGCAGTCGGGTTTGGCAACGGTGGCTTCGAAGGGGTACAGGTTGACCACCACCAGGTCGATCGGGTCGATGCCGTTGATTTTCATCACTTCGTCGTCGATGCCGCGGCGGCCGAGGATGCCGCCATGAATTTTCGGATGCAGGGTCTTGACCCGGCCGTCCATCATTTCCGGGAAGCCGGTATGTTCGGAGACTTCGATGACCGGCACATCATTTTCGGTAAGCAGTCGGGCGGTGCCGCCGGTGGAGAGAATTTCGATGCCGGCCTGACTCAGCGCGCGGCCCAGTTCCACTACGCCGGTTTTGTCGGATACGCTGATCAGCGCGCGTCGTACCTTGCAACTTTGTGTATTGGTCATATCTGCATTCCGGATTTCGGTTAATCGGGCGATCCCCGCCACGCCAGGCCACAGCAAACTGCACCCGGCGAACGCCACCGCGGGCGGGTGTGCATTATAGCGCAATCCCCCGGCGCCGTTCAGCCGGGCCGGGGGAGAGAGGGGGACAATCGGTAACAGGAAGCTTATTTGATCAGCTTGTAGGTCTTCAGTTTCTTTCGCAGTGTGCCGCGATTGATACCCAGGCACTGGGCTGCACGCGACTGGTTGCCGTCCACGTGACGCATCACGATTTCCAGCAGAGGCTGTTCAACCTGGGCCAGTACCATATCGTACAGATTGCCCGGGTTGTTGCCGTCAAGATCATTCAGATACTGAACCAGAGAGGCTCTAACATTAGCGCTAAGACTGCTTTTTTCATTTGAATTTTGAGCAGAGGTAATATCGATGACATTGCTTTTATTCATGCTGCAAGTGACTCTTTTGTTGTTATTTGATTAAAGAAGGCAATGACCTGGTCTAATTGCTGTTGCGCATCTTCGACGGCGTTGATCTGCCGACGGAACGCGCGCGCCTCATCGTGTTGCTGGCAATACCAGCCAATGTGTTTGCGTGCGATCCGTACGCCCATGAATTCGCCGTAAAAGTCATACAGATTCTGCAGATGCTGCTGTAAGCAGTGACTGATTTCCTCAGCTGTCGGTGCTGCCAGTATTTCACCGTGCTGCAGAAAATGGTTGATTTCACGGAATATCCACGGATGTCCCTGGGCTGCGCGGCCCAGCATAACGGCGTCGGCACCGGTGTAATCCAGTACCTGCTTCGCCTTTTGCGGTGTATCGATGTCACCGTTTGCAATGACTGGAATCGATACCCGGGATTTGACTTCAGCGATGGAGTCGTATTCGGCTACGCCTTTGTAGCCGCAGTCGCGGGTGCGGCCATGAATGGCCAGCGCCTGGATGCCGGCCGACTCGGCCAGTTGAGCAATACGCAGGGCATTACGTTGATTACGGTCCCAGCCGGTACGGATTTTCAGCGTTACCGGTACTTCGACCGCGTTGACAACCGCCTCGAGAATGGCGGTGACTTTGTGTTCGTCTTTGAGCAGTGCGGAACCGGCCATCACATTGCACACTTTCTTGGCCGGGCAGCCCATATTGATGTCGATGATCTGCGCGCCCTGGTCCACATTGAAACGGGCGGCATTCGCCATCTGATCGGCTTCGGTGCCGGCAATCTGTACGCTGATGGGAGCCTGTTCACCGGAGTGATCGAGGCGCAGGCGGGTTTTGCGACTGTGACGCAGACTGGGATCGGCGCTGACCATTTCAGAAGTGGCCAGTCCGGCGCCGAGCTGACGACACAACTGGCGGAAGGGCCGATCGGTGACCCCTGCCATGGGCGCCAGTAGTACCGGAGATGTAAGCTGGTAACAACCAATATGCATCCGCATGTCCATAGAACACGAAAAGATCGAGTGACCTTTTATGATCAAAAAAGTTAATTAAAAAATTAAATGAAGCCGCGGAATTACGATCACTGTAGAGTTTTTCACTACAGCCGGGTCGGCTGTTTGTTGATCAGCTCGGGCATCATGGACGGGTCATATTACCCATAAACCGGTAGCCATGAAATAAAAAAATTTAAAAAAAACGTAAATATTTTTGTTGATTTTTGCTGCTTATAAATTAATCAGTAACTTGGCGAAATTTTAAAAAAAACATGCAAACTTTTTCGTGTAAGTCTCGGCTTAATTACTTTCGTCCAGCAGTACCTGTGAATGTGCATGCT
>CBDULQ010000017.1:0-25888 GCA_965368115.1 uncultured Gammaproteobacteria bacterium | reverse complement strand
AGTTTAGGGCTTCTGATTCTTCTGCCTGTAGATAATTGTGCCTCGATTAAAAACAACGATGCATCAAAATAAGCTAATGGATGGTCAGTCACTCGATGTTCTAGTGACACTGGCTCATATGGCTCAAGTTTAACAGTGTTGTTTTGAACTAAAGGAAAAACAATTGTCCCATACCTAATTGTTTTATAGAGACTGGGTTTTGTGAAGGGGTGTCTTAAATGCTTTAAAATTATGTATTTTAAAGGATGTGTACCAATTGCATAGCAACGAGTAATAAATTGTGCTTCTCTGCTTTTATTGACTATTTCTGCACCAATAATGCCTCTAATGGCATCATCTCTTGGGTAATGTATAGATGGCATAATGCTTATAGGTTTGAGCCATTGAACTAGCTTTTGTATGGCAAATAACAAAGCAATGAATGTGGATATGCCAGCGACGATCTGAATTATTGGTTCGATATCCATTTTATCTCTTGACTTGCATAACAGTTAAATAGGCGACTCGCCGCATTTTACCTGGATAGGCGGCGTGCAGTATATCCTGGATCAGTATTGGCTAATTTAGCCTGGCGGGCTTGGCCTGTTGTCAATGAAAACATCATAAAACGGGACGACCACTTATGGAAGACGCGGTGAGCCGGCTCTGGGATAAATATAGCGAGAATTCAAAGCGCTATGCGCGAAGCGAGATGGTTCTGCGGTGGTTTGTGATACGCGCTGAAGAGTATATCAACGCATTAGAACACCATACACCGACAATGTTTGAGAACTACCCTGCCAGGATAGGCGGCGAAAAAGGTCTGGTTTCGTGGCAGTTTCAGCAGGTGATCGATGCTCTAAAAATTCTATTTCTGGATACCCTGAAACTTTCCTGGACATCCGATTTCCGCTGGTCTGATCTCTATGATCTGCCCAAGGTCTGCGGGAAGATCATCCAACCATAGTGAAACAGGGACAGATTTAATGTATCTATAAACACCTGAGCAGTTAGAATAATTCGGCTTCTCTTTTCATAGCCTGCACAGAAGACTCATTCAGCTGTCTGATTCGCTGCCTCGGTCTGCCCCCACCCCACATTCACATTTCCGTCATCCAATATACGCAAACCTGTAACAAACCTCCTCTAGATTAACCATCAACCTGATGGAGAGGTCTAGATGTCTGCATATCTCATCGTTCGAAAAGAAGGTAGCGCCCCGGTGTATCGGCAGATCAGCGATGTGCTGATCAAGGAGATCCGGGAGCTGTACAAGCCGGGGGATGCTCTGCCCTCGGAGAAAGATCTGGCCGAGCGCTTCGGCGTGAATCGCCATACCCTGCGTCGTGCCATCGATGAGCTGGTGAACGACGGGCTGGTGCAGCGCTATCACGGTAAGGGTGTGTTTGTGCTGGAGACGGCGATTAATTACACCATCGACAGCCAGACCCGCTTTACCGAAACCCTCCATCACCTGGGCTATTCCACCGCCAGTCGGGTGCTGCGTAAGCAGCTGATTCCGGCCCGTGGCGGTGTGGCGGAACGGCTTCAGCTGCAGGAAGGGGCTCAGGTGATCTTTATCGAGACCCTGCGCCAGGTCGAGGACAAGCCCTTCTGCATCATTTCGCATTTTCTGCCGGCGCAGACCTGTTCAGCCATTCTCGATGATTATCACCGGGGCTCGTTACATGAGTTTTTGAGTCAGCGCTGTTCCATCCGCCTGAAGCGTCAGGAGAGCCTGATCAGTGCGGTGCTGCCTGAAGTGGACGATGCCCGCCTGCTGAACATGCCGCGCAATACGCCCGTGCTGCGGGTGAAAAGCATCAACCTGGATATGACCACCGGCCTGCCGGTGGAATACGCGGTGACGCGATTCCGTGGCGATGCCACACAGCTTTCGTTTAAACCCTAACTACTACACCTTGCTCTTGTTTTTGAGGATAACACCATGAAATTGAAAACCCTGATTGCCGCCGGTTTAGCGGCTACCCTGTCTGCCGGCAGCGCATTTGCCGAACTGGCCGACGGTTCCAAAGAACATCCGCTGCGCGTACTGATGATTCCGACCGATACCGGTAGCAACGATATCACTCAGGATTACCTGCCCGTGTTCAACGGCATTACCAAGCACTACGGCATTCACTTCGATGTGAAGGTCGGCAGCAGCTATTCCGCAGTGGTGGAAGGTCTGTGTAACAACCAGGCCGACATCGCCTGGCTGGGTGCGTCGACTTTCGGTGAAGCCAACCAGAAATGCGGCGTGGACCTGCTTGCGGTGGACGTGAAGAAAGGTGAGTCGTCTTACTACTCCGGCATCTTCACCCGCAAGAACAACGGCATCAAGTCGATCAAGGACCTGAAAGGCAAGAGCATGGCGTTCGGTAGCACCAGCTCAACCTCGTCCTTCAACTTTCCGGTGGCCATGCTGATTGCTGACGGCGTCGATCCGGTTAAAGATCTGGACAAGGTCATCATCTCCGGTTCCCACTCGGCCTCTTTAGCCGCACTGGCCGAAGGCAAGGTGGATGCCGCCGCAGCCTCTTACAACTCATTCGGCAAGGCGGTTAAGAAAGGCGCCATCGATCCGAACAACTTCGCGCCGCTGGCCAAGTCACAGCCGATTCCGAATCCGCCGATGGCGATGAACAAGGGCCTGGACAGCGAGCTGAAGAAGAAGCTGCGTACCGCCTTCAACAATATTCACACCAAGATCGATCCTGCCAAGATCCGCGGTTACGGCGGTAAGAAAGTGGATCGTTACGATGCGGATTTCGATGAAAAGAAAATCTTCGAAGCGCTGAGCAAACTGTCTGCCGTCACCAAGGAAGTGAAAGCCGCCATGGTCGACAAGGCCGGTCAACGCTAATCAAGTCTGTATCCGGGCGGGGAATATCGCTATTCCCTGCCCTGTTTAACCACCGGAGGTATCCTATGTTGAAGTTTCATTCGGTCAGTCGAGTTTATGACGATGGCACGCGTGCCGTCGATGATGTATCCCTGCATATTCGCGCCGGTGAATTCTGTGTGTTACTGGGGCCGTCCGGGGCCGGTAAATCGACCCTGATGAATATGGTCAACGGTGTAGTGGAACCCAGCAGCGGTCGTGTGACCCTGGGCGACATGACACTGGAAAGAAAAACCAAGTCGGCGATTCAACGTCGCATTGCGATGATCCATCAGCAATTACATTTAATTCCTCGTTTGTCGGTGCTGCACAATGTGCTGGCCGGCTTACTCCCGGAAACCGGTTTCTGGCGTAGTCTGTTCAAGTCGTTTCCGGAAGCTCATCAACGCCGCGCCTGTGAACTGCTGGACGAAGTGGGTCTGGAAGAAAAACACCTGTTCCGTCGCGCATCGGCGTTGTCCGGCGGCCAGCAGCAACGGGTTGCCATTGCGCGCGCCTTCATGTCGTCGCCGGAGATTGTGCTGGCGGACGAACCGGTGGCCAGCCTGGACCCGTCCATGAGCCATAGCGTAATGGAAAGCCTGAAAACTGCCGCCAAACATCGCGGCACCACGGTGATCTGTACCCTGCATCAACTTGAATATGCGTTGGCGTTCGCGGATCGCATCGTCGCCCTGCGTAACGGCAAGGTGTTCTTCGACGGCCACCCCAGTGAACTGGATGCGGACACCCAGGCCCAGTTGTATGACATGTCGCGTGACCTGGATGAAGATCCGGAGCGGGTTGCGGCATGAATACACAAAACTATCAAGCGCAGAATCCGCGCGCCTGGCAGGACTGGGATGTGTATAAAGCGGTGACCCCCAGAACCCTGTTGCTGATTTTTGTGGCGGTGGTTCTGCTTTCCCTGTCGGCGCACAATACCGAACTCGACAAGGCTTTTGTTGAAACGTCCAAAGCCGGCCTGTCGTTGATCGGTATCGGTGACTCGGAAGTGCTGGATGGTGCTGCGCGATTCGGCAGTAAGGCCTTCCCACTGCAAATATCGCAACGCACCGAAGTCAATCGACTGGAAAACTTCGATCGCAACGATCTGCCCCTGTTCGCTTATGTCGAAACCGGGGTGTCCCGCGAGTACGACGCACTGGAAGATAGCTGGAGCGAGGAGAAAACCGAATATCTGGTCGAGCCCATTGGTTACCTGAAAAAAGTGCTGTGGAAAATGCTGGAAACCATCGAGATGGGTTTCTGGGGTACCTTCATTTCCATCATCATTTCATTACCCCTGGGCGTGCTGGCCAGTCGCAATTACGCGCCGCATCGGCTGGTGTATTCCTTCGCCCGCGGCTGGTTGAGTTTTCATCGCGCCATGCCGGAACTGATCATCGCGCTGTTCCTGGTGCTGATCTACGGTTTCGGTCCGATTGCCGGTGTACTGGCGCTGGCCATTCACACCAGCGGTGTGCTCGGCAAGTTCTTTGCCGATGAAATCGAAAACGCACCACCGGGTCCGCAGCTGGCGATTGCCTCTTCGGGCGCCGGCGCATTGAAGGTGCTGCGTTACGCCGTGTTCCCCCATGTCTATCCGGCCTGGATTGCCTACACCCAGTATATTTTCGAACGCAATATTCGCACCGCGACCGTGCTGGGGATCGTCGGCGCCGGCGGTATCGGCATGGAACTGAAAGGTCGCTGGGACCTGTTCGATTACGGTCACGTGGCGACCATCCTGTTTGTGATTTTCCTGACGGTTGTGGCGCTGGAATTCCTGTCGCAAAAACTGCGCAACCGAGCACTCTAAGTGGTGCATGCAATGAACACTGATATGGAGCGACTCATCTAGATGTCTAGCGCAAGAACAATCGTCGATCGCAGCGAATGGGTGGCGGCGTTAATCGCCGTGCCCGCACAACGTCTGCTGGACACCACAAAAGCACTGTCCGCCGACTGGACACTGACACCCCGTTCGGTACCCCAATCCGGTCTGGGCATGTTGAAGATGAACGACGGCGCACTGGATCAGCCGTTTTATCTCGGCGAGTTTCCATTGTCATCCGTGCATCTGGAAGTGACAACCGATCGGGGCGATGTCGCCGAAGGCGCGGCCCAGGTGATGGATGATCGCATGGAGATTGCCGAAGCCCTGGCGATTTGCGATGCGGTGTTATCGGCACAGCTGCCCGGCTGGGAACAGATCGCCGACCTGGTCGATCAGGGTGTTCATCAACGGGCTGCGGCGCGTCGTGAACGTCAGCTGATGCTGAGCGCGACCCGCGTTGATTTTTCATTGCTGGATGATGTGGGAGAAAACGATGCTGAATATTGATCCCATCTGGTCCGCCGATATCCAGCAACAGCATTTTCGTTTACTGCTGGACGCCATGTCCCGTCCCGGTCAGATCAGACAACTGGCATCACCGCCACGCACCGGCAGCAGCGCGCTGGCTTTGCTGGCGACGCTGGTCGATAACGAAGTGACACTTTCCGATCCTTATCGATTGTTGTCCGACCTGGAACTGTCCATGTTGCAGGTGCAACTGGAAAGTGCCGAACAGGCGGATTTTATTTTATGCGACGGCCATAAAGCACCGAGTTTCGATCCGCGACTGGGTACCCTGCCCGACCCGGATCAGTCCGCCACCCTGTTGTTGATGCTGGATCGGATCGGTAGCGGCGATACTTCACTGACACTGAGTGGCCCGGGCATTGCCGATACCCATCAGCTTGCACTCGAAGGCCTGCATGCGCACTGGCTGGCTGCTCGCGAAGAATGGGTGGCGTCGTTTCCTTTAGGCGTGGACATGATTCTGCTCGACGCGGAACATTTGGTTGCCATTCCTCGAACCACAACCATCCGGGTGATGTAATGGGCTATGTTGCAATCAAGGGCGGTGGCGAAGCCATCGAAGCCAGCAAGAAAGTCTTCGACTACTTACGCGCTCGCCAGGGTGACGACGCGCAACCGCTGGATACGGACAGTATCGAGCATCAGTTACGTCTGTTGCACGGTCGGGTGTTGTCGGAAGGCGGCGTCTATCATCCGCGACTGGCGTCACTGGCGATTAAACAGGCCCAGGGCGATACCCTGGAAGCGGCGTTTGCCCTGCGCGCCTATCGATCAACACAACCGCGCATTGCCGAAACGCCGGTATTAAATACGGAAAACCTGCGCATTACGCGACGCATTTCATCCGCCTTCAAGGACATTCCCGGCGGACAGATGCTCGGCGCCACCACCGATTATCATCTGCGTTTGATGCGCATGGAACTGCTCAACGAATCGCCGGAAACCTTTCGTGACATTGCATCCTCCTGGCTTGGACAATCGTTCGATCAGGACATCCCGGACAGCTTTCCCAAAGTGGTTCAGGGTTTGCGCGATGAAGGCTTGCTGCCGCCCGTGGATACATCGAAACGCGCCCAGGAGGCTTTCGATATTACTCGTGAGCCGTTGATCTTTCCCGTATCCCGCTCCGCCGCACTCGCCACCATGGCGCGTGGTGAACAGGGTTCATTACTGGCGCTGGCCTATTCCAATATGCGCGGCTACGGCGATGTGCATCCCACGGTGGCTGAACTGCGCGTCGGTTATATGCCGGTGATGTTGCCTCACCCGATCACCGGCGAGCTGACCGAAATCGGTGAAGTGGAAATCACCGAATGCGAAATCGTCGCCATGTATGAAGAATCGGATGCAGCCAAAGGCAGTAAACAGAAAGACAAACCCGTGTTCACCCTGGGTTACGGCGCCTGCTTCGGCCATAACGAAGTCAAGGCCATCAGCATGGCGATTCTCGATCGTGCATTGCAACGGGGTATGCAATACGGCCCGGCGAATCCTTCCGAAGATCCTGAGTTTGTCTTGCTGCACATCGACGGCATCGACTCCATGGGTTTCTGCACCCACTACAAGATGCCCCATTACGTGACCTTCCAGTCGGATATGGATCGTTTGCGCAATACGCAACAGAAACATAAAAAGAAAAGAGAAACCCTATGAGCCAGCTCAGCCAGTTCGGCTATCTCGACGAGTATGCGAAAAAGGAAGTGCGCCGTAGCATCCTGAAAGCGGTGGCGATTCCCGGTTACCAGGTGCCCTATTCCAGCCGAGAGATGCCCATGGGTCGTGGCTTCGGCACCGGTGGCCTGCAACTGACCCTGTCACTGCTGGGCAAGAATGAAACCCTCAAGGTGATCGATCAGGGTTCGGACGATTCGGTGAACGCGGTGAACCTGCGTAACTTCATCGAGATGACCTGTCCCGGCATCAACACCACCACGCGCACCGAAGAGGCGGATTTGATTCAGTCACGCCATCGCATTCCGGAAAAAGCTTTACGCGAAGATCAGTTGATTGTGCTGCAGGTACCCTACCCGGACCCGCTGGTGATTGTCGAGTCGTCCGAAGACAAGCGCAAATTGCTGCACGGTGAAGCGGATTATTCCCGGCTGCTGGTCAAGTTGTACGAAGACCTGGTCAAGTTCGATGAGATTACCATTTCTCATCGCTACCCGACACGCATCAACAATCACTATGTCATCGATCCTTCACCTATACCGCGCTGGGATGTGCCACGATTACATCAGTCACCGGCATTGATTCTGCTGGGTGCGGGACGCGAGAAAAAAATCTATGCGGTGCCGCCTTACACGGATGCGCAGCCGCTGGCTTTCGAAGATATTCCCTTCCAGGTGGAGAATTTTTTCGATGAGTCGGGACAACGTCGCGCCTGCCAGCGTTGCGGTAGCCAGGAAAGCTTCCTGGATGAGTTCGTCGATTCTTCCAACGGTGACAAAGTCTACCAGTGTTCCGATGCGGACTGGTGCGATACCTGTTATACGCAGCAGCAGAACAAAGTCGAGGCGGTCAATGGATAAGATTCTCGAAGTCGACGGCCTGTCCAAAGTCTACGGCCCGGGTTGTAAAGACTGTTTCGATCTCACCGGTCCCGCGTTCGACACCAACATCTGCCCGCAATGCGGCAGCCTGGTGGCGGCGCACAATGTGTCGTTTAACCTGTTCAAGGGTGAAATCCTTGGCATCATGGGCGAATCCGGTTCCGGTAAATCCACTGCGGTCAAATGCCTTAACTTCGATCAGGAACCGACGTCCGGGCGTGCGCTGTTTTTCGATGACGGTCAGCAGTACGACCTGTTCAGTCTGAACAAGGCGCAACAACGGCGTCTGGCGAGTCAGCGTTTCGGTATGGTTTATCAGAATCCGCACCTGGGACTTAATTTCGATATCAGCGCCGGCGGCAACATTGCCGAACGTTTGCTGATGTCCGGTGTAAACCACTATGAGGGGATTCGCAGCCAGGCGCATAACCTGTTGTCACGCACCGAGGTGCTGACCGAGCGCATGGACGAATTACCCAAATATTTTTCCGGCGGCATGCAACAGCGGGTACAGATCGCCAAGGCACTGGCGACTCAGCCGCCGTTGCTGTTTCTCGATGAAGTCACCACCGGCCTGGATCTGTCGGTGCAGGCGGCGATTCTCGATCTGATCCTTGAGATTCAACAGGAATTTCATACGGCGATGATTGTGGTCACTCACGATCTCGGCGTGATTCGATTGCTGGCGGGCCGCACCCTAGTGATGAAATACGGCCGCATCATCGAATCGGGACTCACCGATCAGATTCTGGAAGATCCGCAACAGGCTTACACCCAACGGCTGGTCGCATCGGCGCTTTAAGGATTGCAGCATGAAAAATGAAAATCTGATTTTACATGTGGAAGGCTATTCCAAGCAGTTCGAACTGCATGAGCAGGGCAAGATTATTCCATCGTCCTGCGACGTAAACCTGGATGTGTATCGCGGTCAGCTGACTGCATTGATCGGCCCTACCGGCGCGGGTAAATCCACCGTACTGAAAGGCATCTATCGCACCTACCTGCCCAGTAGCGGCCGACTGATTTATCACAGCGCCGCCGGTCACGCGATCGATCTGGTGCGCGCCGACGAACACCAGATACTGGAACTGCGCCGCAATGAAATCGGTTACGTGACTCAGTTTCTGCACGCCCTGCCCCGACAGTCCACCGAAGATGTGGTCGCCCAGCCCCTGTTGTTACAGGGCATGGATCGGGAGCAGGCACGACACAAAGCCCGCGACATGCTGGCGGCCATGAAGCTGCCGCAACGCCTGTGGGGCATTTCGCCGACGACCTTTTCCGGCGGTGAGAAACAACGGGTGAATCTGGCCCGCGGACTGGTGTCCCGCCCGCGACTGTTGTTGCTGGATGAACCCACGTCCAGTCTAGACCCGGACACGACCAACATCGTCGTGCAACTGATCGAAGATTTAAAACATGAAGGTGTGGCCATGCTGGCCATCTTTCATCACCCAGAACTGGTGGCTCGCCTGGCCGACCATGTGATCGAACTGGAACCGCCGATGGCTTTAGAACAAGTCCTTAAGGAGATTGTTTAATGAAAACCTGTTTAACGAATGCGCGACTGGTGCTGGCCGACAAGATCGTCGACGATGCATCCCTGTTGATCGAAGACGGTGTAATCACCGCGATCAATCCTGAAGTCGTCAATGATGCGATGACGATCGACCTGCGCGGTCAGACCCTGATGCCCGGTATGATCGATTTACATTGCGATGCACTGGAGAAAGAAGTCGAACCGCGTCCCAATGTGCACTTCCCCCTGGACTTCGCCTGTGCCCAGGCGGATAAACGCAACGCGGCGGCAGGCATTACCACCGTGTATCATGCGCTGTCGTTTGCCCATGAAGAACTGGGCGTGCGCAACAACAACATGGCGGCGGATGTGGCTCGCGCGGTACACGCCTGGCAGCCCCATGCGCTGGTCGACAATCGGGTGCACTGTCGTTACGAAATCACCGATGAAACCGGTCTGCCGATTCTCAAGCAATTGCTCAATGAAGATTCCATGCACATGATCTCGATGATGGATCACACACCGGGTCAGGGTCAGTTCAAGGACATGGCCGCCTATCGCGATTACCTGACGCGCACCTACAAGAAAACCGCCGATGAAGTGCATGTGCTGATCGAACGTAAACAGGAAGCGGCGTCCGGTGCCTTTGCCCGCATGCAGGAACTGGCGCAAGCGGCGCATGCGGCGGGTATTTCCGTCGCCAGCCACGATGACGACTGTAAAGAGCGTGTCGACACCATGACCTCCATCGGTGCGGATATCTCCGAGTTCCCGATTACCCTCGAAGCGGCACAGGCGGCTAAAGCTGCCGGCATGTCCACCATCTTCGGCGCGCCGAATATTCTGCGCGGCAAAAGCCAGTCCGGTTCCATGAAAGCGGTGGAAGCGATTCACCATGGTGTGGCCGATTGTCTGTGTGCGGATTATTCACCGGCGGCACTGATCGTTGCGGTGCATCGCATCCCGGAAATTTCCGACCTGGATCTGGCTGCCGCGGTGCGTACGGTAACACTGAATCCCGCACGCGCAGCCAAACTGAACGATCGCGGTGAAATTGCGGTGGGCAAACGCGCCGACCTGATCGCCGTTGCTACACCGGGTGGACTGCCCCAGGTGTCTGCGAGCTGGAGTCAGGGCAAACAGATTTACAGCGCCTGGTACGATCATGGCTGATCTGTTTTATGTGATCGGTGCATCCGGTGCCGGTAAAGACAGCCTGATCCATTACATACAGACGCATATGCCGAACGATGTCCCGGTGATGTTCGCCCATCGCTACATCACGCGTCCGGCGGACTCCGGTGGTGAAAATCATGTGGCATTATCGAGCCGGGAGTTTGAACGACGTCTGGGACTGGGTTGCTTCGCCATGCACTGGTACAGCCATGCCACCCATTACGGCATAGGCAAGGAAATCGATGTCTGGCTGGATCATGGTCTGGACGTGGTCATGAACGGTTCGCGAGAATACCTGCCGGAGGCCCAGCAGCGTTACCCCGGCCTGGTGCCGGTGCTCGTCAGCGTCGATCCGGAAGTCCTCGGTGAGCGACTGTTTGCCCGCGGCCGGGAAAACGCCGAGCAGATTCAGCATCGACTGGCCCAGGCGGTGAAACTTGAAGTGGATACCCGGCACCCGCGCCTGGTGCGCATCGAAAACAACGGCAGACTGGAAGACGCCGGTCGAATATTTCTCGATACCATCATCAAGCGACATCAGGATCAATGCGCCTGACCTTGCTGGGTACCGGTGATGCCGGCGGCATGCCCCGCTACGGTTGTCAGTGCGCACGCTGCACGCTGATTCGACAACAACCGGAATGTCGACGTCGTTCCACCTGTGCATTGCTGGAATGGCATGATCAGCGTTACCTGATCGATGCGGGTCTGATGGATATCGCGGAGCGTTTTCCTGCGCCGTCACTGAATGGCGTGTTGCTGACACACTTTCATGCAGATCATGTGCAGGGACTGTTTCATCTGCGCTGGGGAAGTGACACGCGTATCCGGGTATATTGTCCGCCGGATTCCCACGGCTGCGACGACCTGTTCAAACACCCGGGCATCCTCGACTTTAATCCTTTGAAGAAATTGACCCCGATCCAGCTTGAGGGTTTGACGATCACAGCGCTGCCGATGATTCACTCAAAACCGACCTTCGGTTATTTATTCGAACAGGGCGAACAGCGTATCGCCTACCTCACCGACACGCGGGATCTGCCACCGGCGGTGATCGAACGCCTGGCCCGTCAGTCGCTGGACGCGATGATTATCGATACCACGGCACCGCCACTGGTGGAGAATCGCAACCACAATAATCTGGACGATACATTGAGACTGCACGATCAGATACAACCGGGCCGGACCCTGCTCACGCACATCGGCCATGACATGGACGTCTGGTTATCGAACGCCGAACACCCACTTCCCGACAATGTGCTGGCCGGCTATGATGGTCTGACGCTGGAATAGTCGAATCCGAACAACTCAATGCCCGTGAATAACGCCTACCTCGCCATTACCCTGTCGGTGCTCATGCATGTTGCCTGGAATCTGCTGGCGCGACATGTGGACAGACGTTGTAATTTTTTGTGGTGGGGGTTGCTGGTTCATTTACTGGTGCTGGGACCCTGGGCGTTCTGGCGACTGTTTCACGACAGCAACTGGAGTTCGGATTTAATACTCGCCATGGCAGTCAGCGCGACCGCCAATACTCTGTATTTTATGGCGCTACGCAAAGCCTATCATTATGCGCCGGTCGCCCTGGTTTACCCGGTGGCGCGGAGTTCACCCCTGCTCATCGTACTCTGGTCATGGCTGCTGTTTCAACAGGGCACGGGCATCGGCGGCCTGAGTGGTATTCTGATCAGTGTCGCAGGACTCTGGGTGTTAGCGGTTTCGTCCCGACACGGTGATGCGCGACATGCCATACCCTGGGCCATCGGTGCTGCACTGGCGACCAGTATTTATTCGATCAGCGATAAACTGGCCGTCTCTTATTTACCCAGCTTCGGCGCACAAATGGGCTTCATCAGTGTCGGTTATCTGGCTTCATTTCTCGGGCTATCGGTTATTCAGTGGTTCGAAACGCGACGCCTGGTGCCCGTCAGCCGTCCGCGAATTATGCATATGCTGCCGGGCGGCCTGTTTATCGGTATCGCCTACGCACTCATCGTGCGCGCCATGCTTGAACTGCCGGCGGCCATCGTGGTGGCTTACACCAATGCGGGTATCGTACTGGCGACGATGCTGTCGATTGTTGTGTTCAGGGAAACTGAAAACGCGCGCATGCGTATTCTTGCTGCGGTGATTATTAGCGCGGGACTGATCGTGCTCGGTATCGGTAACTGATATTTAGCGCCGTGCGCTGAACCTTTAAACGGGCCATGCGCTTGTCTAAACCAGCGAGCGGATTCGCTTTAACAATTCGGACGCATACACGGGTTTGATCAGGCGATTCTGATGCAGCTCCTGGTGCACGGTGCCTTCGAAATGATTTTCACCGTAACCGCTGATCACCTGAATCTTCACTTGCGGATATAAGCGTTGTACTTCCATGGCAAGCTGGTATCCGTTCATGCCCGGCATGATGACGTCGGTGAGCATGATGTCGATGTGTTGTTGCTGAAGTATCTCCAGTGCACGATCGGCGTTTTCGGCGGTAAATACCCGATAGCCGTGTTCGCTGAGTACTTCGTCCATCAGTGCGCGTAGCGGTTCTTCGTCGTCGACCACCAGAATGGCTTCGTTATTAAGTGCTTCGGTATCCTTGAAGGCCGAGCTGGACGAGGGTTTCTCGATTTGCTCCGGCTCGGCGTCTTGCATGGGGAAATACAGGGTAATGGTGCTACCCTGCTGCGGTCTTGATTCCACATTGATATGGCCGTCGGAGCGTTGCATGAATCCGAACACCTGGCTCATACCCAGGCCGGTTCCGGCTTCGCCCTTGGTAGAGAAAAAAGGTTCGAAAATGTGGTTCAGGGTTTCTTCGTCCATGCCGCAACCATTGTCGGTAAGCGACACACAGACATATTGACCCGGCTCAAGATCGCTGCCCGCCGGACCGCCGTTCGGCACCTGTAGATTCCAGGTGCGGATGTCGAAGCGGCCGACATTGTGCATGGCGTGCATGGCGTTGATGCTGATGTTGAGGATGGCGTTTTCCAGGTCGTCCCGGTCGACGCGTATCGAACCCAGATCCGATTCCAGCTTCAAGTTGATCTGGATACCCGGCGTCAGGGTTTTCTGCAACATGCCAAGCTGTTGTTCGAGTACTTCGTTAACATTGAAAACGCTGGGCTCGAAGGTTTTCTGGCGCGAGAAAGATAATAATTTGTGCGTGATTTTCTCGCCCCGATCACCGGCGTGTAATACCTGGTTGATATAATTTTCGAGTTGTGCGTTATCTTTTAAATTGGCCTGCAGCAATTCGGCATAACCGATGATGATGCCCAGGATATTGTTAAAATCGTGCGCGATGCCGCCGGTCAGTCGGCCCAGTGCCTGTAGCTTCTGACTACAACGCAGTTGTTCGTCTTTCTTGCGTTGCTCGGAGATGAGCTGGGTGTTCTCCTGTTGCAGTATTTTGTTGGCTTCGCTGAGCGCAAGGTGAGTGGCGACACGCGCCTTGACGATGGGCGGGCTGATGGGCTTGGTAATGTAATCCACGGCACCGAGTTCGAAGCCGCGTACTTCGTCGTCGATATCGCTTTTAACCGTTAGAAAGATGATCGGTATATCGGCCGTGCGTGGATCGTTTTTCAGTTGTTCACAGACCTGATAACCATCCATTTCCGGCATGACCACGTCGAGTAATACCAGGTCCGGTCGGTTCAGCGCACGTTCGAAGGCCTCCTTGCTGTTCTTGGCAACCATGGTCTGATAATCGTCCGCCAGCAGATCAACCAGCAGGTTGATATAAAAGCGTTCATCATCAACGATGAGAATGGTTTTCCTGTTCTGCTCCATCATATACCGCCCCACTACATCCCCTTGTTAACTCTGGCATCTATCCTTGAAACGATTGCCTGTGCATGGTTGAAGTCATAATTATTGACATTATCCAGCGCAATCTGGATAAGATCAACGACATCAGCATCGAGTCGGTTCTGATCGATGCTGGATAACAGACGAGCGGCATCGGGATTGCCCTGTTCCAGTAATTCTTCGATCGTCTGCAGCACAGAACGATTCAGCCGAATTGCACCTTCACCGGTTTCCCGCTCATTGTTCTGGCAGCGCGCCATACACGCCTGCAACGCCTGTTTGACTTCATCGAAAGCGGCATAAAATTCATCGGCACAATCCGACAGTTCATCGAGCAGGTGCTGTTTCAGGCATTCGCGCACCGACATGGCGGCATCGTGTAATCGCGTGGCGCCGATGTTGCCGGAGATGCCCTGAATGGTATGCAACATGGGCCGTGCTTCATCCAGGTCGCCGGATGTCATGGCGGCTCTCAGTTCGTCGTCGGCATGACTGTAGTCTTCGGCAAATTCACGCAGCAGTTTCATGAACAATTGTTTGTTACCACCGATGCGACGCAGACCTGAATTGATATCGATGCCCTGTATATGCTCTGGGAAAAGATCGGCGTCGGCGCGAATGCCTGACGTCGCCGGCTGATGTTTGACCGGGCGTCCGAGCCAGTGTTTAAGAGTGAAGTACAGATGGCCGGGATCGATGGGTTTGGCGACGTGATCGTCCATGCCCGACTGCAGGCTACGCTCGCGATCACCTTCCATGGCGTGGGCCGTCATGGCGATGATGGGTATCGATGCCAGGCTGGCGTCGTTGCGGATGGCGGCCGTTAGTTCATATCCATCCATCACCGGCATCTGGATGTCGGTCAGGACCAGATCGAAAGCCTGCTGTCGCATGAGTTCCAGTGCCTGCTTACCGTCACCGGCAACAGCCACATCCAGCCCCATGTTCTGTAAAATTTCTTCCGCAACCTGCTGATTGATGGAATTGTCTTCAACCAGCAACACCTGGGCGGATAATTTTTCCTGTACCGGGACGCTTACCGGTATGGTTTGCTGTCCGGGCTCGGTCTGATACATGCTTTCCAGGATGCTGTTGTAAAGGATCGACGAGTTGATCGGCTTGATCAGGAAACCGTCCAGTCCCGCCTGATCCGCCTGATGCATGATTTCTTCCCGGCCATAGGCGGTAATCATAATGATAACCGGCGTTTTCTCCTGCGGCAGTGTCTGGCGAATATGCTGCACAGTCTGGATGCCGTTCATCTCGGGCATTTTCCAGTCCACCAGAATCAGCTCATAGGGTTTTTCATCATGCTCTCGATAACGCTGTTCAATCAGCGTCAATGCCTTACGACCTGAATCGGCGGTTTCGATATCAAAATGAAACGAAGCCAGCATGGAACTGAGGATCTGGCGCGCGGTACCATTGTCGTCGATGATCAGTGCGCGCTGGCCGGTGAAGTCGATCGGCTGGGTAACGGTTTGTTGTAATTCGTTGGCGACATCGAAGGGCAATTGAAACGAGAACACGCTACCCTTGCCCGATTCGCTGCGCACTGAAATCTGACCGCCCATCAGGTGCACCAGTTGTTTGCAGATGGCCAGGCCCAGGCCGGTGCCGCCGTAACGCCGGGTATGACTGTCGTCGGCCTGGGAAAAAGCCTCGAACAATGTGCTTAACTGCTCTTCCGCGATGCCGATGCCTTCGTCTTCCACCGAGAAACCCAGGCGCACCTGACGCTTGCTGTTTTCCAGAATGTTCACCTTGACCATCACCACGCCCTGCTCGGAAAACTTGATGGCGTTCTGGGTCAGGTTGATGAGTATCTGTCCCAGCCTCAGAGGATCGCCGAGTAAGCGGTGCGGTAGATTCGGATCGATGGAATAGGCAATTTCCAGACCTTTCTCTTCGGCGCGCAGGGCAATCATCGAGGAAAGATTGGCCATCACGTCTTCCAGAGCAAATTCGGTTTTCTCGATTTCCAGTTTGCCGGCCTCGATCTTGGAGAAATCCAGAATGTCGTTGATGATGCCGAGCAGCGAGTGGGCGGACTGGTTGATTTTGTCGATGTAATCCTGCTGACGGGGATGAAGTTCGGTCTTGGATACCAGGTGACCGAGTCCGATAATGGCATTCATCGGGGTGCGTATTTCATGGCTCATGTTGGCCAGGAAACTGGACTTGGTTTTGTTGGCTGCCTCGGCCTGAATCTTGGCGGCGAGCAGTTCACGTTCCATGCGAATGCGATCGGTCAGGTCGACCAGCACGCCCAGGTTTTTGATACCGTCGTTGAAATATACGGGCAGCATCGAAATAATGCCTTCGATGACTTTGCCCGAGGGCGTTCGATAACGCATGGGCATGGCATCGACCCGGCCCTGTTCCCTGTAGATGGAATAGAGCCGATCCCGGTCTTCCGGATGTTCGTAAAAGCTCAGCATGTTGAGTCCCACTGCGCTCTTGCCCGGGCTGGCATCTTTTTCCGTTTCTTTATTGGCGTAAACGATTGTGCCGTCGTCCTCGACCACGATGATGGCCAGCGGAATGGCATCGATGATGGATTTGAGCTGGCGTTCGTTCTGTTCCAGTTTCTGTTCGGCGGATTTCTTCTCCGTGATGTCGGAGAGACTGCCCAACGAACGCACCGGTTTACCATAACGATCGAAATCCAGCGTGCCGCGCGCCAGCAAACAGATGGATCGACCCGATGGCGTGATCATGGGAAATTCCAGGCTGTAACTCGCCCGGCAATCGGTGATGATTTTATTGATCTCATCGAGAATGCGATCACGATCCTGGTCCGGCAATAATTCAGTCAATCCCGCGTAATCACCGGGCAGTTCGGCTTCGTCATAACCGAGTATCTTGTAGATACCGGGACTGAAATAAACATGGCCGGTTTCCAGGTTCCAGTCCCAGATACCTTCCTGCGCCGCATTCATCACCAGTTGAAAACGCTCTTCGCTGACCCGCAAGGCTTCTTTCTGCCGCATGATCATCCAGATCCACAGGGCCGCGAGCACCAGCACCAGTAGCGAAGTGCCGATGACTTTCCACAACAGGCCATAATCCAGGTCGTGTTCGAAGCGCACGGAAAACCATTTACGCTTGATGGCGTTCGCCTGTTTAACCGTCACCGTATCCAGGGCCTTCTGCAAAATACCAACCAGTTCCGGCATGTCTTTGCGCACGGCGAAACACAGATCGTTGCTGTAAGGCGTGGGCGCGGCGACTTTCAGGTTGGCGATGCCGGCTTCCAGCAGTATGTGGCTGGAGGCTGCCAGGTTACCCATGTAGGCATCCGCCTGACCCAGTGAAACCGCGCGCAGTGCCTGTTCCGTGGTAGCAACACGCATTAGTTGAATGCCGGGATGATTGTCGCGCAACAGATTATGGTTGGCGTACTCCTCTTCCACTACAACGGTTTTGCCGATCAGTTCTTCCAGTCCGGTAATCAGGGGCGCATCGTCGCGAGTAAAGATGACATAGGGAAATTTAAGATAGGGTCGGGTGAAATTCAGATAGGCTTCGCGTTCACGGGTGCGTGAAACGGCGGGCAATACATCGAGTTTACCCTGTTTGATCAGTTCGATGGATTGCGCCCAGCTCCGTTCCGTGTTGGCCGCCATGTCGATGTTGAGCTTACGTTCGATCAGATTGACGTAATCCGAAGCGATACCACTGTACGTCTGATTGTGATCGACATATTCGATTGGCGGCCAGTCGGGGTCGACACCGATACGTAACTGGCGATGCTCGCTCAGCCACTGTTGTTCCAGTGCAGACAGTGACAGTTGCCCCGTCGCCGGCGTCGACTGCCCCCAGCGAATACCGAGCCATTTACTGGCGATGGCGGATTTTTCCGCACCGCTGATCTGCCCAATGTATCGGTTGATCTGCGCCAGAAGGTTCGCATTCTGTTTACTCACGGCTGCGCGATAAGCGTGGGTGTAAAGTGCCGGTTGCACGGCGACCAGCCCACCGTTGCCGGGATGTCGCTGACGATAGTGGGCCAGGTACATGGGCTGGGCGATAAAGGCTTCGATCTGGCCCTGGTCGGCCGCTTCGAACAGGTCTTCATAGCCTTTGAAACGTAACGGGCTTAAATCCGGATGGTGTGTTTTCAGATAATTGTCATGAAAACTGCCGCGGGTGACGCCGATATGAAAGTTCTGTATCTGGCCGGCATGAGCCAGACTGAAGTCTTCGCCCAGTGAAG
Source organism: uncultured Gammaproteobacteria bacterium (assembly GCA_965368115.1). Taxonomy (GTDB): domain Bacteria; phylum Pseudomonadota; class Gammaproteobacteria; order SZUA-229; family SZUA-229; genus CBDULQ01. The sequence goes on along the minus strand of CBDULQ010000017.1, from coordinate 7,384 downwards.
CCGCGACGTAAAGGTGGTAGGGACTGCTGAGTATTTCTGCGGAGAACAGCATTCGCTGTCGACGTTCGTCGTTGGCGAACAGTCCGGCAATGATATCCACATCGCCGTTGACCAGCTTTTGTTGCAGGGGCTTGTTGTAGGCGCCTTCGAAACGAACCGGAATGCCGGATTTTTCCGACCAGAGCTTCCAGAAGTCGATCAGTATGCCTCTGGCTTCACCCTGCTCATCCTGGAACTGAAGTGGTGCGCTGTCGAGTCGATAACCGATGCGCAGGGTTTCAGCTTGTGTCGTTGCAGCGAACACCTGAAGCAAACCGATGCCGAGCAGCAGCCAGCGCAGCGGGCGTAGTATTCGACGTTCCTTAGCGTGTTTTGCGGGGTGGGTCACTACCTTGTAATCCGGGCCACCGATAGCGACTCAACCGGCAACGGATCAACGGGTCGAGACATCGGCTCAGTCTTATTGATGTCGATTTTGTAGATCTATTCAGGGAGTATAATCGAATTGCTGAGGATGCGTGAATTGGGCGGGTAAAACCTCTATTTTTTCCCGGCCAATAATCTAAAGCGCCTCGTAAAAGATGTCGTGACTCAGTTCATAAATCGTTTATATTCAATGAGTTACAATATTTTATTAAAGAATATTATTATCTTTGTGCGGGTGCGCAACAAAACGATTCCGGGTCTGGCCTAATCGTCTTTTCTAAAGGGTAAAACCACCGCTTCGTCGTCCGGCGACAGATTGGCGAGCTGTTCGAGGAGAATATCGTCCATGGCCTTGAGTGTCTGGTTGAGTACCATGCGCGCCGCGAAATGAAAGAATCGAATCTGGCAGGGAATCGGTTCGTGCAGGTTGTCGCGCCCTTCCACTTCGAAATCGGTCCAGGCCGCGACGGGTACATCGTTCAACACCCGATCGACCACGATCCAGGCGTCTTTCTGAATGATCAGATCCAGATGTTTGAGTTTGGGAATCTGCAGACGAATCTGCTGGCCCAGGCGCTTCAATGCGGTTTGTACATGGTTGTAATAGACCGCATCCACCTTACCGGGGCGGGAATCGAACTGAGGCACTTCTTGGTGGCGGGTGTACATGCCTTTAAATCCTGTTCCAACATCTGCGCATTCAGTTTACAGATGTTCTGCGAAATAGATACCCGACGCGACATGCGGACTTCCCTGCCCGCGTAGCCAGGTTTATGCCGTCAGTGACGCGAACAGTGTCGGCAGTTTCTCGGGCAGGCGATCCACGTTGTCGATAATGGTGTAGTTATTGGAACCAAAGATACGTTTGACGTAATCGTCTGCGTTCGGATCCAGGGTCAGACAGTAGGTCAGCACGCCGCGACTGTACAACTCTTCCACCGCCTTCTTGGTGTCGTGACGCAGATGCTGAGGATCGCGTTCATCGATATCCGCCGGCTCGCCGTCGGTGACCAGCAGAATCAGTTTGCGTCGTTCCGGTTGCTTCATCAGATGATGTCCGGCGTGACGCAGGGCCGCACCCATGCGTGTCGACAGGCCACCTTTCATACCGGCCAGCCGTGACTTGGCTTCGTCATCGAAATGCTGGTTGAAATCCTTGAAGCGGTAGTACTGCACATCGTGACGCCCGTCGGATGCAAAGCCGTGCAACGCAAACGGGTCGCCGATACCGTTGATGGCGGTGGATACCAGGGTGGCCGCTTCACGGGTCAGTTGCAGCACGGTTTTGTCGGAGCCCATCATTTTTTCATTGGTGGATTCGGACAGGTCCATCAACACCACCACCGACAGATCCCGACTCTTCAATACATTGCGCATGGTGATGCGCGGATTCGGCTGTTCGCCCATGCGAATGGAAATCATCGCATCGACGGCGGCATTGATATCGATTTCGTCGCCGTCTTCCATGTTACGAATGCGTTGTACACCTTCCGGTGTCAGCAGGTCGATGATCTGTTTGATGCGATGGGCCACAGGCCGGTATTCGGCAAGGATGTCGTTGATGGCTTCCGGGTCGCCCTTGGGCTGACGGCGTTCGTATACGGTCGCCCAGTCGGGACGATGCAGCTGGATCTGGTAATCCCATTCCTGGTAATGGAAGGGATCGGAAACCGGTTCCTTGCCCCACATGTCGTTGAAGCTGGCGGTGTTCTCCAGGTCGTCTTCATAGGGATACATTTCGGTGGAACAGGTCCAGATTTCCTGGGCGTCGTCGCCGGCCAGTTCGCAATCCACTTCGTTGGCCATTTCCATGACGCTAACGGTTTTGCGCACCTGGCGCTGACTGGCGGGTATGTATTCGTACTCGGTATCCCAGGTGAACTCTTCGAAATTCCACACGTAGCGATTGTCGTCGCGATACGGAATGTTGATGCGTTCCAGGATACGCAAACTCGGCACGGCTTTGCGTGTGGAGAAGATGTTGAACAACTCCATACCCATGTGCCAGGAATAATTGTTGTCGTCCTGTTTGTCTTCGATTTCGTCGTGAAAACGCTGTGCAAAATCGTTGAGTTCCTGGTCGTCGGAGGTGGCGGTGTTGTCCAGCAGCATCAGCGCCACATGCTCGAGCACCGGCATGGTGTCATGTTCCGGTTTGTCTTCATGCTCCAGCAGCAACAGGGAGCGCCAGAGTTTTTTCAGACCGGGAAACTCTTTGGCCGCTTTGTATTCGACACGCGCATCTTCCAGCAGCCCGATGAAAAACATCTGTGCCGGACTCAGTTGTTCGGCGGAGATGGGCGCGGTGGAATAACACATGTGACTGCACATGTGCGCGGCGGTAGCGCGATACAGATCGATACCGGCAATGTCGCCGATGTCGTCGACCGCATCCGGCACGTGCAGGATGCGCGCTTCGATGTAGGGACGAAAGTCCGTGTAATCCGCACCGGTGGGCCGCAGGAAGAAGTCCCTGCCCCACAACGCGCGCAGGTAGAAATTCAGTTTGCGCTGGTTGCGCACGAACAGTACGCCGCGACGTTCTTTCTGCAGCATCGCCTTGGCATCGGCGGACTCCAGATTGAAATAGGAGGTCAGGTTGGCGTAATCGCGACGATAAGCCTGGGCACCGAAATTGGCCCAGCGTCGCAGTCCGCTCAGGGTCAGTTTGCCGAGCAGTTCGTCCATGTGGTTCAGCATCGGGCGTACACCGCGAGCGGCTGTGGATGCGAGCTGGTGAATCAGGGTCAGATAACCACGCAGCAGTTCCGCGTCACCCAGGTTGCGGGCGGCAGACGGCAGACTGTTGAACAGTAGCGAGATCACCTCGCCGGAGGTCATCGAAGACAGCTTCATCGCTGCGGTGACACAGTCGGTGATGATGTCTTCGCCGCATTCCTTGGCGACCTGAGGCATTTCCTGCAGATAGGTAACCACCACGTCACTGCCGCGGCCCAGGTTGCACAGTGCCTTGGCACCGTCCATGTATTCTTCCAGACCGGCGGGCGACATGACGCGGGAGGCTTCCTGGAACGTGCTCTCGAGCACATCCCTCAGCACCGGCGCCTTTTCGAGAAATTCTTCGTAATCTTCGAGCTTAATACTCATGATCGATTCTTTTCTGATTAAAAGAAGCAGTCCGCACGCACATCATTTGATGATCGCTAGTTGCGCGTATTCGCGTTCATTCGCGGACCCCATTCTTTTAAATTTAAAAATTAACCAAAGAAGGTTTGTACCGCTGCATTCAGGGTATCGCGCATATCCGGATCGTCGGTCAGCGGTGTGACCATGGTCATGCTGCAGGCGGCGACCGGCTCGATGCCCTTGCTGATCAACTGGCCCGCGTAGACCAGCAGACGGGTGGAGATACCTTCGTCCAGACCGTGGCCTTTGAGGTTACGCGCACGATGGGCGATGTGGACCAGCTTGCCGGCGATGTCGGCGTCGACGCCGGATTCTTTGGAGACGATCTGGATCTCGGTTTCTTCAATCGGGTAATCGAAGTCCAGTGCACCGAAGCGTTGCTTGGTGGACTGTTTGAGGTCTTTCATCAGACTCTGGTAACCCGGGTTGTAGGAGATCACCAGCTGGAAGTCGGGATGGGCTTCGATGAGCTCGCCTTTCTTGTCCAGCGGCAGGGTGCGACGATGGTCGGTCAGCGGGTGGATCACCACGGTGGTGTCCTGACGGGCTTCGACCACTTCGTCGAGGTAGCAGATGGCGCCGATGCGTGCCGCGGTGGTCAGCGGACCATCCTGCCATTTGGTGCCATCCTTGTCGAGCAGGAAGCGGCCGACCAGGTCGGATGCGGTCATGTCTTCGTTACAGGCCACAGTAATCAGCGGACGCTGGAGTTTCCAGGCCATGTGCTCGACGAAACGGGACTTACCGCAACCGGTAGGCCCTTTCAGCATCATCGGCATGCGTGCGTTGTAAGCGGCTTCGTACAGTGCAATTTCGTCCGCTACGGCTTCGTAGTAAGGCTCTTCTTTAACAATGTACTGTTGTGGGTCTACTGTGTTTTCTGACATGACACACCTTTAAAATTGGATGTTCTGTTAATTTCTTGATCTGTTATTAGTCACTGAACGTCTCGTATTCGCCGCTCCAGCCCAGCTCGCGGGCCTTTTCTACGGCTTGCTTGTGAATAATCTGGTGACGTTCAAATAATTCGGGCGGTAGCTTGCTGACCAGACAGCCGTACTTGTCCCATTCGGCATTCACCTCATGTAACAACACGTCGATCCGGGACAGGGTCCAGCCTTCACAGGTTTCGGTTTCCGGAATCAGACCAAATACCCAGGCGTCACGAATGGTTTTACCAATATTAGTCATGCCGCCGAATAGGTCATTGTCGATGCCGACGTAGGTGTCGGGTCTGCTTGGTCTGTTCATGCTCGAAGCCTCATAGCGTATCTATAAAAAAAGCCCCTGCCCGTCTCGATGCGGCCAGGGGCTTTATATTATGGATCTTTCCCCGGGCCGATTAAACAGCTTTACCGCGGAAAATTACCATAGAGGCACCAGCAGACTGTGCGTAGTTGTCGAAGCCCATCAGACGAACGTGGTTGTTCGGATGTGCTTTATGGCAAGCTTCACACTCTGCCAGGATCGCGTCTACGTCGGTTTCACCGAACATAGGCAGCTTCCACATGTACCAGTAGTTCTGGAACGCGTTCTCGGGCTCACAGTGCTCGATACCGGGGTTCCAGCCTTTGCTGACGATGTACTCGATCTGAGCACGGATTTGCTTGTCGTCCATTTGTGGCAGGTAAGAGAAAGTCTCAAACTTACGGCTTGAAGGATCGCTCAAGCTTGATTTGTAATCTTGCATATCACTCATGTGATTTACTCCAGTTAAATAATTTCAAATTCAAAAGTCGATTCTGGATCCCGGATCGCGCTTGCGCGCGTCCGGGATAATCTCGCGTTAATGCGCAAAATTACTTATGAGATACGTCCAGCTTGTCAACGGTATCGAATTCGAACTTGATTTCTTTCCAGGTTTCCATAGCGGCACCCAGTTCCGGGCTGTGCTTGGCGGCAGTAGTAAGGATGTCCTTACCTTCTTTCTCAAGCTCACGACCTTCGTTACGTGCTTGAACACAGGCTTCAACCGCAACACGGTTAGCAGCCGCGCCAGCGGCGTTGCCCCAGGGGTGACCCAGAGTACCACCACCGAACTGCAGTACGGAGTCGTCGCCGAAAATGCTAACCAGCGCAGGCATGTGCCATACGTGGATACCACCGGAAGCAACCGGAATAACGCCAGGCATCGCGCCCCAGTCCTGATCGAAGAAGATACCGCGTGAACGATCTTCTTTGATGTAGCTGTCACGCATGATGTCGATCCAGCCCAGAGTGGCTTCACGGTCACCTTCCAGCTTACCGACAACAGTACCTGAGTGCAGGTGGTCACCACCGGACAGACGCAGCACTTTAGTCAGTACACGGAAGTGGATACCGTGGTGCGGGTTACGGTCGAGTACGGCGTGCATGGCGCGGTGAATGTGCAGCAGCATGCCGTTGTCCTGACACCAGCGAGCCAGTTGAGTGTTTGCAGCCAGACCACCGGTCAGGTAGTCGTGCATGATGATCGGCGCGCCGATTTCTTTAGCGTATTCAGCACGACGCATCATTTCGTCAGCAGTCGGTGCAGTTACGTTCAGGTAGTGACCTTTACGCTCACCGGTTTCGGCTTCAGCTTTCAGGATCGCTTCCATTACGAAGTCGAAGCGATGCTTCCAGCGCATGAACGGCTGTGAGTTAACGTTTTCGTCGTCTTTGGTGAAGTCCAGACCGCCGCGCAGACCTTCATAACAGGCACGACCGTAGTTCTTCGCAGACAGACCCAGTTTGGGCTTGATGGTGCAACCCAGCATCGGACGACCATATTTGTTCATGATGTCGCGCTCAACCTGGATACCTTGCGGGGGACCATTACAGGTCATAACGTAGGCAACCGGGAAGCGAATGTCTTCCAGACGCAGAGCACGCAGGGCTTTGAAGCCGAATACGTTACCCACCAGAGAGGTCAGTACGTTAACCACTGAACCTTCTTCGAACAGGTCGATGGGGTAAGCGATGAAAGCGTAGAAACAGGTGTCGTCACCCGGTACGTCTTCGATGGCGTAAGCACGGCCTTTGTAGTAGTCCAGGTCGGTCAGCAGGTCGGTCCATACTGTGGTCCAGGTACCGGTTGAAGATTCGGCAGCGACTGCAGCGGCAACTTCTTCGCGGGGTACACCTTCCTGAGGCGTTACTTTGAAGCATGCCAGAAGATCGGTATCTTTCGGAGTGTAATCCGGCATCCAATATGTTTCGCGGTATTCTTTAACACCGGCGTCGTACTTTTTAGCCATTATGGCCTCCTAAGCATTGTTGCAAGGTTTTAGATTTTTCGTCCTGGCCGGCGGGATGATGTCCTTCCCTTCGGCTTTTATAATCGGTGGGGTGATGTTGAACTAATCGCCGCCCTTCCAATGGGAAAGGAAGTATAGGGATTTGAATGTATAAAGATACTCAGAAATTTTGATTGTAGTCATAAATAATTACTTATACCATACGATTACTGTCGTATTTCCTGATGGAGCCCAGAACCATGCACGTCACCTTGCGCCAGCTCCAGGTGCTCGAAGCGGTAGCCCGCCTCAACAGCTACACCAAGGCAGCCGAGTCCCTGCACTTGAGCCAGCCCGGCGTTTCTATGCAAATCAAACAGTTAGAAGAGAGTATCGGGCTGCCTCTGTTTGAGCATGTGGGTAAGAAAATCCATTTAACCGCCGCCGGACGGGAAATGTTCAGTTACAGCCAGCGCATCATTCAGCTGCTGGACGAGGCGGATACCATCATCGAAGAGATGAAGGGGCTGCAGAGCGGCCGGCTGGCCATTTCCGTCGCCACCACCGCCAGCCACTTCGCTACCCGCCTGCTAGCGGCCTTTGCCAAGCAATAC
>CBDULQ010000016.1:0-25902 GCA_965368115.1 uncultured Gammaproteobacteria bacterium | reverse complement strand
GGATATTGCCCGCGTGCCGATCATGCTCGATTCCTCCAAGTGGGAGATCATCGAAGCCGGACTCAAGTGTATTCAGGGCAAGGGCATCGTCAACTCCATCAGCCTGAAAGAGGGCGAAGAGAAATTCATCGAGCAGGCGCAACTGATTCGCCGCTACGGTGCCGCAACGATTGTCATGGCCTTCGATGAAGTGGGTCAGGCGGATACCCAGGCGCGCAAGGTGGAAATCTGCACCCGCGCCTACAAAATCCTGACTGAACAACTGGGCTTCCCGCCGCAGGACATTATCTTCGATCCGAACATTTTTGCCGTCGCGACCGGAATCGAAGAGCACAATAATTACGGTATCGATTTCATCGAAGCCACACGCGACATCAAGAACACCCTGCCCCATGCCATGATCTCCGGCGGCGTGTCCAACGTATCCTTCTCGTTCCGCGGTAACAACCCGGTGCGTGAGGCGATTCACGCGGTATTCCTGTATCACGCCATCCATGCCGGCATGGACATGGGCATAGTCAATGCGGGACAGCTGGCGGTATATGACGATCTGCCGGAGGAACTGCGTGAGCGCGTCGAAGACGTGGTGCTCAATCGCCGCGACGATGCCACCGAGCGACTGCTCGATATTGCCGACAAATACAAAGGTGACGGCAGTGGCGAGAAAAAAGCCGAAGACCTGGAGTGGCGCAAGCTGCCGGTGGCCAAACGCCTCGAACACGCACTGGTAAAAGGTATCGATGCCTATGTCGAAGAAGATACCGAAGAAGCGCGCCAGACCTTCGAGCGACCGATCCAGGTGATCGAGGGGCCGTTGATGGACGGCATGAACGTGGTCGGCGACCTGTTCGGCGACGGCAAGATGTTTCTGCCCCAGGTGGTGAAATCCGCGCGTGTCATGAAAAAAGCGGTCGCTTACCTGATCCCGTTCATCGAAGCGGAGAAAAGCGAAGGTGCGAAATCCAACGGCAAGATCCTGATGGCAACGGTGAAAGGTGATGTGCACGACATCGGCAAGAACATCGTCGGCGTCGTGTTGCAATGTAACAACTTTGAAGTCGTCGACCTGGGCGTGATGGTACCCGCCAACAAGATTCTGGAAACCGCGAAAGAAGAAGACGTGGACATCATCGGCCTGAGTGGTCTGATTACGCCGTCGCTGGATGAGATGGTGCACATGGCGAAAGAAATGCAGCGCCTGGGTTTCGAGATCCCGCTGATGATCGGAGGTGCCACCACATCCAAGGCGCATACTGCGGTGAAGATCGAACAGAACTACACCGGCCCGACGGTGTGGGTGAAAGATGCGTCACGCGCCGTGGGTGTCGCGCAGAACCTGATTTCCACCGACCTGCGCCAGAAATTCGTCGATGAATTACGCTCCGAATATGAAACCGTGCGTGTGAATCATGCCGGTCGCCGTGCGCAGACCAAATGGGCCAGTCTGGAACAGGCGCGTGCCAATAAAACAAAAATCGACTGGAGCGGATACGCAGCCACCGATCCGAGTTTCACCGGCGTTAAGGTGTTCGACGACTTCCCACTGCAGGAAATTCGCGACTACATCGACTGGACGCCGTTCTTCTTTGCCTGGGAGCTGAAGGGGCGCTACCCGAAAATCCTTGACGATGCAGAAAAAGGTGAAGAAGCACGTAAACTGTTCGACGATGCGCAGACCATGCTCGATAAAATCATCAACGAGAAATGGTTGCAGGCCAAAGCCGTCGTCGGTCTGTTCCCCGCCAATGCGGTGAACGAAGACGATGCGGAAATCTATACCGACGATTCACGTAGTGAAGTGCTGGAAAATCTACACTTTCTGCGCCAGCAGACCGAGCAACCGCCGGGACGTCCCAACTACTGCCTGGCGGATTTTCTGGCGCCGAAAGATTCCGGCGTGAAGGATTACATGGGGGCCTTCGCAGTGACTACCGGTATTGGTATCGACGAGCACGTGAAACGTTTCGAAGCCGATCATGATGATTATCATGCCATTATGCTGAAGGTTCTGGCTGATCGTCTGGCCGAGGCCTTTGCGGAACTGATGCACCGGAAAGTGCGTAAGGAATTCTGGGGTTATGCCGGCGATGAAACGCTGGATAACGATGCATTGATCGCCGAGGAGTACAAGGGCATTCGTCCGGCCCCCGGCTATCCCGCCTGTCCGGACCACACCGAGAAAACCCAGTTGTGGAAATTGCTGGATGCGGAAAGCAATGCGGGTATCAGCATTACCGATCACTTCGCCATGTTGCCTGCGGCATCGGTCAGCGGCTGGTATTTCGGTCATCCGGATTCAAGATATTTCGCTGTCGCAAAAATCAATCGCGACCAGGTGGAAGACTATGCGAAGCGGAAAGGCTGGAGCACTGCGGAAGCTGAACGCTGGCTGGCGCCGAATCTGGGTTACGACGCGGACTGATATGGTTCCTGTTACGGGATGAAGTGCTAACGCTGCCGACTTATCCCAGGTGCTTGATCATGGAGAAATTACACAGGGTCTCGCCATTGCGGCGGACCCTGTTTTTTTTATGTATGTCGAATCCTCGATTGAGAAACAGGGGTTTGATCAGCAGCGATGCTTCGACATAGAGTTTTTTCAAACCACGTGATCGTGCAATATCTTCCAGATGTTTATACAGCTCGCTGGCTAAACCCATTCCCTGGTATTCAGGCGATATATAAAAGCAGTCGATATGCCCGTTACTTTCCAGTTCGACAAAACCAGCGGGCTGGTTGTCGATGAGAGCAACCAGCGGCTGACTTACATTAAGCTTCTTTTTCCAGAATTCATATTCTGGCGGGGTCGGTGCCCATGCTTCTTTCTGGCGTTCTGAATAGATATCAGAATCGATAGCATGTACCGCAGCATGAAAAATATCTGCGATATCGCGATACTGCTCACTGCGGTAGTGTGTGATTCTCAATCTGTTCATTGTTCATTCTCTGGCTGTGCTTTGTCTGTCCGAATTATTAACCATGAAATTACCCAGCATATCCAGAAGTACAGTAAGCCAACCGCCCAGCCAAATCCTTCAAGTATGTAGCGTATTGTCCAGCCGTAATTAACGTCTCTCATGATATGCTCGACTGATGCAAATGCCTCGCTCGCATCCGGAGCAAACAGAAGGACCCGGTTCGCAGCCCAGAATACGCCCCAGCTGAATGACATGGTTAGAAGGCACAGTAGAATTGTGGCGCCGATGTTGAAGTGAGTTGCTTTGAGTCGCCAGTAAATGAAAAAAGCATAGGGTAAAAACAGAAACAGGAATGATTTTTCAGCCATGATTCGAAGTTCGCCTTGAATAGTGAGGTTGTATACTGGCCCGCATGAGTTAATGGGTTATCGACCTGTGTGTACGACTCAGATGTAAAGATAATACAACTGTTAGTGAACAGGGGTTTGATTATTCCCCTTTGCTCCTGAATCTACAGCTGTTTGTATAATCGAATGCTGTTCGACGATTGTTGAATACACCCACTGAACAGCAACCAGAGCCGCGCACAGGTTTTGCCTGGTGGGCGCTCAGTACACACTGCTACAGGAAATTCTCCTGGCCCTGAGTTACACTAGAAGTAACCCATACCACCGACTCCCTCGGAGGTGAGGCCCATGCAAAAAATGTCTGACAGTCTTAGCGTCAGCGGCCCTGGCGGCGTGCGACGTACCTTCATCCGTCACCCGACGGATATCCCCATCGAGGTGGCGGCGTCGTCCCTTCGTGTGCGTAACACCAGCGTTCTGCGTAATCTATCCCTCGGCGGCCTGGCTTTTTCCAGTCGACATCCGTTTGAAAAAGGCGATGTCATCAGTCTACGTATTCCGGCAGTGGATCCAGGATTTGAAGCGATCTGCGAAGTCATGTGGTGCAGGCGTCAGGACGACGGTTATGAAATGGGGTCCCGTTTCATTCTTGATGAAGACCTGTACCGTATGCGTATGGTCGAGCAGATCTGTCACATCGAGCATTACCGCAAGCAGGTGGCGGAAGAGACCGGACGTCAGCTCAGCGCCAATGAGGCGGCCCAGGAATGGATCGCCGAGCATGCGGAAGATTTTCCGACCCAGGAATCACTGGGCCTGGATAAACCTCGCTGAATCAGGTCCCTTTGACGGGCGCCGGGTGGGGATATTTTTCCAGGAAAAAGTGCAAGCCGTGCTTATCCACAATAGCTGTGGATAACTTTGTGGATAGTATCTGGGTATCAGCCTGTATGGCTGTTAATTCGTGTACTTGTGACAATTTGACTGTTTTTTGAACACCTGATGACATCCGTATAAGAATCAGTGGGTTATGTTTTTTCTAAGAAAATGATTGACTTTGCTCACGTATTAACAACCGTTAATTTTAAACATTTATGACAGGCACCAAAGCTGTGCATAAGTCGAGCATCTGAGTGGGCCGGAACGCCCGAGCCAGGCCACGGTTGTGTACCGTACCGGCCTGAAAGTGGGGCTATTCCACATAATTATTGAGTCGATATGTCGTCCGCTGCCGCGATGGGGTATGCTGCGGGCATCCATTTAGACATAGTGGTGTATTCCTCTATATTCATATTATGATGCCTGCACTCAGTGAATCCGCGCGCTACGATTCCGGCGCCCAAATCCAGAGGACCCATCGCGGTCTGATTCTCTATGATCCCGAGCTGGTCGATCAGCCCCAGTCTCATCTGTTTGATCCGGAGTGGATACAGGTGCGTGGTCGGGTGGAGTCGGTGGCGGCGTCCGGGCGCGGAGAGGCCTGGTTCGTCGATCTGGGTGAGCAGCACTGGGTATTACGCCATTATCTGCGCGGCGGCCAGGTGGCGAAGTTCAACAAACAGTATTACGTCGGTTGCCACGCCGGTCGGAGCCGGGCCTGGCGTGAGTGGCGCCTGTTATCCCGTTTGCATGACGAATTTCAGCTGCCGGTACCCCGGCCGGTGGCGGCGCGCATCGACTGGCCTTACAGCTATGCGCCCTTTCTGTATCAGGCCAGCATCATGATCCAGCGCATTCCCGGCGCGCGCACGCTGGCACGGATGATCAGTGATCATGCCCTGGACGATAGTCTGTGGCAGGCGGTGGGCGCCTGCATTCGCCGTTTTCACGATCGTGGCGTGTTCCATGCCGATCTCAACGCCAACAATATTCTGTTCGATATCGACAACAGGGTCTATCTGATCGATTTCGACAAAGGGGATATTCGTGGCGATGGGCCCTGGAAGCAGAGTAACCTGGATCGACTGCATCGCTCGCTGGAAAAGATCTGCATGCAGAATCCCGGTTTTCCCTTCAATGCTGAACACTGGCAGCAACTGCTGGCCGGTTATCGTAGCCTCGAAGACTAAAGCGACCCGCTCAACCCAGCTGCTTCGAATACCTTTGCGTTAATTCTCGAAGGTAGCTGTCGGCAATCACCGATTGTTGTTCCATCACATGTGCTGCATGGGCGCCCAGCTGCTCTCGCTGTCCTTCATCGATCAACAGTTTTTCCAGCATGCTGGACAGCTGGTTCACCGAATTCAGTTGTACGCAGGCGCGATGTTGTAACAGCAGGCGGGTTTCATCGACAAAGTTGTCCATGTGCGGACCGACCAGGATGGCCTTGCCCAGTGCCGCGGGTTCCAGCAGGTTCTGGCCGCCACGCGGAATCAGCGAACCGCCCATGAACACCAGCGAAGCGTTTTTCATGAAGCGGCGCAGTTCACCCAGGGTGTCGGCCAGATACACATCGGTGTCTTCTTCGATGCGCTCCTCGCAACTGCGTTGTGCCACGCGCAGGTTGAGTATTTTCAACTGACGCAGAATATCCTGGGCACGTTCCGGATGTCGAGGTGCAATCACCAGCAGGTGGTTTTTGGTATCGATGTGTTGCCAGGCATGGGCGAGGGTCTGTTCCTCGTCATGATGCGTGGACGCCGCAAGAACATATTTGATGTCGGACAGTTCCGCAATGTCATCCAGCACACCCTCGAAATGCTGATCGAACTTGAGGTTGCCAGGACTGCTGACGGCGGCCTTGTCCAGTCCCAGTTGTACGAAACTGGCGGCATCGTCCTCTGAGCGTGCGTAAACGTAATCCACACATTGCATGGCATCACGATAGCGTGATTTCACCCAGTTGCCCGCATTCAGGGTTTTGCCGGATAGCCGGCCGTTGATGATGCATAAAGGAATATTACGCAGTTTGCATTGCTGATAAAGCAACGGCCAGAGCTCGGTTTCCATCACCAGAGCCAGACGCGGGCGCAGGTCGCGAAAAAAACGCCGCACTGCACCGGCCGTGTCGAGCGGTAGAAAACAGTGCTGCACATTTTTCAGCTCAAGCTTTTCGATGGTGTTTGCACCCGTTACCGTATTGGTGGTTATCAACCACTGCGTATTCGGGAACTGTTGTATCAGTTTGAGTAATAGTGGCCGCAGGGTGTTCACTTCGCCCACCGATGCGCAATGAATCCACACCGGTTGCGTTTCGGTTCTCGGGTAGGCGTAACCCAGACGTTGTCTGAAATAACGGGAAGACTGGTAGCGGCGGGACAGGCGCAAGGTGTATATCACCAGAGCCGGCCAAAGTAATAACATTAACAGACGATAACTGATCATTTTCTTTTAGGATAGATCGGAGGCTGATCCTCCGGTCGATTCTTATAACGTTTGTGAACCCACAGATATTGATCCGGGTTGCGCATTATAAGCTGTTCCAGCATCTGATTAATGCGTAAGGCGTCACTCTGTGCATCATCCGTTGGAAAATTTTCCAGCGCCGGTAGCACGGATAAACGATAGCCTCGGCCTTTCGGTTTGCGTTCGATGTAATAAGGCACAACCGGTGCATCGGCGATTTTTGCAATGCGTGCCGGGGCGGTGAGTGCGGTGGCGTCGACACCGAAGAAAGGTACGAACAGGGTATCTTTGCCGCCGAAATCCTGATCCGGCGCATACCATGCGGCATAGCCTTTTTTAAGGCCCTTGATCATGGTGATGGGTTTGTGATGATCGACGATGGCCTTGTACAGACGGCCGCGATGATATTTCATGAAGCCGTCGAACAGTGTGTTGTGCGCGCGTTTGTACATGACCTGAAACGGCACATGATGATTGAGCACCGGCCCGCCGATTTCCAGGCAGGTAAAATGCGCGGTCAGAATGATGACGCCGTGTTTTCTTTCCAGCGCCTGCTGTAAATATTCCAGACCTTCCACTTCGCAGAGTTTTAACAGACGCTCGCTCTGCCACCAGGACAGCCCCAGTTCGAAGGCCGCCATGCCGAGGTTGGCAAAACAGGTCTTATTGCGTTGTTGAATTTGCGCCAGGGATTCTTCGGGAAAGGCGATACCCAGATTGATTTCACCGATGCGGCGGCGATTGGCCATGACCCAGTACAGCAGCCGGCCGAAGCTGAAGCCGATGACTTCGATCCAGCGCAGGGGCAGACTGGCGACAATGCGCATCAGGCCGATGGCGAGCCATGTCGGCCAGTATCTGGGTGCCAGAAATGCGCTGACCTTTACAGCCTTGATCAGTGCCATGGCGGACTCGGCTCCCGGCGGGCATAAAAAACATCCGTCATCGAAACGATGACGGATGTCTTATGGCCTGAATCAATTGGTGTCGGATTAGAAAACAAACTGCTTGGGCTTGCCTGCGTTATCCAGCGCCTTGACCGAGGTTTCGAACAGGATCTGATCGGACCAGCTGGATTCATCGGTGCGGGTAATCAGGTGTGCCTGCATGGCCGGGTCTTCGCCGAGAATGACGAACAGGCGGCCACCGACGTTGAGGGCTTCCCTGAACTTGTCGGGTAGCGCGGCCATGGAGCCGGTGATGGCGATGGCATCGTACTTTTGTGAAGTATCGAAATCTTTCACGCCATCGGCAACGATGAGTGCGACATTGGTGGCGCCTTCGGAGAGCAGGTTGGTGCCGGCGCGGCTGGCCAGTTCACGGTCGATCTCGACGCTGTCGACATGGTCGGCCAGTTTCGCCAGGCAGGCGGTGAGGTAGCCGCTGCCGGTGCCGATTTCCAGTACCCGGTCTTCCGGTTGCAGATCCAGCGCCTGCAGCAGGCGGCCTTCCAGTACCGGATGCATCATGAAATGGCCGTTGCCCAGCGGGATTCTGGTATCGGCATAGGCCAGACCCTGGTAAGCCTCCGGCGTGAAGGCATCGCGGGGCATGCGCTCCAGGGTGTCCAGCACCTTGCTGTCCAGCACGTCCCAGGGGCGTACCTGTTGTTCAACCATGTTGTGGCGGGCTTGTGCCAGATCGATACTACTCATGCATGGGTCTCCAGTGGTTCGCAATCGGCCATGGCGTAGCTGACTGTTTATGCTCGAATTATTGTTGGGGTTCCAGGTTCCGGGATTGATTCTAACCCAGAGCGGATATTTGACAACCGTTTCCGGCCTGTTACGAAGTAACCTTGCGCCCGTAGGGTATGCTCCACCGGGGATAAACGCTACACTAGGCAGCCTGAGGCTAGGGGTGCCCGCGCGACGGGCTGAGATGAAACCCTTGGAACCTGAACCGGTTAACACTGGCGTAGGGAAGCTTCGGCCGCCCCCCAATGGTGATGCCGCTGTTTTCTCCGCCGAGGAGCATCTATGAGCGCAATCCCAGACGAATTCATTAATAAAACCGCCAAACTGTCCGAGGAAGTCACCCGCCCGCTGGGCCATTCGAAGAAGGTGTATATTCAGGGTTCGCGCCCGGACATCCGTGTCGGCATGCGCGAAATCCACCAGGATGACACCCCGGCCAGTTTCGGCTTCGAGACCAATCCGCCGATTCCGGTCTACGATACTTCCGGTCCGTTCACCGATCCGGAGATCGAAATCGACCTGATGAAAGGCATGCCGGATGTGCGCAGCGCCTGGATTCTGGAGCGCGACGACACCGAGCAACTGGACGGTCCCAGCTCCGAATTCGGTCGCCAGCGTCAGGAAGATCCGGAACTGGCGCACCTGCGTTTCGAACACATCCGCGAGCCGCGCCGGGCCAAAGCCGGCAACAACGTGACCCAGATGCATTATGCGCGGCAGGGCATCATTACCCCGGAAATGGAATATGTGGCGATTCGCGAAAACATGCGCCTGGACGAGCTGCGCAAGGATCCGGGTTACGCCAAACTGCTGAAACAGCACAAGGGCCACAGCTTCGGCGCCAGTATTCCCGAAGCGGTGACTCCGGAATTCGTACGCGACGAAGTCGCCCGCGGCCGCGCCATCATCCCCGCCAACATCAATCACCCGGAGCTGGAACCGATGATCATCGGCCGCAACTTCCTGGTGAAGATCAATACCAATATCGGTAATTCCGCGGTCACTTCATCCATCGAGGAAGAAGTGGAAAAAATGGCCTGGTCGGCGCGCTGGGGCGGCGACACGCTGATGGACCTGTCCACCGGCAAGAACATCCACGAGACCCGCGAGTGGATCCTGCGCAATGCGCCCATGCCCATCGGTACCGTGCCCATCTACCAGGCGCTGGAGAAGGTCAACGGCAAGGCCGAGGACCTGACCTGGGAAATCTTCAGGGACACCCTGATCGAACAGGCCGAGCAGGGCGTGGATTATTTCACCATCCATGCCGGCGTGCGCCTGGCCTATGTGCCGCTGACCGCGGACCGGGTCACCGGTATCGTGTCTCGTGGCGGTTCCATCATGGCCAAGTGGTGTCTGGCGCATCATGAAGAGAACTTCCTCTACACCCATTTCGAAGACATCTGCGAAATCATGAAGGCCTACGACGTTTCCTTCTCGCTGGGTGACGGTCTGCGCCCCGGTTCGCTGGCGGATGCCAACGATGCTGCCCAGTTCGCCGAACTGGAAACCCTGGGCGAGCTGACCAAAATCGCCTGGGAACACGATGTGCAGGTGATGATCGAAGGCCCCGGCCATGTACCCCTGCATATGGTGAAAGAGAATGTGGACAAGGAACTGGCGGACTGTTTCGAGGCGCCGTTCTACACCCTGGGCCCCCTGGTCACCGACATCGCCCCCGGCTACGACCACATCACCTCCGGCATCGGTGCCGCCAATATCGGCTGGTACGGCACCGCCATGCTCTGCTACGTGACGCCGAAAGAGCACCTGGGCCTGCCCAACAAGGATGATGTGCGTGAAGGCATCATCACCTACAAAATCGCCGCTCATGCCGCCGACCTGGCCAAGGGACATCCCGGCGCGCAGATTCGCGACAATGCCATGTCCAAGGCGCGTTTCGAGTTCCGCTGGGAAGACCAGTTCAACCTGGGCCTGGACCCGGATCGGGCGCGGGAATACCACGACGAGACCCTGCCCAAGGATTCCGCCAAGGTGGCCCATTTCTGTTCCATGTGCGGCCCGCACTTCTGCTCCATGAAGATAACCCAGGACGTGCGCGACTATGCCCGCGAGCATGGTATGGACGCCCAGGACGCGCTGCAGCAGGGTATGCAGGAAAAAGCCGTGCAGTTCGTCAAGCAGGGTGCGGAGATCTACTCGAAATCCTGATGCTCAATCCCGGGGCCCCCTGGGCTCTGTTTAAAAAGGCCGGCCTGTCCGGCCTTTTTTCGTGGCGCTCGTAAATTCTCTGCTTCACAGCCAGCGAAATCCTGCTGACGTGCTAAATTCAGTATAAATAACAAGCAGCAACATCTCTTAAGTCATCTGCTATGACCGATTATTTCCGCACGCTGAAACAGCGCATCGATCGCTATCTGGGCAAAGTCGATATCACCCGGCCTCCGCTGAGTGATTTTCTGCATGTGGTTGATGAGGATTACCGTCGTTTCGACGACGATCGGCGTCGCCTGGATCATTCGCTGACCTTGAGTTCAGAGGAACTGGTTCAGGCGAATGAAGAGATGCACGCCATTTTCCAGGCCATTCCCGACCAGTTTTTCCATCTCGATGCGGACGGCCGGGTGATCACCTACAAATCCGGTCAGAGCAGCAAGCATTACCTGACCACCGACCGACTGCTCAACAAAAATATCGATGAAATTGTTAGCCTGGAAGTCGCGCTCAAGTTCAAGGAAGGCATCGCCGAAGTGTTGCGTCGTATGTCTGTGGTGGTGTTCGAGCTGGTGGTGATCTACGACAAGCGCGTGCATTACTACGAAGCACGCATGATGCCGGTGCAGTTGAATGAAGTAGTGGCACTGGTGCGCGATATCACCGAGCGCAAGCAAGCCGAGGAACAAATCGCTTATCTGGCGTATCACGACAGTCTGACCGGCATGCCCAATAATCGCTTGTTCAAGGACCGTTTACGTCAGGGGCTGGCGCATGCGCAACGCAATAACATCATGCTGGCAGTGATGTTCCTCGACCTGGATCGTTTCAAGTTGATCAATGACACCATGGGGCATGACGTCGGCGACAAGTTATTGCAAATTACTGCCGAACGCCTGTCGGAAGTGATTCGACGCAGCGATGCTCTGGCACTCAACAAGTCGCCCATACTGAACAGCTCGGTGGCTCGTCTCGGCGGTGACGAATTCACCGTCATGCTGGAAGACGTGGCCAGCACACGAGCAATCGCTCGGGTGGCGGAACGGATGATCGAAGCGGTCAGTGAACCGATTCGGATCAATGACCATGAAGTCTACACCAGTACCAGTATCGGTATCGCTATTTACCCCGAAGACGGTGAGGATGTCGACAAGTTGCTCAAGCATGCCGACGCGGCGATGTATCATGCCAAGAAAGAAGGCCGGAATAATTTTCAGTTCTTTAATCAGTCGATGAACGATGCTTCCGTAGAACGGCTGGCTCTGGAAAGTGCGATGCGCAAGGCCATCGCCAATCAGGAACTGAGTTTGTATTACCAGCCCCAAGTGAGTGTCGTGAGCGGCCAGCTGGTAGGCATGGAGGCTCTGATCCGCTGGGAGCATCCGGAAAAGGGTTTTATTTCACCGTCAGTGTTTATTCCGGTCGCGGAAGAAACCGATATGATTATGGAAATCGGTGAGTGGGTCATTCAGGAAGCCTGTCGTCAGGCTGCGGAGTGGCGAGACAGAGGATTCAGGCCGGTGCGCATATCAGTGAATGTATCCGCCAAACAGCTACGTGATAAACGTTTGCCGGACATCATCGCGTCGAATATTTTTGATACCGGCCTGGAA
Organism: uncultured Gammaproteobacteria bacterium; assembly: GCA_965368115.1. Classification (GTDB taxonomy): domain Bacteria; phylum Pseudomonadota; class Gammaproteobacteria; order SZUA-229; family SZUA-229; genus CBDULQ01. Next base: position 13,807 of record CBDULQ010000016.1, on the reverse strand, counting down.
CCCAAATATCTCGGTATCGAACTGACTGAAAGCGCCATCATTCTAGAACCGGATATGGCGTTATCGCGCCTGCATAACATCAAGGCGCTGGGCGTCAAACTGTCGCTGGATGATTTCGGTACCGGTTATTCTTCGCTCAGTTATCTGAAACGATTCCCCATCGATACTCTGAAAATCGATCAGGCGTTTGTGCGCGATATCCGTGTCGACCAGGAAGATGCCGCACTGGTAAAAGCGATCATTGCCATGGCGCATAGCCTGGGTATGGATGTGGTTGCTGAAGGAGTCGAGCTGGCAGAGCAGCTGGAATTTCTTGGTGCCAATGCCTGCGACACCATTCAGGGCTATCTTTTCAGCAGGCCGGTCCCGGCCTCCGAAATCGAGCATATGCTGGGCAAGGCGCATATCATCGATTAATTTCGACACATGAATGTGCCTCTGTATCGGCGACTGATCTGTGTTTTTATCTGAAACTATACTGAACATCGAATACCATTCTTACGCTGTCATCCGGCGCTTCCAGATCAATGTCTGAAAAATCATTATTCAGGGGAAATGCAAATTGCAGATTGCCCTGCAGATTGTTCAGGTAGAACAGGCGAAAACCCAGGCCCGCATCATACAAAGTCGCTTTGCTGTCAGCAGAGTCTGTACGCAGTGATCGTTTGATGCCGTAGCTGGCATCGAAAAACAGAAATGGCTGAGTGAAGTCTTTCAGGCTGCGGTTTGATGACAGTTTAAAGTCCAGCCAGCCGGGCAGGTTGAATACCCAGTCGATTCCCAGGTATGCCGCGTTGTCCGCAGAAAACTGGTCGACGGGGTAGCCGCGCGCGCGCGTGGGCCCACCCAGTGCAAACTGGTTGATGGACGACAGGGCAGAGCCGGTGAACTGTAACGATGTGCGCATGATGATGCGGGTGTCGATATCCGTGAAAGGAATCTTCATGAACGACAGGAACGTGTAGTCGGATTTTAGAATACTGTAGCTATCGTCCTGGCCGGGATCGTTACCTTCGATAAACTGACCGGATACCAGTTTGAGATTGCCCTGATGCAGTGTCTTGCTTTCATCGTTGAGAATGTCGTAATCCAGACGCAGACCATAGTTCTCGATCTCGTCGTCCAGTAGTCCGCTGGGGTCATTCAGATTACCCAGCGTCAAATCCGATACGATATTCTCCCAGGACAGATTGAGACTGTAGTTCGAAGCTCGACTACGCCGTAGTTTGTAATCGATGGCAATGTCTTTCTGCTCGGTCTGACCGCTGAGTTCCAGGTTGGCCAGCAATTCCGATTCATCCTGGTCGAGAATGAACTGGTTCTGGGTCAGTCCGGTGATCAGTCGCCAGCGCGGGCTGAACAGATTCAGAGAATATTGCAGTTGCCAGTAGGTCGTATTGTCCGGACTGAATGAATTGAGTGCGCCGAGATGTAGCTGATCGGCCAGGCCGACCAGGTTGTTGACCTGGAAGTCTGCATAAATCCGTTGCGTGCCCGTGTCTTCCGAACCGTGGTTATCGATTCGCAGGTTGGCCTGGTATCGCTTCTCATCTTTGACGTTGAGACCCAGCAGGGTGTCACCGACCTGGTATCCGGGCTCGAATAGACCGACCACGGTAAGTCCCGGGTAATCGTTGATCAGATAAATTTTTTCTTCGATAACCCGGCTCGTGACGGGTTTGGCGAGGGCGTCGTCAAACACCGAAGCGATGATGCGATCGTTGTAGATGCTGTTATTTTCAACTTTCACGTCACCGAGCATGCCCAGTAGCAAGGTCAGGGTGACAATGCCGTCGCGAACCTGTTGTTCCGGAATATAGGCTTTGGCCAGAATGAAGCCGCGTTCACGATAGAACTGGGTGATTTTATCAGCAGCGGTTTCTATGGTGCCAAGCGTGATGCCCCGTTGAGTACGTTGTTCACGAATCAGCCAGACCAGTTTCTGCAGGTCGAGGTCGGTTACGTGTCGATCCAGTGTCTCGTTTTCAATATCGACGAGCATGTCGATAATCTGATTCACTTCATCCTGGGTGTAGCCGGAATCCAGGAGTTTGTACTCCTCCATCAGCTCGAAGCGAATCCGTTCCACCAGTTTTTCGATTTCTCTTCGGGTAATGCCCAGTTCCGGGTATTCGACGATTCCCTGCAGGTTGAATTTAGTGACATTGAGACGTGGCCCGGATTCAGGGTCGGGATCGCGTTCGCGAACACTGGGGATGTCCATATCAAGTAGAAACGAACGACGTTCGAGATCGGGCGGTTCGGTAATTTCCGGCATGTCGAGGAAGCCGGCATTGGCCAGAGAAATACTGATCAGCTGGAGGCCGCAGACGAGCAATAAAGAAATTCTTAAATTCATTATGGAAGCGGGTAAAAAATGATTGTCCGCCTGCCAGGCAGGGTGGATGCAGGGTTACTGTTCATTATTGCTGGGTATCGTATTCGTCGAGCTGGTCTTCGAACACCTGATCTCTTGGCATGCGAATGGAAACATCCAGCAATGCATAATTGTAAATCTGGCTAAATATCGCAGGGTCCAGATCGGCCAGTGATTCGACTTCGATCAGTTGCAATCCGGAAACACTGTTAATCGAATCAAATACACTCAGTTTGATGGCCGAGGTGTCATTGTTCACGGGCGGTGGTCCGCCCAGGAAATAAGTGCTACTCACGGTGGAGGCCAGCAGGAACTCAGAGTTAAGTCGTAACACGATGGGACGTTCAAAGGTGCCGAATGCACCGTTCACGGTAATCAGTGCTGCATCGGCGGTGATGTCCGGGATGTTCAGGAAGTCGACGCCGGCACCGCGGTCGATGCCGTACACCGAACCATTATCGACATTCAGAGACAATGTGCCAGTGGTAAAGCCCGCATCGATGTTGTCGATGGTGACGTCGGTGTCGTTGTTGTAGATGATGTCGCCCTGATTGACCAGATTGTGAACGATGACATTGCCGGTATTGTTAAGGTTGATGACGCTGTTGCCGGTGCCATTGTTGATGATGTCCATATTCTGGGTGCCGGTTTCGATCGCATCTGTGGTGGTGCCGATACCGCTATCGGCACGGATACTGATGCTGCCTGCAGTTAAATTCATCACGCCGCCGTTGCCATCGATGATGCGCCCATTACCTGTTTCTATACTGATACTGCCTCCGGAAGCGGTCAGTTGGGCCAGTTGCTGGTCGCCCACCGAAATATAGCTGATGTCGCCGCCGGCAACACTGCCGGCGTTGCTGGCCATGGTGATCGTGCCTGCGGAATCAAGTTCGATGTTACCGGTCGCTGACTGCAGGGTGTTCGTTTGTTGAATACCACCGCTGGTACTGGTAGCAAGCAGATCACCCTGGGCGGTTACGCCCTGCAAAGTTAAATCGCCACCGCTGATGGTGACCGCCCCGGATGAGTTTGTGCTGCCGGTGATGCCCATGTCGACGGACTGGGCCGCACTCAGTGTCAGGGTGCCGGACTGGTTGTTGATGCTGCCGTTCTGACTTATGTTGCCGTTTCTGCTGGTGATGTTGATGTTCGCACCATCGATCTGTGTTGCAGCGAGTTGATTGATATTCTGCTCGGCGGCCAGTGTAAGCGTGCCTGCGCTACTGGCCAGGTTGTTATTGATGTCAAGGTCACCGATAAGCGCATTGAGTGTGATGTTGCCATTGAGCTGGATATTCTGTGACGTAGCGATGCTGTCGGCTTGCAGGTCTAGCAGGCCCTGCAGATTGAGCGTGTCCAGTGTCAATGCAGTGTTGGTGATGACCAGGACATCATTGGCGTTAGTGATCGCCAGGCTGTTGATGGCGTTGTCGGCTGGCGTTGTACTCAGGTCGATATCGGTACCGGATGAAAGGGTCGCCAGTCCCGATACCTGAATGGCGCCGGCATCAGCGATGTTACCGGTGGAAATGACCTGCAGGTCGGTGGTGATGATATTGCCGAGCTGGGTGTCCAGCTGGTTGCGAATCGCCACACTGGCCAGTTCGGTGCTGTTATGGGTGGCGGCATGGATGGCGCCGGCGAAGTTGTGGCTGCTGGAAGCGCGGTTCAGAATAATGTCGCCTGTGCTGGAACTGCTGAGATAAGTGCTACCGGTGACATTGATGTTTCCACTGGTATCAGTGATGGCGTTGTCGGTTCCGGTGTCGTCAGCATCGGCTACGACCGTCAGGTCGCCGCCGACAGTCAGCTGGCGGAGATCGATCGAGTTGGCATCTGAAATCGTTGCATTGCCGGCGCTGATGACTGATATACCGTTGAAATCGTGGCTGCCGGAATCGAGAACAACCTGACCCAGAGTCGAAGTGAATGAGGCGGTGTTAGCAACATCGATTGTTGCGCCCGCATCGTCGCTGACGTTTCCGGTTGCGGTTACCGTAAGGCTGTCATTGATGGTCGATGTGCCGGTGAAGTTGATGCTGTTGCTATCGTTGATCTGTACGATGTTGCCGGCCAGAATATTGACATCGTTCAGGTTGGTGCCTGACGAGAGCAAGGAAATATTGTTGCCGCTAAGTTGAGTCAGGCCATTAACCTGCAGAATGCCGGAGCTGGATGTGATGTTGCTCAGAGAAGTCACCGTCAGGTTGTTGTTGACCAGTGCACCGGTCAGCTGGATGGCACCTGTGTTGCTGATGATGACGTCATCAAGAAAGGTACTGTTCAGTGACGCAAATGAAATCTGATTGAACTGGTTGTCGATATTGCCGAGCCCGATCGAGCTGTTGTCGTCGGCGATAAAACTGGCCAGCCCGGTGACGCTGATGCCGTCACCGGTTCCCTGGACGCCATCGTCGGCCTGGTCGATCTGGCTTGCACTGGCATACAGGTCGCCGGTGATCGTGGATACGCCCAGCATCAGACCGTTGGTATCATGAATATCGACGGTACCGAAGGAAGAGGTATTGAGCTGAACATTACTCTGAAAGTCGTTATTACCCGTTAAAAATATGCCCCCTGCTCCGGCACTAAGATCGGACAGGCCGTTAACAGTCAGCGTGGTACCGATATTTTGTCCGATACCGTTGCTGGCGCTTGCGGTGAGGCTGCCGCTATTCAGGGTGAGGTCGTTAAAGGTGATGTCGCTGGCGCTGACCTGAAGATCGCCGCTGATGCTCAGATTGCCCTGCAGCGTCAGCGCACTATCGTCGCTGATGATCAGGTTGTTGATGCTGCCTGAAGACGCGGTAAACATGGGGTCCAGAGTGAATGTGTTGGCCGCGTTGCCCAGGTTGATCGACTCGCCGTCGCTAACGGTAAAGGCGGCATTGCTGGTTACGTTCAGTTCGCCCGAGTTGGTGATGACATAACCCGCGGCATTGCTGCCGTCAGCCTGTAAATTAAGAAATCCGCTGATGTTACCCTGGATATCGATACTGCCCGTCGTATCGCGCAGTGACACGTTGGCGGCGTTAATGATATTGACCTGGTTGAACTCATTGCCGGCATTGTTCAGGGCAATGTTCTGGTCGGTGCCTGTTCCGTTTCTGGCCGTCAAGCTGGCCAGGCCACCGACCTGCAAGGTGGAGTTGGCGGCCTGGTTGATGGCGCCAACAGAGGTTACCGTCAAAGCGTTGTTGATATTCACGACGGAACCGGTTGCGCCAAGAGTGGTAATTCCGCCGCTGTCGATGGTGAGGTTATTACCGATGACAGCGGACTGAATATTGGTGGCGACACTGTTACTGATACTGGCATTGTTTGCAGAACCGATGCTGATCGATGAAATATCGTTGCCCGTCGCGCTGTTCAACAGAATGTCATTCGTCCCGGCGTCCAGTGCCATGGTGTTCACGATGACATCATTGGCCTGAGTGTTGTTGCCGCCGCTGGAGTTAATGGTTAGCTGATCAGCGATGAACTGTGCAGAAGCGTCACCCAGTTGGATGCCTCCGGCAAAGTCAACAAGGTTGACGACGGCACTGGCGTTGTTGACGACGACATTGCCGCGAAAGTCGTTGTTCGAGTGATCGAGCGTAATCGATGCACCATTCAGTGTGGTCAAGCCGTCGACCACCATGAAATCATTGTTTGCGTTTTCCTGTGAGACATTACCGGTCAGCGTCAGGTCGCCGCCGACCTGGGCGTTCTGTAAGTTGATGTTAGGTGCGGCGAGCGTTAAATCGCCACTCAGGCTGAAATCATCCTGAGTTGTAATATTGCCAAGGTTAGTCAGTGCGACATTGTTGATCTGGCCGGTAATTGCATAAAAGAAGGGTGTACTGGAAAAACTGTTGGCTGCGCTCAGGTCGATCGACTGACCGTCCTGAACATAAAAATCAGCCGAAAAATCCACCAGGAGCGGTGCCGAGTTACTAATGGTGCTGCCGCCGGCGGATGTACCCAGCGCCCTGATATCCAGGCTGGTAATGGCATTGGCGCTTTGCAGGCTAATGCTGTTGGCGTCGTGGATGGTGACGTTGCCGGCCTGGATCAGATTAACGATGTTGAAGTCGTGTAGATCGGAGTCAAGGTTGATATCCTGGCGGGTCGTATTGAAAATTGCGGTCAGGTTGGCAGTACCACCCACCGTAACACTGGAGCTGCCGTTCAGGTCATTGATCTGGCCGCGTGTCGTAACAGTCAGATTGTTTTGCACATTGACGTTATTGAGCTGGATGCTATCTGTGTCGTACAACGAGGCATTCTGTGCCGCGAGAATATTGAGCGTTACGAAATCGTTGCCGGTGTTGTCCAGCACGATATTCTGTGTTGTGTTGTCTGCGACCTGGAGTGTGGTGGTGCCGAAAATGTCCAGGGCCCCGGTCTGGGTGATGACGTCACCGACCTGAGTGCTGGAAGTGGCGGACAGGTTAAGGTCGCCTGTCGTCGTCACGCCGGCCAGGTTGATGGTGTCGCCGGTCAGGGTAACCGTGTTATCGCTGGTGAAACTGGCGATATTCAGCGCTGCTGTGTTGTTGATCGTGACCTGGTTCAGATTCGGGCTGCCGCCACCGCTGTTGACCGACAGGGTAACCAGTCCGGTTAGCGTGTTGTTGACGTTGTCGAGAATAATGTCCCGATTATCGAGCGCGGCGAGGGAAGTGGTGCCGGCCACATTAATTTCCCCGGCATTCGTAATGGATCCCACATTGGCGCTGGCAACCAGATTGCCGGTGATGCCACCGCCACCGGCACCGTTGTTGGCACTGAGGGCCAGGTCGCCGCTGTTATCGTTTATGGTGACATTGTTTCCTGACGGGATGCTGACGATGTTGAAGTTGTTGTCGCCGGAGAAGGTGATGTTGCCGGTGGTGCTGAAGGTGGCCTGGTTGCCGACGGTGAGGCCAGTTGATTGTAATAAATCACCTCCGTTGCTAGAAGACAGAGTCAAATTATTTGTAATACTAGAGTTGCCAACCGAAATGCTTCCAGATCCGGTGACTGTCGCATCGGTTGCGTTTAACTGTAGGCTTTGACCAAATGAGTTGGCAGATTCATCAAGCGTGATTGTCGAAGTTGATGAGCCACCTAAAATAGTATCGCGGGCAATCGTTATGTTAGTACCGGTTTGCTGCGATATGCTGCTTCCGTTACGGGCGGTCAAATCCGACTGACCAACGCTTGATGCCGTCAGGTTACCAAGGTGGATACTCCCGTTTACACCATCCAGATTAATTGTTCCCGAACCGACATCAATCGAAGTATTGCCGCTATTAAAGTCATTTGCAGAAGCCGTAAAATTACCGTTTCCGGTTTCAATCGTGGTATTTAGGCCAAAACTGATATTGCCGCCGCCACCCCGGTTTGCGTTAAGCTCCAGATTCAGGCTGTCGGTATCATTTACCGAGTCGGTAATGGCGACATTGTCAGTGAAATGGATGTCATTCCAGGCATTCAGTGTGAGCGTACGACCTGTGCCGACGCCATCAAAGTCCATCGATGCATTGAAAGTGATGTTGCCTGCCTGACTACCGTTGTTATTGTCATCGGTGTCGATGATGACATTGCCGCCACTCAACGCGGCAAGCAGGGTGTCGATACCAACCACGGCATCATTGGCATTCGCGGTATAGCGAGTGCTACCCGTAGTGGTGATATTGGTTTGTCCAGTGGTTTCTATACTGATGTTATAAGGATCAATGAGCCAGGTCCCGCCCTGACCGTTGGTTGCAGATACATCCGGTGCAAACAAGATTTCAAAGCCTGATTTGCCGGAGGTTTCGATAAAGCCGCCATTACCCGCCGCGGTGCCGCCACGCGCATAAAGCTGGCCGTAGATGCGGGCGGTATTATCGGCGAAGGCGATGATGCGACCGCCATCCCCGCTCTGCAGGGCATCGGCCAGCACTCGGCTGTCCGGTCCAAGATAAACGAAGTCCGCATTGGGGATGCCGGGATTCTGGCCCTGGCGATCGCCACCGATCAGCACTTCACCGCCGCCCTGCAGACCTGAAGCATCGATTAAACTTTGTTCGAGCAGGCCGACCTTATTGCCCAGAGCCCGGATGTATCCGCCATGGTCACCCCGAGCGCTGAGGACGGCCTGGTCACGAAGTTCTACAGTGTCGCGCGCATGCAGCTCGATAAAACCGGCATGGCCATTGTCGCCGTCTGCGGAGATGTTGCCGGTATGAGTGACTGTTTCCCCAACCAGAATCGCCGTGCCGCCGTTACCCGAAGCACCTTCAGCCGATGACGTCGAAACATCGATCGTGCCACTGTTAACGACATCCGCGCCCCGGGTCAGGCTGAAGCTGCCGTCGTCGTTCATCAATACGCTCACAGGCTGATTCAGCTCACCGCTGTTGACGGCGGCCGAAAACAGGTCGCGACTGGCGCTGGCGGTCAGTAAAACGCGTCCGCCCTGGGCGTCGATCTCGCCCTGGTTCAACACCGCCGGGTCGAGGCCGAGTTCATCCTGCAATATCGATTCGTCGACACGGAAACCGATCAGGCCGTCGCGATCGAACGTCAGGGTTGCCTGCTTGCCCGAGGCCAGTATGACATTGCCCAGTTGTGCGCTGATCAGGCCCTGGTTGCTCACCTGGCGTCCCAGCAGGATAACCTCACCGCCGGTCGAAGCAGTGATCAGTCCGCGATTGATAACAAACCCCTCGCCATTCGCCTGTTCCTGAAACAGGTAGTCACCGTTGAGAAAATCTGTCGTGGAAATCTTGAGACCGGACGCGATCAGCCCACCGACATTGATCTGCGCGTTTTCGCCGAAAAAGATACCGTTGGGGTTGACCAGGATCACCCGGCCGTTGGCATCGATACGGCCGTTGATTTGTGAGGCGCTGTGATCCAGGATCTGGTTGAGTGAAATGGCATTGGCGCTGGGCTGGATGTACTGGATGCGTTCATCGCGGTTGAGGTTGTAACTGGCCCAGTTGATCACCATGGCATCAGCGGACTGGTGAACCGTGGTGTTGAGTCCTGAGGACTCGATGTAGCCACCGTTTAAAGCTGATCCCGGTGCAAGCGTGGGTCCGGCCAAAGATGGTGAACCATAGAGTGCTGCGGTGCTGGCGAGCACATAGCGGATTACTATGATCAATCTATCAGGTCGGAACCTAATTCGATGGTTACAGCCTGAACCGGAATGTGCGACTGCAGATCTGTTGGAGGTGATGTTCCCTGAACCGTGGATCATCTGTGCATCCTTACATCTAACGATTGTGTCGAGTAGTGAGTTAAACGATTACCTGCTTATTCGATTCAATCATCGGAACCATCCAGGTTGTTTAAAGTGCCCTAAAAAACGACCTCAAGGGTTCTCACTTAACTGAGCAGAGTGAACGCCATCATCGTTGAATAAAATGAACAGCATGGCGTCATCGGTTCCTGCGTCGTCAAACCAGGTAAAAAAGCCTGTGACCTCTTGTGGAGAACAATTGTATGTCGTAGCGGAGAATTTGCGTGCTCGGCCCGGTTGCTCTGTATCGATGTTCTCTAACGATATATTGTCTGCACGACATGCTCTCAATGCGGTAGAGGGTACATTGTTAAGACTGAGGAATAAATTAACAGTATCGTCAGCATTGACACCAATGCTAGCAGCATTGTTTTCCCAGAATACCCCAGCACTCAAAACTGGAGGGGTACGGGTATTTATTGTACTGTTATAGGTTATCGAGATAGTACCTGTGGTGTAATCGCCACTACCGGTGAGGATCAGGTCGATGTTAGAGCCCACAGAGAAGGTTCCTGTTACGGCTGTGGTACGCACGAAGTTCCCGTTTTGATACACACGGGCTGTACCGCTAAAGCCACTGTTATCCAGATTGCTGACCGGTAAAATATAACCCAGACTGTTTGTTAAATCGGCTATGGCGAGAACATCCGTATCAACGATCGCCTGTACGCCGGTCAGGCTGCCTCCTGTGCCATTCACTGAAATGGTGCCGTTGTCGTAATACCCGGCCAGGGTATCGTCAGTCATGATCGTCCCCGCGACAGTCATGCTACCGTTAGCAATGGAAGCGCCCTGCGCACTACTGATGGTCAGGTTGAAGGTCTCATCCAGTTCCACATCCGTGTCGCCCAGAACGGGCACATCAATCGAAGCGCTGGTGCTGTTGGCCGGAATGGTCAGTGTACCGCTGGTGAAAGTGTAATCTTCACCCATCACTGCTGAATCATCCGCGGTGGTGTAAGCCAGGGTGACATTGCTACCCGATGCTGCGCTCAATGTGACCGTGAAACTCAGATTTGCGGAACCGCTGTCACTTTCGGTAATGCTGGCTGGCGTCACGCTCAGGGTCAGTGATGAACTGCCGCCGCCCCCGCCTCCGCCACCACAGGCGGCCAGTCCGAATAGAATAACGAATGAAAATAACAGTCGGTAAAGTAGAGAACGGTTGAAAATTGGCGAGATCTGGAGCGACATGAGGTTTCGTCCCTTAAACAAATACTTAAATCATATTGAAGTCGGCTGGCAGTATACCGGAAGGGGGCATATTAGGGTATGTCGATCCGGACTGTAGGGGCAAAAATTGCAACGAATGGGTCTGGAGCACAAATGAAATATCCAATAAACGAAAGTCAAATGAAATGGATTTTACATTGGAAGTTGCTTGCCTCCTGTTTAATTATTCTGGGTATTGGCCGGGGTTAATCACAAGGGAACTGATCCAGGAAAAATACCTAAGGTTAATGTCTCCAGCTATATTTGGCATTGCGACCTGATTTCTTAATTAAGGAACAATATCTGATCAGGTGGAAATTGGCCTGATTCGGTAAATCGCAGCTCGATAGGGTTCCAGTCTTAACGAGCAGTCCAGGTTGATACTGTTGATCTGTCGAGTATGAAATTGAATTATCCCAGGCCATTTTGTATGGTGTTTGGGCTCAAAGCTTCCTGCTGGTGAGCCACAAATTGTCATTCATTTCTCTCGCAACATTTCCAGTTAGCTAGAAAGTTATATTTTTTTACACTTGTCGTTATTTGATATTTCCAGAGTGATCTAAAGCGACGATACGATACACGGTAGTGTTTTTATATGAGCTAAAACTGCCACCAGCATAAATCGTTTGGGAACCATCATTTGCTAAAGCAATACTATTAACAATACCATTGAAGCCTGTGCCGAAGTCGAACTGTGTATCGATGGAGCCGTCACTATTTAATCGTACAATGCGGTTAGCGGGCGATTCATTGTACATATTAAAATTACCTCCGATATAAACATCACCTGAGCCGTCCTGTGTCAAGGCGATAGCATTCACTTCACGACCGGACAAAAAGATGCCAGATATCCGGTCTGTTCCAGTGCCTGGATCAAAGCTGGTATCGATAGAGCCATTAGCGTTTAAACGGATGATGCCTTGGAACACATAAGGAAGATTGAGGTAGAAGTTGCCAGTGACATAAATTCGGCCTGATCCGTCGTTTAAAGGCATGATATGGCTTATTACAGTTCGAGAGTCGAATATCGAATCTGTATCGAACGAGGGATCGACTGACCCGTCGGTATTCAGTCGGATCAGGCCGTTTCGGGGCGTGCCGTTGTATGTCTCGAAAACCCCGCCTACATATACAGCATTACCGGTTTCTGAAATGGCGATGGTTCGTACTTCTCTATCAAACCCGGTGCCAGTGGAGAAGTCGTTATCAATCGTTCCGTCGGAGTTTAAACGGGTGATATTACCTGCGACGACTCCTCCATAGTTGCTGTACCAGCCTCCGACATACATGCCTCCATTGGAATCTGTAGCCATTGCCAGTACATTACCATTGAATCCCTGTTCTATTGAAAAACCAAGCTCGATTGAGCCGTTCTGATTCAATCGCGCTAGACTTGTTGTAACGAAATTTGCATCGTAGATAAGCAGATTGCCCGCGATGTAAAAATCTTCAGACCCATCTACCGTACCGCTGGAGGCATATATCTTAGAAAAGCTTTCCATTCCGGTTAAGTGGTCGCTTTCAATAATGCCCCCAGTATCTAGCCGGACGACTGACTTGGTTAAAGTGTTATTGTATGTGCCAAATCCACCTGAAACGTAAATCGAGCCAGATGCGTCCGGTGAAGGTAAAATGAACTCGACGTCGTAGTCAAATCCGAAATTCTCGGAGAATTTATAAGCGATTTCTCCAGTTCCTGATAGTTTGATCAGTGATGGTGATCCGGAATTTTTATATAGTGTGAATACGCCGCCCACATAGATCTGTCCCGAACCGTCGCCGAGTGTGAGGATTGTGTGCACATCATTATTGAAATCCGAATCGGACGAGCGAAACCCATTGTTTAGTGTTCCGTCATTGTTCAATCGAACAAGTGACGTGCGTTGCCCGGAGCCGACATAAAGGTTTCGGCCGCCCACATAAAGGCCTTCGGTACCTCCATCGATCAGCGCTATCGACATGAAGCGGCCGGAGATTTCCGATGAGACTGTAAACTGGGTGTCTCGAGATCCGTCACTGTTCAGGCGAATGATATATGAGCTCGGTGAGCCATTATATTCGTCGAATCCACCGCTTACATAGATATCGCCACTGCCGTCGTTTGCTGGTTTGATATAGTAAACTTCGTAGTTCAGACCAGATCCTGTGATAAAGCTCGAGTCAATGGAGCCATCGCTGTTTAAGCGTACAAAGTTATTAGCTGAAGTTCCGTTATAGGTATCGAAAAAGCCGCCAATAAGGATATCGCCCGTGCCGTCTAATGCAGGTGCAATAGAATTGATGATAGGGCCATGGATCGAAGCACTCTCAAAACCTGTTCCGATGTCGAATGCCGTATCAAGAGTTCCATCATTGTTGAGTCTCCAGAGTACATCAGTTCGTGCTACATAAATATCGTCAGAACCATCGGCGCTCATGGTGATCAAGTGGCCGCTGACTTCCGGAGAAAATGTATTATCGATTGATCCATCTCTGTTCAATCGAATAAGTGGGGGAAATCTGCTGCCATTGTATTCGGAAAATGTGCCAGCTACGTACACGTCACCGGAATTATCTGCCGGTACGGCTACGGACATAACATGATCATTGAATCCGGATCCTGTCTGGAATTCTGCATCAACAGTACCGTCCTGGTTGAATCGTATAAGTCTTGACGCCGAGCTGTTGTTGTATGTCGTAAAAGATCCGCCTACATAAATATCGCCAGAACCATCGTTTGCGATCTGTATACTAATAACCTGGTCGTTAAATCCCTGATTGATTGGGGTGAATCCTGACGCAGTGTCTTCAATTGGCTGATTGGTCCCGTCATTATCAGCAGTGGGCGCTCCGCCGCCTCCGCCACCACAGGACGAAATGGCAAGAATAAGAGCAGCAAACAAAAATAAATATAAAATATGAGCGAGAAAAAATTTTGAAGAATTATGGACAGACATGACGTTTCATCCCTTAAACAG
>CBDULQ010000015.1:0-26431 GCA_965368115.1 uncultured Gammaproteobacteria bacterium | reverse complement strand
GGGCAAGATTTTACATCCCGCGCTGTATAAAAAATTCTCCGAGAATGAAAAAGGCTTTATCGGCGACATGAATATCCTGATCAATCGCGGCGAACTTAAGGTCGGCGTCGCCCACAGCCAGCTGATGGCCGGGGTCTATGAAAATAATAGCGACGAGGATATCGCCGGCTGCGGTTTCAGTGATCGCGATGCGGTGGAACAGGAAGGACCGGTGCGTCTTGCCGAAGACCTGATCGAACTGATCAAGAACACCGCCAGAGCCAGGCGCGAACGTGGCAATTCCGAAGCACAGGAAATCAGTGTCACCGTCGCCCTGGTCGGCGACAGTCGTACCGGAAAATCTGAAACCGCAGAAAAAATGGAAGGCGTGCTGCGCCTGCAACTCATCTAATCGATTATAGAAACCTCTGATTAACTCATGGACGGAAACCTTGAGTCCAGAGTTAATCAGAGATTCCTATACAAAAACGGCACTGTCGCGTGGACAGTGCCGTCCATTTCAGCCCAGGTATCCGGCTTATTTCTGGATCACGTAATAATCGTTCTGAAAATCATGTTCCAGCTGGTGAATATCGATACGACTGAAACCCGCCTGCTGTAACAGCTCGCTGGCTTTCTCGCGACCCCACATGGTACCCAGTCCTTCGCCTCCCTGCGCCAGCGACACGGTCATGCAATGCATGGTGGAAAGACTGTACAGTAACGGCCCCACCGGATGATCCATATTGTTCTGCACTTCACTGGAACCGTGAATATCCTGCATCAGATAGACACCGTCGTCTTTCAGTGAATTGAAAATGCCCTTCAGCACGTTCAATGGACTGGCCTGATCATGTACTGCATCGAAAGTGGTGATCAGATCGAAATCCCGATCGAAGCCGTCGTCGTTGAAATCGGTCAGATCGCGACAGATGAATTGCACATTGCTGAGTCCGCGACGACCGGCTTCATTGCGAGCGTAATCGATGGCTTCGGCGGACAGATCAATACCGAAAAACCGGGACCGGGGATAACGCTCCGCCAGCATCAGCATGGCTAACCCACGACCGCAGCCTACATCAAGCACGCGAATACCCTGCTGTAAGCGCGACTGCAAACCCGGCACCAGCGGAAGAATATGTTCCTGTAATGAAGCCAGTACAGTCTGGCCGCTGTCCTCGGCCATCACTTCATGAAAACGGGGGAATTTTTCGTAGGGCACACCGCCGCCATTACGGAAACAGTTCACGACATCATCTTCTACCGTACCCATGATCGGGATGTACTGGGCAAACACGGCGATATTGCCTTCACTCGCATCGCGGGTCAGATAAGCGGCATGCTCTTCGGGTAATCGGTAGGTCTGTTGTTGTGCATCGAATTCGATGACTTTGCCGACCACCAGCGCATTCAGCCATTCCCTGACATAGCGCTCGTTCAGTTCGGCGCGTTGCGCCAGTTGCTCACTGCTCATCGGCGTCTGCCCGACCATATGGTCGAACAGCCCGGTACGATGACCGATGGATAACATGATACACACCGCGCTTTCGTTCAACGCATTGACCAGGCGGTCAGCGAAACCGTCGGCACGCAGGCTATCGAAAGCGGGCATCTGATGATTCATACACATGGTTGTACTCCTTGTCCTGTTATGACGATTAAGGCCGGCATATCTATACCGACTAGTTGGTATAGATATGCTAGGTGCGAACAGGGATTATGTCAATACCAAATGGTATGTTTCCGAACAATACTTATAAGCTACTGATTTAAAATTAATTTTTTAATGGATAAAGTTCCGCGGGATTCTATCCCGGCCTCAGAAGTATACTGATTAGTCTGTTTAAGCTATGATTTATTCAAGAGACCATGAGGAGTAGCCATGCCGAAAGACGGTACGCAAACACGCCAGAACATCCTCGACGCAGCCCAGCAACTGGTGCTCGAACAGGGCTATGGCGGTATGTCGGTGGACAAGGTGATTCAGCTCGCGGGCCTCACCAAAGGCGCATTTTTCTATCACTTTAAAAGCAAAAATGCGCTCGCCCGAGCCCTGCTCGATCGCTATGTGGAAATGGACGACGCCATGCTGCATGACCTGATGGGCCGTGCCGAAAAGCTGGCCGACGACCCCTTGCAGCAATATCTGATCTTTGTCGGCCTGATGCAGGAGATGATGGCCGGCATGCAGGAGCCGCCCCCGGGTTGCCTGGTCGCCAGTTATATTTACCAGTTGGGTATGTTCAACGCAGACACCCAGCAGGCGGTGATCGACGGTTTCCGTGAATGGGAGCGGGTGCTGTCCGACAAATTGCAGGCCGCCCTCGACCGACACTCACCGCGCATACCCGTCACGGCTCGACAAATCTATGACAACCTGCTGGCGTTATTCGAAGGCGGTGTCATCATGGCTAAACTCTATAATAAAAGCGGCACCCTGGCTGAGCAGGTGGGCCATCATCGAAACTACGTCAAACTGCTGTTCAACCAGGTCGACTGAGCATGATCAAAATTTATTCCGCACGAGACATTACCGAAGCGCATATCGTTAAGGGCCTGATCGAGGCACACGGTATCGATGCTTATGTCGGCGGTCTTTATTTGCAGGGTGGCGTCGGCGAACTGGCGACCATGGACTTTGCCAGTATCCATGTCGATGAAGCCGATGCGACTCGGGCCCGACAACTGATCGATGCCTACGAAAAAGGTGAGTTCGCGACTGAAGACTAAATATTGCGAATCCATTTTTTAAGACAATTGATTTAGCATTTCAATTGTGAACAGGCGGCAAAGCGGTAATGATTAAATGCATTACAGAACATATGGAGAAAACCATGAAATTACTGCTCTGGCCGATGATCGCCATCGTGTTGTCCATGTTGCACAGCATTCAGGCCTGGGCCGAAGAAGCAGACCTGATTGGTCACATGGGACGTATGCAATACTTTACGCATAAAACCGGCCTGGCCATTAATGCACAGAACAAAACGCTGGCTACATTCTATGCCCATGAAATGGAACATTCGCTAAACGAAGTTATGAAAATCGAGTCCTTCGATGGTCAACCGATCAGTCGCCACGCCGAAAACATACTATTACCGGTTTTCAAACAGTTCGAGACGGCACTGGAAAAAGCAGACTGGTCGGCCATCCAGTCACAATACCGGAAAGTCATCAAAGCCTGTAATCAATGTCATACCACGACCGAACACGAATTCATTATCATTCGCGAAAACCCCGACAACCCTTACCTGCAGGATTTTAATCCACCAGCCCGGTGAAGCACATACACCAGGCAAACATACATCACAGCAATAGCAATTCATCTTTGCAACTTGCCCGCGAACCCTTAAACTGAATGCCTGAATTACAGGGATAGCAAGGCTATGGGCAAATCCGTTTCTCTGGTGCTAGGCAGCGGTGCGGCACGCGGTCTGGCGCACATCGGCGTTATCGAAGTGTTGCAACGCCATGATCTTGAAATCAAATCCATCTCCGGCACCTCAATGGGCGCATTGATCGGCGGTCTTTATGCTGCCGGCGGCCTGGACGAGTTCACCGAATTCGCCCGCGCTTTCCGCAAGGTCGACTTTTTCAAGTATCTGGACCTGTCACCTTTCGGCAGTGCCGGGTGGGTCAAGGGCGATATCATTATCGACACACTCAAAGACATTGTTGGTGACATCCGAATCGACGAACTATCGATTCCCTATACCGCTGTCGCCGCAGACATCAACACCGGACGCGAAGTCTGGTTACAGAAAGGCCGGCTATTCGATGCCATTCGGGCGTCGATTGCAATTCCCGGCGTGTTCACACCACATCGTATTAACGGTCGGGTTCTGGTCGATGGCGGCATCGTCAATCCGGTACCGGTCATGCCAGGCAGTGACACGTCCACCGATCTGACCATTGCCGTGGACGTCAATGGACACGAAGCGGAAACCCCGCACCACCCGGAATACCAGAAGAAGAAACCGATGCCGGATTATCAGAAAAAGGTGGAAAAGTTTTTCGAGGCCGTACAGAAGCGCTTCGATATCGACATCAGCAAGAACAGGAAATCGCCGCCCCCGAGCGACGAACTGAGTTTGAGCGACATTCTGCTACGTTCCTTTACCACCATGCAGGCCACTCTGACTCGTTATAAACTGGCGGCCAATCAACCGGATATCCTGATTAGCATTCCTCGCAATATTTGCGAGGTTCACGAGTTCTACAAAGCCGAACTGGCTATCGATACCGGAATCTGGTGGGCCGAGCGGGCACTGGAAACCGCAAAGCTTTATAATCATCATCATGAATCCAGTTGAAACAATACAGGCAAGCTGCCCATACTGTGGCGAGGTCATCGACATCAGTGTCGATATCTCACAGTCGGACCAGGAATATATCGAAGATTGCTCGGTCTGCTGTCGACCGATTGTGATCAGCGTCAGCCTCGACTCCGGCGATACGCCGATACTGAACCTGCGCCGCGACGACGAATAACACCATGACCACGATAAAACGTCTCGACAACGCGCTGGTCGACCAGCTCATGCAACAGGCGGCACAATCACCCAGGCGGCGTAGCCATCACAATTTTCATCAGAGCCTGGACGAACCGGTACAGCGCCTGCTGATCGCTTTACAGCCGGGCACCTATGTCCGACCACACCAACATCCCCAGCAGCATAAATGGGAAATGATGATCACCCTGCGTGGCCGCATCAAGCTGTTGCTGTTCAGCGACGACGGTTGCGTCAATGACGTGTTAGTACTCGGTCCGGACACTCCACTGAATGCCGTCGAGCTACCACCGAACACCTGGCACACACTCATGCCGGTCGATTCGGCGGCACTGATCATGGAAGTTAAACAGGGACCTTATCTGGACACCGATGTCATTCACTTTGCCGACTGGGCGCCGCAGGAGAATAGCCCCGAGGCCGAGCAGTTTCTGAACTGGTGTCAGCAGGCCGAAAACGGTGACCGCTATCAATCATAGGCGCCGATCAGAGCGCCGGACCACCCTTCTGACATGAATCAATACGGGCTTTTACGGCTCGGTTCAATATTTAAAAAGGCACCCCGTACTCGCTCGGCAGTGTCCGACGACGGGTTGCTACCGAACTAGAATTCGGCAGCGGATCAAACTACACTAGGCAGTATATACCGATATAGCCAGACCGCGGCTGTATTCCGGGCCAGCATCTCTGGAGGCGGTATGGTCAGAGTCTCGATCGACAAACAGGGTTACACCGGTCATATCCTGTTACAACCCAACATCTCCCTTTCCTGGCGCGGCAACAAACGCTTCATCGCCTCGC
This sequence comes from uncultured Gammaproteobacteria bacterium, assembly GCA_965368115.1. Classification (GTDB taxonomy): domain Bacteria; phylum Pseudomonadota; class Gammaproteobacteria; order SZUA-229; family SZUA-229; genus CBDULQ01. The sequence goes on along the minus strand of CBDULQ010000015.1, from coordinate 21,140 downwards.
TCGGCATACTGTCGATGATGATTGCCAGCTATTTTACCTATCATGGTTTCTGGGTGGTCATGCCGTTTTCCGGCCTGGAGATTCTATTCTTTGCCATCAGCATCTATATTTTCTTCAACCGCAACAATCACCGGGAAGTGCTGACTTTTACCGCAGACAAGGTCGTTATCGAAACCGGTAAACAGACGCCGGAAAAATCCTATGAATATCAACGCCACTGGTCCCAGTTTCACGTGCGCGGCGATAACAAACGCGACATCCCCAGGCTGAGTATCAAATCACACGGACGCGAACTGGAACTGGGTGCGTTTCTGGGTTACGACGAGAAAATCATGTTGATCGAAGCGATCAAGAATATCACCCGCTCTTTTCGTCAAAGCGGTGCGTTTCACAAGGTATCCGAACACCCGAGCAGTTAAAGCTCAGGCCTGCGCGAAATAAGCCGCCAGATAATCATCGAAACTCATATCATCCTGCACTTCGATCTGTTGCTGATTTAGCAGTGACAAGTCCGCCTGCTCGCGGAAAAACTGCCTGCGTTCGTCGGGCAGTTCGACACGTTTAAAATAATCGAAATGCTGCTGTGACATGCGACGCGCAAAATGATAAAAGCTCTCACCGTTGTCACGCATGATCTGTAACATCTGCGCCGATGGCGTCAGCTCGGCATCGCGCACCTTCGCGATCTGTTCTGCAAGCGCATCGGCATAAGGTGTATTGCGGTATCCGCGATCCAGCAACTCGCACACGCCCTGCATCTGGTCACAAATTTCCGAAGCCCAGTCCTGCAGGCGACAATCACCGGCGTCCCGCTGCAGATTCAGTCCCGGTTCCCGACCCCGATGCGCCGTCAACAGTTCGTTATGGTCGATTTCCTCACGTTCGCTGAAACAGATCTGATCACTGTCGTGAATCAGGCAGAAAATCATCAACGCTTCGACGAAACGCATCTGGTTTTCACTCACACCCAGAGGCTCGAAAGCATTGACGTCCAGCGAACGTAACTCGATGTATTTGACGCCGCGCCGCTTCAACGCCAGGGTGGGTTTTTCATTTCCCTGCAGGATCTGTTTAGGTCGAACAGTACTGTAGTATTCGTTTTCGATCTGCAGGATATTGGCATTCAGCTGCTGATATTCACCGTCGATTTTAACGCCGATATCCTGGTATTCCTTGTGCGGAGTTTCGATCGCGAAGCCCAGGCTCTGGATGTAAGCATCAAGATTTCGATAACAGGCTTTGACGCCGATTTCATTTTCCTTGTTGTTCTGATAACCAATATCACCCATGCGCAATGAAGTCGCAAAGGGTTGAAAAAACGTATTGGCATCGAAATCACCGAGACTGGTCGGCTTGCCGCCGAGAAATGATTTACACACCGCCGGCGATGCGCCGAACAGATACGGAATCAACCAGCCGAAGCGTTGCAGATTGCGAATCATTGCGAAGTACTGTTCGGAAATAAATTCCTGCAACGGTGTTCGGTCGTTTTCGATGGACTGATACAGTCTCCAGAAACGATCCGGCAGCGAGTAATTAAAATGCACGCCGGCGATAACCTGCATGACGCGACCATAACGATGTCCAAGGCCGCGCCGATAAACCGTTTTCATCATGCCTGCGTTGGACTTGCCGTAACGGGCGATAGGAATACTGGTCTCGCCCGCCACCACACAGGGCATGCTGGTCGCCCATAGAATTTCATTATCCAGTTCGCCATACACATAGGCCTGGGTATCGCGAAGAAAGTTGAGCACGTCGCGTGTGTGTTCGTACGGCGGGGTAATGAATTCCAGCAGGGCCTCGGAATAATCGGTGGTGATGTAGGGGTGAGTCAGTGCGGAGCCCAGGCGGTCCGGGTGCGGCAACTGTGAAATACTTCCGTCAGGAGAAACTCGCAGGCTCTCTTTTTCTACGCCGATCAGCCTGCCGTCCACCAGCCGCTTCTCATCCAGTTCAAACAGATGTCTCAATCTGCGTTCAGCCAGTTTGTACAAAGCGAGCTCCGATGCCGGGGTGAAGAGCCACAGTATACCACTAAGCCTGATCACGCAAACTGTTGTTTTTATAACGTTTTAATAACTTATATCGACGATGGCCCAGGATCACCACGGGTACTTGATTCCGATCAACAACCGTAATTCCTATATTTTGTAAGCTTATCCCTCAAACTTGCCCGGTGTAGGCAATGCACAATCAACCCAGTCACTTTAGATCTATAAATGTCGTGAACTTCAGGAAAGCTTCCAGCCAGGAAGGCCGCCGTGTTGCGTTTATTTTAAGCTGGTATGACAAGAAAACGAACCAGCTCGAGGGCGAGGAAAATATTCAGGGACTCAACCTGGATACCCTGCTCAAAATATTCAATGCGCCTTTCTGGAATCAGAATTTTCAATGCTGGTCCGTTGAAGCCCAGCATATTGAAGCTTTGCAGCCCTATGTTTCGCATATCATCGACAACAGCCGATACAGTTATTTCATCGAAGCATACAATATGGAATAACGGCACCAGCGTTTTCCATGCTGCCACCCGTCCCCGTCCTGTGATTATAATGTGCCGATGCACATCCTTGCGATCGATACTTATCACGGTGGTTCACACCGCGCTTTCATCAGTAACTGGATACAACACAGCAACCATCGCTGGACGCTTCTGACGCTGCCCGGCCACCACTGGAAATGGCGCATGCGCCATGCCCCGATCTACTTTGCCGAACAGCTGGCGGCGTTGAACGCGACCGACTTCGATGCACTGCTGGTGACGGACATGCTGAACCTGGCGGAATTCCGCGGCCTGGTCCGGAAGTCGATCAGGCACCTGCCCTGCTTCATTTATTTTCATGAAAACCAGCTTATGTACCCGGACCAGCAGGCCACTGAAAAAGACCTGCATTACGCCTTTACCAACCTGAGTAGTGCAGTCGCCGCGGACCGGGTCTGGTTCAACTCAGCCTGGCACCGGGACAGTTTTCTGCAGGTCGGTGAGCGCTGGCTAAAACGCATGCCGGACTTTCAACCCCTGTCGGCCCTGCAGCGGATCAGACAGAAGAGCTCGGTGTGTTATCCGGGGATCGAGGTCAACCAGCCTGCCAGTGCATCCAGTCCGACCGACCCGTCGCTGTCCATACTCTGGGCGGCGCGCTGGGAAACAGACAAGAACCCGCAACAGCTGTTTCGGGTGCTGCGCAGTCTGCGCCAGTGCGGCATCGATTTTAAACTGAACCTGGTTGGTGGTCGGGCGGCTGAAAACGATCGCCTGTTCAACGCAGCACGGGACGAATTCAAGTCAGCGATTCAGCAGTGGGGCTACCTGGAGGATCGGCAGCAATATCTCGAACTGTTGCGCCACGCCGACCTGGTGGTATCGACCGCGTTACATGAGTTTTTCGGCATTGCCGTACTGGAAGGCGTGGCCAGCGGATGTGTACCGCTGGTGCCGGACCGGTTGGCTTACCCGGAAACACTGGCCGTGTATCGGCGCGAACATCCGGAATGTTTTTATGACGGCAGCGACGAACAACTGTTACAACGCCTGCAACAGTTCGCACTGCAAAAACGACAGCAGAAGCTTAAGGTGCGCTATGAGGATGCCGCCCGAACGGCGACGGCACACCTGCACTGGTCGGTGCATGGCACAGCACTGGACGCGCAATTGCATCGGCAGTGGTGCCGCATCGACCAGGAAAGGGATCAATAACAGGTTTGGTCAGCCGTGCACAGCCGGACGTTCTTCGCGGCGCCGAGGCAGGCCCAGACGGCGATCCGAACCGAAACTATCGAAACGGACCAGGTTGCGACGATCGAACAGTCGACGGCGCTCGTCCGGGTTGCGACGCTCCGGCCCCTTATAGCATTTGCCGGGAATCAGCTTGTAAAACATCGTGTTGCTCCGTAAGCCCTATTTCTATTTATAACAAGGAATTATAGTCCATAGTTAAAATTTTTCAGAACTCCGTCACTGGTGCCAGAGACCTTAACCCGATACCATGGCGCAGCAAGACCATGAAGGACTTCCCTATGACCCAGCCCGTGCCACACGCTGTCCGTTTCTCGGTTACCCAGTGGCAGCATCTCTATGCGCTGCACCAGGCCATCAGCCAGGCCGAGCTGTTGCAGGCTCACAAACTCGATGTCAGCGGCACCCTGCGTAACCATGCCCTGTTCGATAACCGGGACACGGCCATCGCACTGCGCTTCTATCAGGCGGACGGCGTCCCCGACTATCGTCGCGACGAACAGGGCCGCATGATCCTCGGTCAACTGGACATGACGGAAACCGGGTTGTATGCGGAGCTGCCGGTAGATGCACGGGTATTCGAGGAACTGCGTAAGAACCTGGTGGAATATGCCGACATCGACGGCATTCATATTATGGTGAACATCGGCCTGCTGCTCGAGGAGCGACACTGGCCGGCAGATATCCTGACCCTGGAATATGCCATGCGTGGCGACGCCTGAAGGAGACATTCAATGCCGGAACTAGACCCCAGACTGCAACAGGACTGCCATTTGCTGGGCCGCATCGACGACAGCCGCTTGCTGTTGATGGATAACAGCCACTATCCCTGGTTGATACTGGTACCGGATACCCACTGTTTCGAGCTGCATCAGCTGCCGGAGAACGAACAGATCAACCTGCTCAGGACCATCAATCAACTGGCCCGCTTTGTCGAACAACAGTTCATGACCGATAAAATCAACACCGCCTGCATCGGCAACATTGTACGCCAGCTGCATATTCACGTGGTCGGACGCCACCAGCAGGACCCGGCCTGGCCCGGTGTCGTCTGGGGCCACCGCGAACGGAAAAGCTACCAGCCCGACCAGGTCACGGCCATTTACACACAGCTTCAATCCAGCTTCGGCGACAATTTCGTCGGCCAGTAGTCACCTTTGCACCATCGATGATCAGTCGCCGTGCAAAACACGGCTGACCCTCGAACGTGCACAAAATAAGCACACTCTCCGCCTTTATTGCACGTATTTGTACCCGCATCTCTGCGAAAACGCTGCAAATCAGTGTTTTAGCCCGGTTTTTCGTTGGCACAGGCTTTGCAATTCTTCCTGCATTTCCCACTGCGTAACGAAGCGCGAACACACATCAATGAGCAAAACAATAACTATCGCTCTGGTCTACGACAACCGCGAGCATCAGAACACCACCGCCATGTTACTCGATGACGCCGGCTACAATGTCAACCAGGCGTATGCCATCGACTCGCCCTGGCTGCAGGCTATCAAGAATGACCCACCGGACATCCTGGTCATATCGGTCACCACCACCGACAGTAATCTGCTGTCGCAACTGGAGAACTTTAAATTCGCGGCCATCTGCCCGGTCGTGGTGCTGGCACTGGAAGGCAAAGTCGACATCACCGAGAAAACCATGCTCGCCGGAGCCGACTCCTGTATCACCGGCAAAATTTCCCCGGAACGGATGCAGAGTTTTATCGAAGTCACCCGCACCCGTTACCGCATTACCCTTGAACTGCTCAATCAGATCGACGAACTGAAGCAGGAAATCGATTCACTGGAAAACCGACTCAGCGACCGTCGTGATATCGACCGCGCCAAGGGTCTGCTGATGAAGTCCTACCAGATGACCGAAGACGACGCCTACAATGCCATGCGCCGAATGGCGATGGACACCGGAAACAAACTCGGTGAAGTCGCCCGCAACCTGATATCCATGTCCAAGGTACTCAGTTAAACCATTCAGCTGTTTTTGCTGAACTCAACGCCATGCGCAGCAACTGTGCATGGCGTTTTTGTTTATATCGCATCAACAAACGCACCAATTTAGACCATTGATTCCGTGCCCGGCGACGAGCATCGACAATTGCACCATTTACAGGCATCACGCCCCCGGCAATTCGATTCTTGCACCATCAACGCACCAAAAAAGCACCATCATTTCAGCCAGAAATATATAACTTCAACATAAACAATCACTTATACATCTGGCACGGAACATGAATACGCAGAACCATCGATCAACGGCGATCGCATGACTGAAATACATCAATCAATCACAGCGTTCGCCAGGACTCCGGTCAGCCGAACGCGCAATGAACCAAGCATTGTGGAGAATGAAATGTTCACGAATAACAAACGGCAATCACGACGCGGATTCCTCAAGAAGCTGAGTCTGGCCACCGCCCTGCTGGCTGGCGGTGCATTCAGCAGCGCAAGTCTTGCCGAACTGGAACTGGAAAAAGAAGATCTTAAGTTCGGCTTTATCAAACTCACCGACATGGCCCCGCTGGCCATCGCGTATGAAAAAGGTTACTTCGAAGACGAAGGTCTGTACGTCACCCTGGAAGCCCAGGCTAACTGGAAAGTGTTACTCGACCGCGTCATCGACGGCGAACTGGACGGCGCCCACATGCTGGCCGGCCAGCCGCTGGGTGCCACCATCGGTTTCGGAACCCAGGCACACGTAATCACTGCATTCAGCATGGACCTCAACGGCAACGGCATTACCGTATCCAACGACATCTGGGCACAGATGAAACCGAATATTCCGCATAAAGACGGTAAGCCGGTACATCCGATCAAGGCCGACTACCTGAAACCGGTTGTCGAAAAATACAAGGCGGAAGGCAAGCCGTTCAAGATGGGTATGGTATTCCCGGTATCCACGCATAACTACGAGCTGCGTTACTGGCTGGCCGCCGGCGGCATTCACCCCGGCTACTATGCACCGAAGAAAGGCGATATTTCCGGCACCATCAAGGCGGATGCCTTACTGTCCGTAACCCCGCCACCGCAAATGCCCGCAACCATGGAGTCCGGCACCATTTACGGTTACTGCGTGGGTGAACCCTGGAACCAGCAGGCCGTTTTCAAGGGTATCGGCGTACCGGTCATCACCGACTATGAAATCTGGAAAGACAACCCTGAGAAAGTATTCGGCGTCAGTAAGGAGTGGGCGGACAAAAACCCGAACACCCACCTGGCCGTGGTCAAGGCGCTGATTCGTGCCGCCAAATGGCTGGACGAAGACAACAACAAGAATCGTCCGGAAGCCGTGAAGATCCTTTCGCAAAGCAACTATGTCGGTGCGGATTACAAAGTTATCGCCAACAGCATGACCGGCACTTTCGAATATGAAAAAGGCGACAAGCGTGAAGTACCGGACTTCAACGTGTTCTTCCGTTACAACGCGACCTATCCCTATTATTCCGATGCCATCTGGTACCTGACGCAGATGCGACGCTGGGGCCAGATTGCCGATCAGAAACCGGACAGCTGGTACATGGATATCGCTAAAAAAGTATATCGCCCCGACATCTATACACAGGCCGCCAAATTGCTGATTGCAGAAGGCAAGATGAAAGCCTCTGACTTCCCCGATTTTGCTAAGGAAGACGGTTTCCGTGATCCGCAGACTCATTTCATCGACGGTGTCACCTATGATGGCAAGAAGCCGAATGATTACCTGACCAAGTTCAAGATCGGTCTCAAAGGTAAGGACACTATCTAAAGGATGGTCAAACCGAACTCAAGGACGAGTTCGAACGACCCTCATATGCAAAAGGTGCAGACATGTTGTTCAAAACCTTTAACAAATTTTCTTTCGTGAAAGTAGAGGCAGCAAGCCCCATGACGTTTTTAAGTCAGTTCAAAATGCCTAAAAATATGGGAAATAAAATCATCCAGTTTCTGGTGATACCCATCGCTGCCTTCATGATTTTTCTCGGTATCTGGAGCGGCACAGCTTCGCAGATCGAAACATCACTCGGCAAGGTTCCCGGCCCGGCACAAGTCTGGGAGCAAACGCTGACCCTCTACCAGGAACATATGGATGAGCGCGACAAGGAACAACGTTTCTACGATCGCCAGGAAAAACGTAACGCTAAAAAACTGGAAAAAGATCCGAACGCGGAAGTCAAAATTCGGCCCTATACCGGCGCACCGACTTTTCTGGATCAGATATTCACCAGTTTATATACCGTGATGACCGGCTTCATCATTGCCAGCCTGATTGCCATTCCCATCGGTATTGTCAGCGGCCTGAGCAACACCATACATCGCGCCATTAATCCGCTGATTCAGATTTTCAAGCCCGTATCGCCGCTGGCCTGGTTACCTATCGTAACCATGATCGTCAGCGCCGTTTATGTGTCCGATGATCCGATGTTCGAAAAATCATTTCTCAATTCGGCCATAACCGTGACCTTGTGCTGCATGTGGCCGACAATCATCAACACCGCCATCGGTGTATCGAGTATCGATAAGGACCTGATCAACGTCAGCCGCGTACTGCGTCTGAACTGGCCAACCAAGATTTATAAAATTGTGCTGCCATCATCAGTGCCAATGATTTTTGCTGGTCTGCGTTTGTCGCTGGGCATCGGCTGGATGGTGTTGATTGCTGCGGAGATGCTGGCGCAGAATCCGGGACTGGGCAAGTTTGTCTGGGATGAATTCCAGAACGGCAGCTCCAACTCTCTGGCGCGCATCATGGTGGCGGTATTCGCCATCGGTATCATTGGCTTCATGCTCGATCGCAGCATGCTGATGTTGCAACGCAAAGTATCCTGGGACCGTAACGCGGTAATTCGTTAATCAACTCAAGTAGATTAAATAAAGGAGCCACTATGGCCGCTGCTTATTTACAACTGACTCAGGTCGGCATCGAATTCAAAACCGACAACGGCCCGTTCAAAGCACTGGACAACGTCAACCTGGATATCGATCGCGGTGAATTCATTTCCCTGATCGGTCATTCCGGTTGCGGCAAGTCCACCGTACTCAACATCGTTGCCGGCATGCATCGCGCAACTGCCGGCGGTGTCATCCTGGAAAGCCGCGAAGTCGACGAACCCGGCCCGGACCGCGCCGTGGTATTCCAGAACCATTCACTGTTGCCCTGGTTATCGACCTACCAGAATGTCGAGCTTGCCGTTAAACAGGTGTTCAAGGGCAAAAAAACCAAAGCCGAAATGCACGACTGGATCATGCACAACCTGGAACTGGTGCACATGACTCACGCCATCGACAAACTTCCCGCGGAAATCTCCGGCGGTATGAAACAACGCGTGGGTATTGCACGGGCCCTGGCCATGGAACCCAAAGTTCTGTTGATGGACGAACCCTTCGGCGCACTGGATGCACTGACCCGCGCCCATTTACAGGACTCGTTGATGGAGATCCACGCCAGTCTGGGTAACACGGTCATCATGATTACCCACGACGTCGACGAAGCCGTGCTGTTATCTGATCGCATCGTGATGATGACCAACGGCCCGGCCGCCACCATCGGCGATATTTTACATATCGACCTGCCACGGCCTCGCGACCGTCTGGCGCTGGCTGACGACGAAGCCTTTAATCATTATCGTGCAGCGGTGCTCAAGTTCCTGCACGAACGCCAGTCTCGAGAGGCCGCCTGAACAGGTCGACCGGTTCACAAAACACAGCCGCTTTATTCCCTTGAGCCAAATAAGGGAATAAAGTCGGTCTGTACTTCAATTCCGCTCTGAATGATAATCAGTAGAACACGCTTACCCGTTTATGCCGCTTATGTTTTTAAGTAGGGCGCATTGAATCTATTAGCGTGTTCTTAATTATAAGACTGATTATCAGCAAACCCGTCAGCCGGATGAACTGTCGCTTCTATCGAACGGTCATCTGTATATAAACACGATAAACACTGACGAGTGCAAAATGGAGTTGAACCATGTCCAGACCGTGGCTTACCAGCTATCCGGAAGGCGTCCCTGCGGAAGCCGACACCGATGCCTACGATTCCCTGCTCGATGTATTCGAAGATTGCTGCTCCCGCTTTGCCGAACGCACCAGCTTCAGCAACTATGGATGCGACATCAGTTATCGGCAGCTGGATGAATATTCGAAGCAACTGGCCGCCTTTCTACAACAGGGTCTCGGCCTGACCGCGGGTAACAAAGTCGCCATCATGATGCCGAACCTGATTCAGAATCCGGTCTCCATCTTCGGCGTCCTGCGCGCCGGACTTACCGTAGTCAACGTCAATCCGCTGTATACCGCGGAAGAACTTCAGCACCAGATTAACGATTCGGAAGCGGACACCATCATCGTACTGGAAAACTTTGCCGCCACCCTGGAAAAAGTCGTCGCCAACACCACCCTTAAAAACGTCATTGTGACGCGCATGGGCGACATGTTCGGCTTCCCCAAATCGATGCTTTTCAACGCCGTGGTGAAACATGTCAAGAAGATGGTGCCCAGCTATTCTTTGAGCGGGCACATTCCGTTTCGCCAGGCATTGCAACAGGGCAGTGATCACTCATACCAACGTCCCGGCCTGCAACAGGACGATATTGCTTTTCTGCAATACACCGGCGGCACTACCGGGATCGCCAAAGGCGCGATACTGACTCACGGCAACCTGGTCGCCAACCTGCAACAGGTGACGGCCTGGTTCGCACCGGTAGAAGTCGGCGACGACGAAAAGATCATTACCGCGCTGCCCCTTTACCACATCTTTTCACTCACCGCGAACTGCCTGTTCTACATGACCATGGGCGCGGAAAACCTGCTCATTACCAACCCGCGCGACATGAAAGATTTCGTCAAACAGATTCGCAATGCGCGTTTCTCGGCAATCACCGGGGTCAATACCCTGTTCAATGGCCTGCTCAATACACCGGGCTTCGCCGAAGTGGACTTTTCACGCCTGCGCATTGCACTGGGTGGCGGCATGGCCGTGCAGAGAAGCGTCGCCGAACGCTGGAAACGTGTCACCGGCACACCCCTGATCGAGGCCTATGGCCTGACCGAAACATCGCCCGCAGCCTGTATCAATCCTCTGGACGTCACGGACTACACCGGCAAGATCGGTCTGCCTTTACCGTCCACGGAATGCTGTGTAAAAGATGAAAACGGCGCGACGGTCGCGGCAGGTGTCGCCGGCGAACTGTGCCTGCGCGGTCCTCAGGTCACTCAGGGCTATTACAATCGAGAGGAGGAAACCCGCCAGGTATTCGATGAAGACGGCTGGTTTCATACCGGCGACATCGCGGTAATCGATGAAGATGGTTATGTGCAGATCGTCGATCGCAAGAAAGACATGATTGTGGTATCCGGTTTCAACGTCTATCCCAATGAAGTGGAAGACGTCATCGCCGGGCATCCTTCTGTACGCGAAGTGGGCGTCATCGGCCTGCCTCACGATGACAGCGGCGAAGAAGTGGTTGCCGTGGTGGTCAGCGATGATCCGCAGCTCACCCTGGAGCAGTTACGCCAGCACTGCGAACAGCACCTGACGCGCTATAAACTGCCGCGTCGCCTGATACTCACCGAAGAAGTACCGAAGACCAATGTCGGCAAGATTTTGCGGCGTAAGCTGCGCGAGCAATATCTCGACAACTGATTCAGTCGTTGACTTCGGCCAGCCAGGCGTCGAAGAATTTCAGCGCATGCAGGTCGAGCTGATATCCGTAGCGTTCGGTCTGTTCGCGTAATCCCTGAATGCTCAGTTCCGAGTGCGCGGCAATTTCCTGACTATGGCCGATATACCAGCGTTCCATACCGTGCACGGTGACTTCCGGGTGAAACTGCAGGGCCAAACCGCGCTTTTTCCAGCCGAACGCCTGATGCCGGGTCATGTCGCTGGACGCCAGCAATTCCGCACCTTCGGGTAGATCGAACGTTTCGCCGTGCCAGTGCAGCAGATACTGCTGCTCGCCGGCCAGGTGACGTAGCGCACTCTGTTCGCCGCGCCCGGTGAGCGAAATCGGCGCCCAGCCGATTTCCATCTGCGAGGCCGGGTACACTTTAGCACCCAGCGCCCGTGCCATCAGCTGCGCCCCCAGACAGATGCCCAGTGTCGGCAAATCCTGCTGCAGTCGACTATTGATGATTTCCAGCTCGTCCTGAATAAAAGGAAAATCGGCATCATTGGTCGCACTGATCGGTCCACCCAGCACAATCAACAGATCTGCATTGAAGGGATCGATCCAGCGCAGATCGTCCATGCCGGCTTCGAGATAACGCACCTGGTAACCGGCGGCTTGCAGCGGCCGTTCAAAAAGCCCAAGGTCTTCAAATGCAACATGGCGTATGGCCAGTGCAATCTTGCTCATGATTCACTCTCGCGGTGATATTCGTTATGGTTATGTTCGACAGGGCCCAGCATATTTTCAAATACCCGGGCTGTCCATTTACGATAGAATAAAATCTTTCCAACTCCAGCAAAATAGCCCATATGAGCAGCTTACATACCAGCCAGATCAGCAGCCTTAAACTGATCCATCGCGGCAAGGTACGCGATAACTACGAAATCGACGATCACCACATGCTCATCGTCACCACCGACCGCATTTCCGCCTTCGATGTCATCATGCCCACCCCCATCGAAAACAAGGGCGCTATTCTCACGCGCATGACCCGTTTCTGGCTCAACAAGCTGGCGCACATTCTGCCCAACCAGCTGGCCGACGACCTGGCGCTGGAACAGGTGCTGCCCGATGCCGCCGAGCGGGAACCGGTTCAGGACCGTGCCATGGTGGTAAAGAAACTGCGCGCTCTGCCGGTGGAGGCCATCGTCCGCGGCTATATTATCGGCTCCGGCTGGAAAGACTACCTGAAAACCGGCGCCATCTGCGGCATCCAGTTACCCGAGGGCCTGGACCTGGCGGACAAACTGCCGGAACCCATCTTCACGCCGTCCACCAAAGCCGATGTGGGCGAGCATGACGAAAACATCGATTTCGAAAAAACCGTCGAACTGCTCGGCGCGGACCTGGCCACCCAGGTCCGCGATGCCAGCCTGGCACTGTACCAGGAAGCGGCGGACTACGCCCTGCAGCGCGGCATCATCATCGCCGATACCAAATTCGAGTTCGGCCTCGACGAGCAGGACCGGCTGGTGCTGATCGACGAGGTGCTGACCCCGGACTCCTCCCGCTTCTGGCCCGCGGACCAGTACCAGCCCGGCAGTAGTCCGGCCAGCTTCGACAAGCAGTTCGTGCGCGACTACCTGGAAACCCTGGACTGGAACAAGACGGCCCCCGGCCCGGAACTGCCCGAAGACATCGTGCGCAAGACGGCAGAGAAATATCAGGAAGCCCTGGACCGGCTCACCGGCTAGATGCGCGGCCTGTTCATCACCGGCACCGACACCGGCATCGGCAAAACCTGGCTGGGCTGTGCCCTGGCCCGAGCCCTGCACGAGGCCGGTGTACGCGTGATTCCGCGCAAACCGGTGGAATCCGGCTGCCTGCCCGGCCCCCAGGGCCTGATTGCTGAAGACGCCCATTTACTGGCCCGGGCGGCGCAATATCGAGGCGACCTGGAACAGGTCTGCCCCTGGCGCTATGTCGAAGCCATCTCGCCACGACTGGCGGCCCTGCAGGTCGGCCGTCCCCTGCACCTGAAACAACTGGTACTGGCCAGCCAGCCGGATGGCCGCTACGACGATGAATTCCTGCTCGTGGAAGGCGCCGGCGGCTTCTGTTCGCCGCTCTGCGAAGACGGTCTCAATGCCGACCTGGCCCAGGCCCTGGACCTGCCCCTGCTGCTGGTGGGCGAAGACCGGCTGGGCGGCGTCAACCAGGTCCTGCTGGCCGCCGAAGCCATCCGCCATCGCAGCCTGCAGCTACTGGCCGTCGCCCTCAACCAGCCGAGAAATAGTGCCGATCAGCCCACCGCCATGGATAACCGCCGGGAACTGGCCGATCGCCTGCCGGCACCTGTGTACACTGTGAAGCATTCGACTACCCAATTCCCCGATGAACTGCTAAACCTGATACTTGAAACCAACGACCTATCCAGGGATTGAGCATGTTAAGCTTTAGCGGCACCCCAACCCGCCTGACAAACTGATATGCTGGCGACAATCCGGGACCGGGCGCAGGAACCATTGATCAACGCTCAATATTCAATCGATATACATGGAGAATTCTTATGGGTTTGATGACTCGATTTTTACTCACTCTGATGGCTGCTTTTGCACTGACCGCCTGTGGCGGTGGGAGTGGCGGTCCTGGTACCGCAGAAATTACCGATGCTAACTCAAAAGACGTCGCGGTAGCTGGTGCCGAAGCCACCAAGGCGGCAACTGATTCGGACGAAGTGCCACTGGCTTTCAAAACAGGTTCTACAGGTTACCCCACTAATGCGCTGGACGTGCTTGACCTCGGCAAACAGATTGCGGCTAATCTTAACGCGATAGAAGACTACAGCTATCTATGTGACGTCAGCGGCACCCTGACCATCGATGTCCCCGACTCGGCAACCACATCGTCCTATACCGCAACTGCGACCTACACCAACTGTACAGTCAGCGGATATGGCGCCTACCAGGCCACCATTAACGGTACGATTACCGTGAGTGGCAACAGCTCGACGTTCAGAATTTCCGCTAACCTGAGCGTAACCGCCAACGGCGAAACCGATTCGTTTACCTATAGTGCCACCTGTTCTTCATCCGGTTCCTCGACTCTAGACTCCTGCACCTACTCATCCAGCTTTACCGGTGATGACGGCCGCTCTTACAACATGTCGGATGTCAGCGTATCGGGTAATGACATTTCGGGCTACAGCGTTTCCGGCAGGGTCACCGACCCGGATCATGGTGTCGTCACCATCGCTACCACGACACCGGTCAAATTCGAATGCACTAACGGTAATCCGAGCGAAGGCGTCATTACCGTTACCGGCAATGCCACGGTAACCGTCACCTTCATCGATTGCGACAGCTTCTCGGTTGTTTTCGATGGAACAACCACGGTATACACCTGGGCAAGTATCTAATCGAACCCGGAATTAAAAAATGCGCACATCAGTACGCCTTTTTTTTGTCTTATTTCCTTTATGTTGATATTCACCGGATCATCGCTCCGGGCAAATGCTTTTACAGCTCACCGGAATCATCCAGATTACTGATCCAGTAAATCCCCCGCCCCTTGAAGTTACAACCGGTTTCACGAATTTCACCGAGCAGGCCGGGTGCACGTGCGTCATCGACAATCACATCGACGCGTACCTGCGGAACATAACCAACCACCTTGTCGCGTGCCGACAGAAAGGCGTCGTGTTCCAGTTGCGCACTGTGCTCTTCCACGTGACTGAAGATGAAAGTGTCCAGTTGCAAGCTACGCAGACAATCCGCCAGCTGCTGCTGCACGGATTCATGCACCACCATGGTAAATTTTTTCATGATTGAGCCTCCATCGATTTCTCACGTTTCTCTTCCAGCCAGGCATACAGTGCCGGCAGTAATACCAGGGTCAGCAGGGTCGAAGTAAACAGACCACCGATGACCACCACCGCCAACGGACGCTGCAACTCCGAACCGGGGCCGGT
The DNA here is from genome assembly GCA_965368115.1 of uncultured Gammaproteobacteria bacterium. GTDB lineage: Bacteria > Pseudomonadota > Gammaproteobacteria > SZUA-229 > SZUA-229 > CBDULQ01. Next base: position 5,846 of record CBDULQ010000015.1, on the reverse strand, counting down.
TGCAGCAAGCAGGGGCAGCAAACCGAAGCTGGCGATCAGTGCGGTCATCAATACCGGCCGCAGCCGACGTTCCGCACCTCTGCGCACTGCGAGCTGAATATCCATACCACTCTGGCGTAGCTGATTAAAGTAACTCACCATCACCACACCGTTGAGCACGGCGACACCAAACAGGGTAATGAAACCCACCGATGCCGGTACCGACAGGTACAATCCGGACAGGTACAGGCTAATCACGCCACCGATCATGGCGAACGGGATATTCAGAATAATCAGCCCTGCCTGCAGCAAGGACCGGAAAGTCGTGAACAGCATGACGAAGATCAGCACGATGGCAATCGGCACCACCAGACCCAGACGCTTTGCCGCCCGTTGCTGGTTCTCGAACTGACCGCCAAAGGTCACAAAATAACCGGGCGGCATATCGACCTGCTGCTCGATGGCGTTACGCACTTCATCGACAAAACCGACCACATCGCGGTTTTCGACGTTGGCCTGAATCACCACCTGGCGACGCGCGGATTCGCGAATAATCTGCACCGGCCCATCCACGACAGAGACTTTTGCCAGCTGCCCCAAAGGCAGTTTATTGCCGTTAGGAATCGACACCAGCATTTTTTCCAGCGCCCTGGGTGAATTGCGATACTGTTCCGCGTATCGAACCATGATGCCCACACGACGATTATTTTCCAGCATCTCGGTCACCACACGACCACCGACCGCCGACTCGATGAGACGGTTGATGTCTTCAACGTTAACGCCGTATTTGGCGATCTCCGCCTTGTTGATGTCCACCTGCAGATATTTCTGACCGGTAATGTCACCACGTACGACGTCGATCGCACCATCAATACTGTTAACCAGGTTCTCGATCGCAATGGCTGTCTCTTCCAGTTTGGCCAGGTCGTCGCCATAGAGCTTGATGGCCATGGCCGAACGTACACCGGTGAGCATTTCCGACACGCGCATATCGATAGGCTGGCTGAAGGCGTAATCGATGCCGTCGAACTGAGCCAGTTTCTCACGCAGGTTTTCCTGGAACTGTTGCAGACTGATGGTCCATTCCTCGCGAGGCTTGGTCACCAGGAAGTTGTCGGTCTGGTTCAGGCCCATGGGGTCCATGCGTAACTCATCGGCACCGGTCCGTGACGTCACACCAATGACTTCCGGCAGCTCCATCATGGCCTTCTGAATGGGCGAGTCCATGGCCAGCGACTGTTCCAGGGTCACACCCGGATCTTTCTCCAGCAGAATCACCGTGTTGCCTTCGTCCATGGTCGGCATGAATTCCTTACCGATATAGGGGAACAGCGAACCGGTACCGATCAACGCCAGTATGGCAATGCTGACCGCCAGCTTACGATGGTTGAGGGTCCAGTTCATCACCGGCAGGTAAACGAACTTCAGCACCCGCATCAAACGGCCGTCCTGTTCGGCATGCTCGTCACCGCCATGCAGTTTCATAAAGAAACTGGCCAGCACCGGAATCACCGTCAGCGACAATATCAACGAACCGATCAGTGCGAAGGTGATGGTAATCGCCAGCGGCGAAAACATCTTGCCTTCCAGGCCGGTCAGACTGAACAGCGGCAGGAACACAGCGACGATGATCAGAATACCGGAAATCACCGGCGCAGAAACTTCCAGCACTGCACGATACACCAGGTGCAAACGACTGACACCGGGTGGCGCTTTGCTAAACTGGGTGTGAATGTTTTCCACTACGACCACAGCCGCATCGACCAGGATGCCGATGGCAATGGCCAGACCACCCAACGACATCAGGTTGGCGGACACGTTGAACAGTTTCATCATGATAAAGGTGAACAACACCGACAGTGGAAGAATTAATGCCACGGTCAACGCACTACGCAAATCCCCCAGCATGATCAGCAGCACCAGCAGTACCAGCACCACGGCTTCCGCCAGTGCTTTTTCCACTGTCCACACCGCCTTGGTGATCAATTGGGTGCGATCATAAAACGGTTCGATGGTCACGCCTTTGGGCAGTATCTCTTTCAGTTCTTCCAGCGCCTGCTTGGTACCGCTAACGGCTCGCAGACTGTTCGCGCCCTTGCGTAACAGAACAAGACCGGTCACCACTTCACCTTCACCGTTCGAAGTCACCGCGCCATAGCGCGTCATACTACCGACCCGGACATCGGCCACATCACCGACATGAATCGGCACACCGTAACGGGTCTTGATGCTGATATTCTTGATGTCGTCCATGGTCTGTAATTTACCCAGGGTACGCACCAACAGCACTTCGTTGTTCCGGTTGATGCGATCGCCGCCGGCATTGCGATTATTTTCCGCCAGCGCACGCTCCACATCGTCAATGCTAATACCGTTCCGCACCAGGGTCTGCGGCTTGATCACCACCTGATAACTGCGTACTTCACCACCCAGTGAGTTGACGTCAGCAACGCCATCCACCTTGCGCAGATGCGGACGAATCACCCAGTCCTGCAGACTGCGCAGTTCCTGGTTGCTGTAGTCGTCACCCTTGATGCGATACATGAAAATCTCGCCCAGTGGCGTGGTGATCGGAGCCAGTCCACCTTCGATACCTGCAGGCAGCGAATCCCAGACCTGATTCAGACGTTCGGTGACCAGATTACGCGCCAGATAGATATCCACGTCGTCCTCGAAGTCGATGACGATGACGCTGAGCGCATATTTGGTAGTGGAGCGTAAAACGGTCTGTCCGGGAATACCCTGCATTTCCATTTCGATCGGAAAGGTAATGCGCTGCTCGACTTCCGTCGGCGACATGCCCGGTGCTTTGACGATAACCTGTACCTGGGGTGCGGAGATATCCGGAAAGGCATCGATGGGCAGGTTCTTGAATGCCCAGAATCCGGCTGCCGAAAGACCCAGGGTCACCAGCAGAATCATCAGGCGTTGAACCAGTGAAAAACGTAATAGTCCGGCGATCATGTTAGATACCTCCCTGGTCTGTCACAGGCATCGACTGGCTGTTTACATCCAGCAACTGCCCGGCGTAAAAACGCAGATCCGCCAGTTCCGCATGGGTCTGGTAAATCAGTTCCAGATAGCGCAGCCGCGCATCGAAATAGGTGCTGTTGGCATCCACCAGCGACAACATGTTCAGCTCGCCACTGTTAAAGCCGCGTTGGGTCAAGCGCAACATATTCTGTGCCGGCTTCAACACACGCTGCTGGTAATCTTTCGCCTGCTCAAGCAGATGATGACTATGGGTGTAACTGCGTTTCAGATTAATTTGCAGATCGCGTTTCATACGCTGCAGCTCGATGCGTTGCTGGCTGGCCTGGTAACGCGCCTTGCTGACCGCGGCATCCTTGCGGTCGTGAATCGGTATCTGCACATTGAACATGATGCCGTAGACATCATCACGACCGTCGTTGAAAGTATCCCGTGAACGACTCAGGCTGATGGTCGGGTCGGCCAGTTGCGAGGTACGTGCCAGATCGATTTCCGCCTGTGCCGCCTGCAGGTTCTGCGCCTGCACATTGAGTTGCGGATGCTGTTGCTGGGCAGCTTGCAGCTGTACCAGTTGCGGTAACTCATCGACCGGGTTCAGTCGGGCCACAGCACCGACATCCTGCGGATCGATAGCCAGCAGACGCACGAACTCGTTGACCGCTTCACTGTATTTACCTTCCGCGTTGGTCAGCTGTTGATGAGCTTCTTCGCGAATTATATCGAGACGCATCTTTTCCAGGGGAGTGAGGTAACGCACCACAACACCCTGTGCGTTTTTACCGCTTTGTCGTCTCAGATCATCGGCCAGTTGCAGGCGCTTCTCCGCCAGCTCCAGGTGCGCACTGGCAAACTGCAGTTGATGAAAAGCCTGGGCAACGCGGTTTTGAACCGCCAGTGTCTGATAGCCACCGGCCAGCTCCGCGGAACGCACATAGGCATCCGCCACCGCCTGCTGGTGCTTGAGGCGCGACACCGGTATCGGCTGGCTGATAGTCACGTCGGTCAGATCGAGACCGCCGCTACCGTCGTCCTTACCCAGTTTGTTGTCGACTCGAAACTCGATGCTCGGATCCGGCCACATACCGGACAGACGAGCCTGTTCACGCTGCGCAGCGACTTCCGCCTGCGCCTGCTGTAATTCGGGCGCGGTTTTCATCGCCTGCGCCAGGCTGTTTTGCAGAGTCCATGTTTCGGCACTGGCCGAGGCGGACCACAACACGGTCAAGAATAAACATGACCGACAGGTGCGAAAAAACATTTTCAGTTCTCCCTGTTTGCCGTAATCAAACGGCTGAATTTAAAACGCTAGAAAATAAATAAAGATTAAAGCTGGAAAAGCTTAATTGAAGCTGAAAAAGTTTATTGCGACGGCGCGCGTAGCGGAGGGGTACCGTGAAAGGGAATTTGGGGTAGTTTGACTTTGCGACAGATGAGGCCGCTGGAACACTGGCGGAACACCACGACGGCGATCAACAGAATGAGCATGAAGACGGCGAACAGATTCACCGACTGGCTATTCACCTTGATGACACCATCCGGGCTGACCTTGATTTCTTCTTCGTCGACGAGCGTCGACAGTTCATCGCTGAACTTACTGATGGATACCGCGGCGCCGTGCTCGGACGTGGCGGCGGCTTCACGGGAATGAATATGCAGATCACTGGATGTCACGAACAGCAAGGCACTGATCATGTAGATGATCAGCCAGCGAACCGTCTGCTGTTGTTTTATGGCCAGTGTCATGTTTCCGGATTCCCGAGGAGGTGAAACGAGCTTATTAAAGCCAGATTAAGGCATTCTTAATAACGCCTGAATCGCATCGATGGTTGCGACCCCATCGTCGATTAACCGAGGATGAGACGCCCGCCACACCGGCTGGTTCGCGAATCATTGAATTAATTGATGAATAGTGCGTGGGAACTTGATCCAGCGCATAAGGGGCCGCGCTTTATTACAATTCACCCTTGCCCAGCACCCAGCTGATCAGAATGCCACCGGACAGATTATAGTTCTCCACTACCAGCGGACTGTCTCGATAGCTGGCATCCACCACATTGCTATAGGCGATGTAAAAACCGACGATACGGTCGTTCTCGCGGTGGCGCAGGGTAAAACGGTACTGCCAGCCGGAAAAACCGCCGCTCGCCTGGTAAGCAGGACGCTCAGGTGTAGCGTAGGCCGCGTCGACGGAATACAGATAATCGTGATAGTCGCGGCTGGCGAACATCAGCTGCAGGCGGTGATCCTGGGTCCAGCGACCTTCGGTGTAGATCACCTTATGCCAGTGCAGGGTGGGCATGAAATTCACCCCGATGAATTCAGCGGAATCGAAATCCGTAGCCATTGCGCCACGCAGCGGCACATCCAGGGTCAATCGATCATGGCCGTTGAACTCGCCCCACAGCAACCACTTGATGGCCGGTCCCGCTTCGATGATGTAATCAAGATCCGGCATTCCGGCTCGCAAACGACTGTCGTCGCTATCCACCTTGATGGAACCGGAAAAACTGATATCGAATTTATAGCGATCGGTGGACAGCACATGGCCACGTAAACTGTTCCGATCGATTGAGAATTTTTCCGTGCGCACCTGAATATGCGGGAACGGCAGCACATAGTTTTTGGATTGATCCGAACCGAGGTAATAAGGCGAGCGCAGGTAAGAGATGCCTGCACCCAGTTCCCAGTAACCGGGCTGTTCCGCCATAGCGACCTCTGGAAGGCAGACAGGGAACAACAGAAGAAAAAGGTTCGCCACAGACCTGAACTGCGAAATGCAGAAATCCGCGAATGAACGCCAATATACGCAAATTGTTTTAATTGAATTTTCCGAATTCACGAAATACAAACAGAATCGTTAACGCTCATCATTATAA
>CBDULQ010000014.1:0-26883 GCA_965368115.1 uncultured Gammaproteobacteria bacterium | reverse complement strand
CTTCAAGTATCATTCCATCGCAATAGAAAATCTAATAAAAACAATGCGATGAATCTGTTGATCAGTGTGGTTGGCACTTTGTCCAACGGTTATCTGATCAGGTGTCCGATTATATTCCCAAGCCCTGAGCAGTTAAATCACTCGTACGAGTGGAAACCTTTGAAGTTTCTATGACAGTCTCAAGCTTCGGGGTGTTTTTAATTGTAAATCAGTAACTTAAAAAAGGTTCGCCGGTATTGCAGAATTCCGCCTCCAGCCTTTTGAGCATGATCAGGTCAAAGGCTGATGGCTGAATCTGCAATGTTAAATAAATCGACAGATTTTTGCGAATTTGTCGATTTATTTAACAGGGTCGCGTTTAGAAATAACTGCGCATGTTCACTTCGAACAGGGTGCGGTCGTATTCGAAAATCGCCACATTGGAGTCATTTTCGGTATAGCTTAACTGGCTGTTCAGCGTCCAGGACTTGAGCGCGCCGGAAGCAAAGGTATGGCTGACACCAAGGATGGCCTGGGCTTCGGTTTCGTCACGTGGCGGGTTCAGGGTCGCCGGGTCGGCACTGCGGTAATCATAATCGCGACTGCTCAATTGCATGTAAACCCGCGCATGCTGCCAGGCCGGCATCTGACCGGCCAGGAAAAGTTCGGCGCCCTGGGCATGCAGGTAGGCCGCATCTGCGCCGTTATCGTGATAGCGCACACCGGCTTCAACACCGATGGACAGGTCATCGAAGAACCTGGTCGCGGACAGGGTGTAGCTATTGGCACTGCCATCCAGGCCTTCGTTGGCCGGATCATCGTGTTCACGAACCATGCTGAGGATTTCGAAATTCAGGTCCAGGTTGTCCTTGAACATCAGTGAGAATGCGGGGTTGATGCCGACGTTGAACGAATAGGGATCGTTGCCGAAATAGACCTTCTCCATCCTGAAATTCATGGCCGCCCGCCAGTTGTGCTGATCGATCAGCGCCGGTCCGGTATAGAAGCTGAGTACATGGACGTTGAAGTCGCTTTCTTTCCCCGAATAGGTCTTGGCGTAAGCGGTGGCCTGGGTGCGCCACTCGAAATCGACCGGACGATCATCGATGCGCAGCGGCTTAGCGGCGCGATTTAAATGAGACATACTGGCCATGGCGGTCATGCCGGTACCATCGGTTTCAGTCGCGGTGACATTGGCCAGTTCCGGGGATGGTCCCAGGTTGACGTTGGAGTCGGTAAACAGGCCGGCGGACACATAAATTGTGGTCGAGGTGCCCTTGAGGGTGGCCTTTTCGTCACTGCCCAACTGGGCCAGGTAGGCTGTAATCGACAGTTTGACGGACTCCGGGGTGGCCGGGTCGTTGTAGACCTGAGTCAGTAACTCACGTGCCTGTTCGAACTGGCGGGCTCGATGATGCGCTACTGCCAGTTCCAGGCGAGCACGCTGGAGCCCCGGTTGCTGGTCGAGGATGCTTTGTAGCAAATCGATGGCCGGATAAATTTCACCATCACTACGTAGCTGCATGGCCTGTTGAAAGATTTGTTCCGGATCAGTGGGCTGGTCTGCGTAAGCGCCGGTGGCCAGAGTGCAGGCCAGAAACAGGGCGCTATTCGCCATGCGGGTTGTCATTTGGATTTCCTCAGTTAAAGCTGCTCAATTACGCAGTGCAAAAAGTTATGTCGATATTGAAGGTAATCGACCTGTTTTTCAAGAACGTGGCGGCGCGCTGCGTCGGGGCTGAACGATGTCCTTGACTGTCGCTGTAGCTGGCCCTAAGGTGCGCAATGAATAGCCAATCGGGTCGCACCGTCCAGTTTCTGTCGACCCAATATTTTACTGGAACACACTTGCTGAATTACATCATTCATTCGGGGTATCGGGGCATAATGTTTTTGCTGGTGCTGCTGATTCCGGTGACCGCCAATGCCGGCCTGTTCGGTTATCAGGAGGCCGCACGCAGTAATCTGCAGCTGTTTCCACAGTGGTTATCGGTACTGCAGCGCCATATCAAGGACCGCGTTCCGGAAGGCAATTGCGAAACACGTCATCTTGATTCCTGTCACGTGCGCAACTGGCATGCGTTTATAGACAGCATCCGCTCGCTGCCGGTGGCCGAGCAGATCAGGCGAGTCAATCAATTTGCCAACCAGCAGCAATATATTCTGGATATCGAGAATTACGGTGTCGAAGATTACTGGGCCACACCCCGGCAATTTCTTTACAACAATGGTGATTGCGAAGATTACGCGATAACCAAGATGCTAACACTGAAGGAACTCGGCCTGGATACGCGTGCCATGCGTATCGTGGTGTTGCAGGACACCAATTTACGAGTTCCCCATGCGGTACTCGCCATTAACGTCAAAGGCGATATCCTGATCATGGATAATCAGATCGAAGAAGTGGTGTCGCATCGGCATATCGTGCATTACGTGCCGATCTATGCGGTAAACGAGACGCGATGGTGGATGTACCTGCCCAATTAAACAGGCGTAGATAATGAAGCTGGCTCGACAGTTCCCGATAAAAACAGGTTTGTTTCTACTGCTTGCCTTCGTGGTAATCAGTGTCTGGATGATTGTTCAGTATGCGGATAAGGAGCGCCAGCGCGACCTGATGAACTGGCAGTCGCGTGTCGGTATACTGGCGGATATGAAGGTCGGGCAGTTGCAGGCGATATTGAAACAGCAACGCCGGGAACTGGAACAGTTATCGATCAATCCAAGTTTGCAGCTTTATCTTGCACAACATCAGATGGTATCCGATGAACAGGATATGGTGTTGCAGGCGCAACAGTCGCATGTCAGAAACCTGATTCGAGCAACCGCTGTCCGTCTGGGTATGGAAGCGAAATCCCAGGTCGATATCAACACCCAGATGGATACCAGCTCGATTCAGGGACTGGCGATTTACGATGACAAAGGTGCGCCAGTGTTGTCGACACGCGGCTTGAGTAGCGATGCCATCGACTACCAGTCGCAAATAAACGCGGTGATCGATAACGGCGAAATGGCAATGATCGATCTCAGCTCCGTTGACGGCGTACCGGTGTACGGTTTCATCGCGCCGGTGTATCCGATTCAACAAATTCAGTCGGCGCGCGCACTGGGAGCAGTGGTTGCACTGTTCGACCCACGCCCGGGTATTTATCGAGAGTTGCACAATCTACACCTGGATACCCAGAGCGACGAGACAATATTGATTGCTGCCGCCGAAAACAGTCTGCAGTATCTCAGTCCTCTGAGCCAGGGTTTTACCCTGTTTCATCAGGTACCACGCTCTGCAGAGCTGGCGGTGAATTATGCGTTTGCTTCGCCCGGCGGTTTCGCTCAGAAACAGGATTACCGGGGCCATGAAGTGCTGCTCACCAGTCGTCAGATTCCGCGTACTCGCTGGGTTTTGATGCAGAAGATCGATGCCGACGAAGCACTGCGGGAATCCAACGATCATCAACGTTTTCTGCTGATTACTTTTTCGCTGGTTACGCTCTTTGTGGCTGCCAGTTTTGTTGCTGTCTGGCGCCACAGTACAAGCGTTCGTCTGCAGCGTATCACCGAAGCCCTGGAAACCCGTACCGCGTTATTGAATGCAGTGTCGGATAATATCAACGAACATATTTTTCTGATCGACGCACAACAACAGTTTGTGTTTGCCAATCACTCACTGACCCGCGCACTGGATGTCGAACTGGACGACGTCGTCCGGCACAACATGTCCAGCGTGCTGGGTGCAGATGTCGCCGAACAGTTGCGAGCCCTGCAATGCGAGCGCGATACCGGCAGTCTGCCCTGTACGATCGCGCTGCCGCTGGGTGACGAGCAGTCGCGTACTTATCATCTATCTACCGTTACCCTGGCGCAGGGCGAATATCGTGATGCACGTCTCTATGTGCTGCACGATATCAGCCGTTTGCAGGAAGCACAGGACAAGCGCGATCGTCTGGCGCGAGGGATCATTAGTACACTGGTCAAAGCCGTCGATCTACATGATCCCCATTGCGAGAATCATTCGGAGCGTACCCGGGAAGTGGCGACTGGAATCGCCCATGCACTCGGCCTGTCGGTGGAGCGTATCAACAGTCTGCAAATGGCGGCATTACTGGCGAATATCGGTAAGCTGTTTGTGCCGCGTGATATCCTGGTCAAAATGGAGCCTTTGACCGAAGCGGAAAACCGGGTGCTGAAGCGTCATGTCGAATTCGCCGTCGACATACTCAAGCAGCTGGAATTCGAAGGCCCGGTGGTTGAGATCATTGCACAGAAAAATGAGAGTCTGGACGGTTCCGGTTATCCCGAAGGTATCGGTGGCGACGATATTCTGCTCGAAGCCAGGATATTAGCGGTTGCTAATGCGTTTGTCGCGCTGGCCAGCTCGCGGGCCTATCGACCCGGTCGTCCGATACCGGAAGTCATCGATATCCTGTTGCAGCAGGCGGATATACATTACGATCGCCATGTGCTGGCCGCCCTGCACCACGTGGCTGAAAACAAAACCGACTGGAAGCGCTGGCAGGTAGTGACTCAGCCGCAGGCTTGATTGCCGTTGTCCGAGCAGGGAATGAATAGATCAGCTGTCTTGCGTTTTTGAGCCATCGAATTCATTATTTAGGCAATGTAGCAATATTTTGTTGCAATAAGGGTGCCCGGACCATTGATGTCGCGGCTTTGCGGCAGCCTGATAAGTGGTTATTAAAACTATAAAATGATTTGAGACACACCGGTCATTTCCTGATCCCACAGGTCTGGCGATCTGTTGATGATGAGGAGAAGTATTTGCAGCTACCCTGATCGATATCGAATCGTTCTGCAAAGTGTCTCAGCAGTGGAGAGTTTCTAAATCATGTATGAATCCTTTTTCGGGCTGAAGGAAAAGCCGTTTACCCTGTTACCTGATCCTGAATTTCTGTTCCTGAGTTCAAAGCATCAGCGTGCGCTGATCATGCTGCAGTATGCGTTGATGAACAAGGCCGGATTCAGTGTGATTTGCGGTGATATCGGTGCCGGAAAAACCACCCTGATTCGACATCTGCTCAATGAAATCAACGACGATGTCACTGTCGGCATGATTTCCAATACACATAAAGCGTTCGGCGACTTGCTGAGCTGGGTACTGGAAGCCTTCGGTTTACCCAGTGAAGGCAAAAGCAAGGCGCAGATGCATCGTGAATTCACCGACTTTCTGATCCAGCAATACGCCGCCAATCGACATACCGTGCTCATTGTCGACGAAGCTCAGAACATGGATGAAGATCGCCTCGAAGAGCTGCGCATGTTGTCAAACGTCAATGCAGACAAAAACCTGGTACTGCAGGTTATTCTTGCCGGTCAGCCGGGCTTGCGCGATATGTTGCGCAAACCGGAACTGACGCAATTTGCGCAGCGCATTTCGGTGGATTATTACCTGGACTCGCTAAGTCACGAAGAAACCTGCACGTATATCCATCATCGTCTCGATATCGCGGGTGCGCGTCAGCAGATTTTCACACCGTCAGCCTGTGATGCCGTGTACAGGTATAGCGGCGGTACGCCGAGGCTGATCAATATGCTGTGTGACAGGGCCCTGGTATATGCTTTTGCTGAACAGGTAAAAACCATCGATGCGCGGCTTATCGAAGACGTGGTCCGGGAACAGCTGGCCAATGGTGTAGCACCGTCATTAAAAAATATTCCGCCAAATGTCGCGGCGAATATATCGGCATCTGTCGATAGAAATCCGCCCGAAGCTTTTGCCGATGCCGCTTCCCGGTATCATGAGCCTGACCCGTCGGTCCATTCTGCTCATCACCAGATCACAACGGAGATGGAGCAGGAAACGACGCACCAGAGCGAAGAGACCGCGCCACTTTCCAGTGATGATGATCGGATGACGGAACAGGAGCCATCGTCCGCAACCGATTCTGCACCCGTATCGGCAGAGGACGAGTCGACGGAACATCGCAATGCGGTACACGATGTCGAGGACGATTCGGCTCAGGTGTCCGCGGATGCACAGAAAGCAACAGCACAGCAGAGCGAGCCCGTCAGCGGAGAGCGGGATGCGGAGGATTTTGATTTCGTCGCCCGGGAACCACATTATGACCACGCAACACCTGATGAAGGGCCGGACTACCCACGTGCCACGCGTCGGGACGCCGCTTACTACGAAAGCCTGTATCCCGTTGTTCAGTACAACGATAAAGAAAAGAAATCCAACAGCTATCTGATCCTGGGTGTCGCTATCGGCATGTTTCTGACCACGCTGCTGGTATTTGCGGCCGGCTATTTCATGTTTTACAAAAACCCCTGGACTGCGGGTAGTCAGCCGACTGCACCTGCACCGAATCCGACACCATCGGTGGATGCCGTCAATGCCGAACTGGAAAAGCAGAAAGCACTCGAAGCGGTGCGCCTGGAAGCTCTGCAAAAAGAACGTGATGCGGCTGTGGCCATGAATCGGGCACTGGAACGAGAACGCGATGCAGCGCTGGCTTCCGCCAGGGCGCAGCAGGAAATGCGGGAAGCGGAACGTCAGGCGGCCGAACTTATGATGCAGCAGGAGCGGCGTACTGCTGAAGAAATTCAACGCGCCAGAGAACAGGCACGCAAAGCCGAGCTGGTGGCTGCTAAAGCCCGTGAGCGGGAACGGCTGGCAAGACAACAGGCGGAACAGGCACGCATCGATGCCGAGCGGGCACGGCAGGAAAAAGAGGTTGCCGAAGCCGAAGCAAAACCCCTGATCAATCAGGGCGAATCAGTAAGAATTGTCGAACCGCCGCCACCGGTTTACAGTGAAGAGTACGAGCAGCCGCAGCAGAGTGCCAGGGTGGATGAGCCGGTGTCTTCGGCTGACGAAGAAAAACCAGATGCCGGCAGCTCGGAACCGAACAAGTTTTCAGCCAACCCCTGCAATAGTGCGTCTGCGAAATTCCTGTCTACCTGCAAGAAATAAATCAGCGTTCCGATCGACCGTCCGGTTAAATCGCAATCAACTAGCTGTAGTCGATGGTGTTGTGGTGTAACACGCCGGGTGTTGTATTCGGATAATCATGTAGCGCCGGTACGTCCGGTAGCGGCGCATTGAGTTTCATATACTGTACGAGAAAAGACCAGAAACCAGCCAGCGTCTGCGGATTCTCCCGGGTGCTGGCGAGAGGTATGGTTCGGTTGTCCCGTTGACATTGCAGGGCAAGAATCGACAGGCGTTGTCCGAACAGACTTTTGCGATGCAGAATCAGTCCCTGAAGATCATCGTAGGAAAGTTCCTGCAGCCGCGGCAAGAGCCCCAGGGTGGTGAACTGGATGCAGTGTTGCTGGCGGTCGAAGCAGATATGGCGAGACTGGTTGATGCGAGCAAAGAAATACAGGCCAAGTAAAGCGAGCAGTAACAGCGCTGCGCCTACCCCCAGTCCCGAATAATATTGTTCGCTCAGAATGCCCGTGGGTTTATAAGCGAGATAAATCTCGTAGAGGGTGAAACCGGCCGCAATCATCAGTACCAGGGAAACGATCAGCACCAGCATGGCGGAAATGACCGGCCGTTGAATGTTTAAAGGCATACAGAATTTGTGATCATCCAGTTGCAGGGCTTCGGGGTGCCAGAATGGACGCATGATGGTTTGAGGGAGTTCGACGGTTTGTAGATCCGGGTGCTTACGCCAGTATAAAGACATGCAAAGTCGCCTGTGTCATCAACCATTCGGGTTGATCGGTTTATCTATTTTGGCGTAAGCATAGTATGAATATCTTATATTTACCAAGAACAAATTGCCTCGAGTTACGGATAATGGGCATTGGAGCACGCATTTCCAGCCGGTAGCCGGCGTTGGCTGGAGTGAATATTTTTTACTCAGGCTATTAATTTTTTATCGACTCGGCGCTAGAATGTGGTCCCCGGTTGAATGGTCCTGGACCATAACTATAACTGTGAATCAGTCGGCTTTATCAAACACTGAAGAGATTATCATTTACCCGGGTTGAATAAAGTCCCGATGCAATGAAGCATCGAATTTTGGGCAAGCAGTAAAATTGTAAAGGGAGCTTGGTTATGAGCGCTAAATACAGTTTGCTTGTTGTGGCCCTGGTTGTGGCCATATTAACTGTCAACAGTTTGTGGGTTAAACATCATACACAGCGCAGCTCATCCAATGAGCAGTCGCAAATCCGGTCCGAGTCCTGACGCCGATTCCGGCTCAGGCCCGGTACTGGTCCATTCAGTAAGTATCTATTTATCGATCCCTGTCATATTTTCCCGAATAGCATTAATATATAAGCAATCACTGTAATAATGACCCTCGCGAAGCACAACCGGGGGGTAACCGCTGGTAGACTGCATCGATGAAAAAACCAAAGCCCCGATCCAGGCCCGCCCATCAATGGCGTCGCACCAAAATCATTTCTACGCTCGGGCCGGCATCCTCGTCTGAAACCATGATTCGCGCACTGATCGACGCGGGCGTCGATGTGTTTCGGGTCAACATGTCCCATGGCACTCACGATGACCATGCCCAGTTGATCAGGCGGGTACGCAAGCTGGCCAGACAGGCGGATCGCCATATCGCAATTCTGGCCGACCTTTGCGGGCCAAAAATTCGCGTGGGTAAATTTAGTGACGGTGCTATTCGTCTGCAACGTGACGAACAGGTGATCATTTCCTGCGAGGATGAAGTGGGTCAGCCGGGATTGATCGTGTCTCAGTACAAACAATTGTACAAGGACGCGACTGAAGGCGACCGTATTCTGCTCGACGATGGCAAGTTGGAACTGGTCGTTGAAAACGTAAAAGGCCGGAAGGTATTCTGTAAAGTTGTTTATGGCGGAACACTGTCCAATCACAAGGGAATGAACCTGCCGGATACGCGAATCTCGACCGCAAGTTTCACTGCCAAGGACAAGAAAGATACACTGTTCGCTATCGAGCAGCAGGTTGACCTGATCGCGCTGAGTTTTGTGCGCTATGCATCCGATATTAAAAAAGTGAAGCGGTTTGTCGAAAAGCAGTCTGCGGATATTCCGGTCATTGCCAAGATTGAAAAGCCTGAAGCGATAGACAACATCAGCGATATTCTTGCCGAATCCTACGGCATCATGATTGCACGTGGCGATCTGGGTATTGAGTTGCCGGCGCAACAGGTGCCGCTGATCCAGAAAGATCTTATCAATCGTGCACGTGCCATGCAAAAGCCGGTGATTGTTGCAACACAGATGCTCGAATCCATGATTGTCAGTTCCAAACCGACACGTGCAGAAGTCGGTGATGTGGCGAATGCTGCCATGTCCAGTGCCGATGCGGTCATGCTGTCTGCGGAAACGGCAGCTGGTCAATACCCTGTGGAAGCGGTAAACACCATGAACGATGTGCTCAAGGAAATTGAATATTATCAGCGCGGTCGGGGTGAATTCGGTGAGGACCTGGAAGGATATGAAACTGCCGATGTTATGGGCGAAAGAAAAGCGATTGCTTATGCGGTGAAATCACTGGCCGAGCAGTTACAGCTGCGCAGTATCGTGGTGCCTACCAGTAGCGGCACCACAACCCGGATACTGTCGGCATTTCGACCCACCGCACCGTTGATCGGCGTGTGTTCCGATGTGCGCATTACCCGCCGTATGGCATTGCACTGGGGTGTGATTCCATTTCATCTGTCTGAAAAAATCACCCATGACTGGCATAAGCTGTGTAAAGACCTGTCTAATCGTGGTGAGCTGGCTTCATCCGGTCAGCAGACATTGCTGGTGTCCGGTTTCAATGATGATGTTGCATTGAATGAACCGGTCATGAAGCTGGTGAGGATATAGCTGGGCGATCAATAGCGCTGTTTCAGGGAGTGAGCGCATCAAGAAATCTTTTTGCATCCTCGCGCACCTGGCGTCGTTGTTGCTCATCCATTCGAGACAGGTTCTTATAGGGCATGGCAAGTCGTGGGTTGTGCGTCAGTTTGTCCTGGTTGCGCATGAGAAAATCCCAGTATAGAAAATTAAACGGACAGGCCTGTTCGCCGGTTTTGAGTTTTGCCTTGTAATAACACTGTTTGCAGTAATCCGACATGCGATTGATATAGGCGCCGGATGCGGCATAAGGTTTGGAACCGAGCAGGCCGCCATCAGCAAACAGCGTCATGCCGTGAGTGTTGGGTAGCTCCACCCATTCGAAAGCATCGGCATAGACCAGCAAATACCAGCGTTCGACTTCGGCAGGACTGATGCCGGCCAGCAATGCAAAATTGCCGGTGATCATCAATCGCTGTATGTGATGTGCATAAGCATTGCGTTGGGTCGCAGTAATTACCTGGTGCAGGCAATTCATCTGCGTGTCACCGTCCCAGTAAAAACGGGGCAGGGTCCTTCGGGCATCGAAAAAATTACTCTGCGCGTAGTCCGGCATCTTTAACCAGTAAATGCCGCGTACGAATTCCCGCCAGCCAATAATCTGTCGAATGAAGCCCTCCACTGCCGCCAGCGGTGCGGATTTTTCCTGATACGCTTGTAGCGCCGCTGTACAAGTTTCTTCGATAGATAGCAGCCCGATATTCAAATAGGGGGATAGTAGGGAATGAAAAACAAAATCAGCATTGCTTTGCATGGCGTCCTGGTAGTCGCCGAAACCGGGGAGGGAGTATTCAACGAAATGACGCAGGGCATGTAGTGCCTGGCGTCGAGTGACGCCCCAGTTGAAACATTCCAGGTCACCGAAATGATCGGCAAACCGGTCTTCGACCAGTGTCATCACCTGTTGGGTGGTGGCATCGATTTGAAAGCGTATGGGTTCCGGTAATATCTGTCCCGCAGGAAGTGTTTTGCGATTATTGCTATCGAAATTCCAGCGTTTGCCTTCGGGTTGGTCGTCCTGCATCAGCCAGCCGGTTTTGCGGCGCATGTCACGATAAAAATATTCCATGCGCAATGTCTTGCGTCCTTCTGCCCAGGCGGCAAAAGCCTCCCGGGAACACAGGGAGCGATCATCGGGACGAATATGCAGATCGACGGGGAGGGTTTCCTGCCATTGTTCAATCATTTGCTGGACGCGCCATTCGCCTGCCTCAGTGACGATTACACGATCCACTCTGTGACGAGTGATAGCGCGTTTCAATTCACCACTGAACGATCCGCTGTTATGCGGATCGTCGAGTTCGACATAGTCGACATGAATATGTTTCTTTTCAAGTTCTGCAGCGAAGTGACGCATAGCTGACAGAATAAACACCAGTTTCTGTTTATGATGAGGTACATAGCAGGCTTCATCCTGCACCTCGACCATGAGTACGATATCCTGCTTGCAGTCGATGTCGCGCAATGAACTGATGCTGTGGCTAAGCTGGTCCCCGAGTAGCAGGCGAAGAGTCTTCATTCAGGTGCGTTGCGTTTATTTACAGCCTTCGACACAGTGGCCGGTGCTGGAGAACGACATAGTGCGATCACTTAGCGGCAGGTAAACCGGCACGTGTGTCGCGTCGATAAAGGTGCGCGTACGCGTGCCTTCCAGTACCTTGCCGTTTCGGGTTGCTGCTTCATTGGCATGTGATGCAATGACGGCATTGGGCTTGATCATCTGATTGATGACGTAGGCGGCCTCGGTCGGGCCCGTGGTATAAGTGTCGCCAATGTTCATTACCGCCAGTTTGGCTGCATAGTGTTTGCCGACGACCATTTGCTGTTCAGCGGTGATGCCGGTATCGCCGGACAGATAAACCACCAGTCCGTTGCTGAACTTGATGACATAACCGGTCGGTGGTCCGACATAAGCGGTCAGACCGGCCTGCTGCATGGATTCACCCAGCTCGCCGCCGATGAACTCCGCACCCAGACCGTTGCTGTGTACGGCTGGTACGGTTGTGATGCCAATGCCTTTGACATGTTTCATGGCGCCAAAGCGAACCAGTTGCGAGTCTTCCGGCCGACCGCCGGCCGCTTTCATCTTGGCGGCGAACATGCGAGCCATTTCGCTGCCGGTGATCATCAACGCCTGTTTGGCTACGGCAATTTTTACGCTATTCGACAGGGGCGCATCATTGATCGGCGTTTCCGGTTGAGCACAGCTACCGGCACCGGTTTTGGCAATATGCTGGTTGCCCATGTGATCACCATGGACATGACTGACCAGTACAATATCGATCTTGCCCAGTCGGCTATCATCGGCGCCGGCAACGGTGCGACCGGCATCGTACAGGATGCGCGTACCATTTGGATCTTCCAGTATCAGTGCACGATCGCGGCTGCAGAATTCACCGGGATGACTGCCCAGTGGGGTAATCTTGACGGCGTTTTTCGGTTCCGCTTCAGCAAGGTTGACACTGCTCAGGGTCAGCAAGGTCAGTAACATGAAATGACGATGACGGGTCATGCCGGTCTCCTCCTGGATGATCATGAATATGTCATACTGACCAGAGCTACGACGATCGGGTTCAGCATGTCCTGCAGCGAATCTTAACCACAGGCGCACCACGGGGTACAGCGATTTTGTTATTCAGGGAAATATGTCGGACCGAAAGAACCCGGACGTGATGAGTCACGGAGATACTGGAATGATACGTGAGTCAGTGTGAAAGTATTGAATTACTCAATGAACGCGAGACCGATACCGTCCGGTTCATGACGTACCACGGTTGCGCGATTCAGTGGCGGTGTTTCACCGTCACCGAGCTGATCCTTGAGGCGAACCATGACTTCGGTGCCCACCGGTGGCAGTTCAATCTCGTCAAGGATTAGAAACAGCCCGCCATCACTAATGTTGCGGGTACGTACTACCAATGTGTTCTGGTCGGGCAGGGTGAGTTCGATGTCGACAACCAGACCGATACGCAGATGCCTGCGCTGTTCTTTTCCGGAACTATTACTCATACCGATTTTTTATAGTTACTTGTTAAACGGAAGCTGCGTCAAATTCAGTGTATTCTGCTAATAATAGCGGTCATTCTGAAAAATGCACGGAATTGAGGATGTTTATCACATCTTTTTGCCAGCGTTGAAACAGCGGTTTCAGATCCTGGTCGGGGTACATATCGGCGAACACCAGGGGATTGGTTGTCACCATGATGGTGTGATCACCTTCGGCGAAAATCGCGATTTTCAACGGTAAATAGGGGATCAGTTCCGGGTGTTTTCGGGTGAGTTCATGGATTTCATCGGTTTTGCCAAAGAAGACCACGCGATATTTATCTGTCTGGTAGCCGCTCGAAGTCAGACCGATATCGACCCGTTGTACGCGCGACAATGTATAGCCCTGTTTGCGAATCGCCAGCTGTAAACTGGTCATGGTTTCCGGAAAGCCCTGATCACTACGTGTCATAATCATCTGGTCGGTCACCAGTGCATAGGCCTCGCCGAGCAGCAGCATGCCGATCAGTGTGAATGAAACAAGAGCGCGACGTAGCATCAAAGTGTGGCCTCCTCCAGAATTGATGAATAGAGACGATACATTTCATCGCAGGCATGATCGAGCTGGTTATTATTGAACAAACGACTCAGTCGCTTCGGATTGATGCTCATCACCTTGACCTTGCCGTCCTGTTCAACCACGGTGACCCGGCAGGGTAGAAACAGTCCGGCTCGTGGATCGATCGCCAGGGCCTGATAAAGAAACTCAAAATTGCAGAAATACACCATCATGTGGTGGCGACTTTCCTGGCCGTGTTTCACCAGGCCCTGATCCAGCGGTTGATCACGAATCAGGCGAAAGTTCATGCCTTTGGCGGCGCGTTTTACGTTAGCGATGGTTTCTTCGAAACTGTAATCCGATTCATAAATCAGTGCCGCCGGTTCCTTCGATACATCCATGCTGTGATCTTCCGGTCTGTCCTGCAGGCTGCGAATGTAACTGACCAGGTGATTGACGTCGCTGTCATCGAGGCCCAGGCTGGCAGCCGCCTGCATGGGCGTTCCCGGTCGGCCGTTGACGATGATGTTACGAATCATCTGGTCGCTGGCGGCGTGTAGAAAACCCGGATTGCCAATGGCCGGGGCCATGATGGGCAGGTCTTTCTTGCGGGAAAACATCACCCCGGTACCCTTGCCACCGCGGCCCTGTTTGCCGTGGCAGACCTGACAATGCTGTGTATACAGTTGCTGGCCCTTCAGTGAATCGCCCGTGACCGGCGCTTGTGACCAGCGCGGTGCCTCGATATCGGGTGCCCAGTGGCGGATGTAGTGCACGATGCTGTCGATCTGCGCGTCGCTGAGATGGTTAAACGCGGGCATGATGCGACCGGGTCGGCCTTCGCGGATGGTGTGTCTGAGATAGCGATCAGAGCTCTGCCGGAGGAAGTCGGGCATGGCCAGGGGCACGCCCACGCCGCCGGTGCCGTCGGCGCCATGGCAAATTGCGCAATGCGCCTCGTACAGTGCCTCGCCATCCTCAGCCAGAGTGCCGGAGGCAAAGAAAAACAGGCACAAAAGCAGTCGTGAAATGTTAGCCGGGTTCATTCCTGTCTCGTATTTGACGACGCTGATGGGAAGTGATGACGGCATCCTGAGGATGCTCTTATAGTGTGCCTACAGATATTAAACATCATGCAGAGCATGTCAAACCTGATGTGAAAAACAGTGCGGATGATAGCCGTCATTCCGCCTGTTTGTATTCGTAACGAAAGCTGTCAAGCTGGTCCACCGACAGTGGCGGGCTGATCAGATAACCCTGTAAATGCGAGGCCCCCATGGATATGACCATATCGCGGACTTGATCGGTCTCGATGCCCTCGGCAACCAGCCGGTAGCCGGAATTGAGAATCACCTGTGCTGTTCCGCTGATTACCGATTCCGGGCCTTCCTCAGCCAGCTGGCGAATCATGCTGATATCGAACTTGACGATGTCGATTGGCATGCTGGCCAGGTAGCGAATCGAAGAATAGCCGCTGCCAAAATCGTCCAGCGCGATCTTGAAACCCCTGCTGCGCAGGTCGCTGAGTTTGAGCGAGGCTGAATTGATATTGCTGATCAGGGTGGTTTCGGTGACTTCCAGCACGCAATAATATCGATCGTTGAATTTTTCCAGATCGCGCAGATGATCGGCCAGGTCAGGCAAAGTCAGTGCCATAGAGGACAGGTTGATCGATACTCCGGTGTGCTCCGGGAAGCGGCCCGACTTCATGTCTTCGGTAACCCGGTTAATGATGGCGATATCCAGTTCAGCTTCCAGGGACAGGCGTTCCACCACCGGAAAAATATCGCCTGGGCTGAGTAGTCCGTGCTGGTCTTCGATTCGAATCAGGGCTTCGAAATAATCGATGCCGGTGGTCTCGGAATTGATGATAGGCTGATAATGCATGGTGATGCCACGGCCGGTTTCCGCTGCCTTGATAACCGCGTCGAGGATGCGATTGGATACCAGAGGCGCAATCTTCTTTTCCAGTGAGGCTTCGTAGTGGACGATCTTGCGTGAGCCGGCTTTCTTGGCATGGTACATGGCAATATCCGCCTGCCGGGGCAGCGCTTCCATGTGATTATCCGTGGAGGCATTTTTGTGTGAAATGCCGATACTGATGGAGATCGGCTCCTTGATGCCGAGATCGGCAAAGCGCTGGTTGCGAATGTTCTTCAGGCAACGCTCGGCGATCTGTTCTGCGGATTTTTCGCTGGTATCCCAGAGCACGGTAACGAATTCGTCACCGCCGATGCGATACAGGCGATCGCCTTCACGAATCGAATCCTGCAACAACCGTGACAGGCTGCGAATCAGGTTATCCCCCACGTCATGACCGTAAGTGTCGTTGATGGCCTTGAAATGATCGCAGTCGATGAGCATCAGTGAGATGCTGATGCGTTTGTCTGCGGCGATAGCCAGGTGGCTTTTCCAGTCCTTGTCGAAAGCGCGGCGATTGGCGATACCGGTCAGCGGATCATGATGCGCCAGCTTCCACAACTCGTCATTCTTGATGTCCAGGCTGCGGTATGCAGTTTCCAGTTCGTTCTGATAGACCTCCAGAGAGTGGCGCAGATTATCCAGTTCGAATATGGGCAGGCGACGCAGAGGAATTCGATCAGGCTTTCCCAGTTTTAGTTTATCGACATAGTTACTGAGCTCCAGCACCGGATTGGTGATGATCAGTTTGATCATGGCATACAGCGCAATCAGGAACGCAATCACCATAAACGCACCGAACTCCAGCGTCGAATACACCAGTTCGCGCATGTTATTGAAAGAGGGGTTGGAGCGCGGTTGAAACTGAATATAGTCGCCCAGGCCTTCGGTAAATACCCAGTTGGGCAGATCGGGTGGCGTGGTCAGGCTGGTGTGGTCGACGAAAGTAAACTGACCCAGACGCGGTAGTGCTTTTAACAGGTCGACATAAATGCCGATGTATCCTGCGATCTGGCTCTTGTTGTTGCGCGCCATGATCGGATACAGGCGTACGTAGTAAACATGCCTGTTAAGGTACTGGAAGTAGCGGTCCACATCTTCGAATTCCCTGGGCAATACCCGGTCCTGCAGATCGGAAAGGGCAATGCGTTGCGAGTTATAGATTTCGATCGATTCGATGAACTGCGGCAGATTGGCGCCATGCAGACGGTTTTCCTTCCAGTAGTCATAGTAGTTGGGGTTGTGTAACTGCTGATAGATTTCGTCCCAGCCTGCAATGTCTGCGGCAACCGTATCGACTCGCTGCTTGATGACATCGATGGACTGCTTGAATTCGAGTTGTGCCGCATTGATGCTGCTCTGGTAAATTTCGCTGTCCAGCTTATGCAGGCTGCGGTGCACCGAGGCGCCGAAGATAATAAACAGGAATGCCGACAGAGCTACAAAAATATAAATGTAGTGCCTGAGGTGTAACTGATTCATGGGTCAGTATTACTCTTCTTCTAATGTATCGATCAGGCTCTCAAAAAGCTCAAACTCGTGTCCTCGGTTAAAAAAGTGATTAGCTCCATTGATGACGATCACGTCCAGTCCCAGCGACTGAAGGGTTTGAAACCACTCCGGGTTGGCATCAACATCTTCGCTGCCCAGGATTACCGTGGTATTCAATGTGTCACGCTTTAGATCCTTGATCAGTGCCGTACCCTGGAGGTCGACGTAAGACAGGAACTGGCGTGCCGGCGAACGATAATTGTCTTCGCAGTAAGCAACGGTGAATTTGCCGATGCCGTTGTTACCGTTGTCCAGCATAGCCTGCGCCTGCTTGATCGATTGTTCGAACTTCAGGATATTGGTGCCTTCCTGGGGGATCATGCTGATACCGATCATGCGACTGATCTGCGGGAAGCTGTCCAGATTAGCCAGCTTGACCAGCTGCAAAGAACCGCTTGAATGGCCGATCAGGATAATGTTCTGGTGGCCCTTGTCGATCAGCCAGCGCGTCCACCACTCGAGTTCCTTCATGTCGTCTTCCAGCGCGTGCAGGTGCAGGGCATCGCAGGCCAGTGTCTGGCGACGTTCACTGATACCCAGCGACAGGGTAGGCGCGAGCACGGTGTAGTCGTTATCACCGAGCTCGTCGGCAATCTTCTGAATCAGACTGAAGTCATGCACGGTCAGGAAACCGTGCAACAGGAGAATGGCCGGGCGACCGGTCGAACCGGGGCGATAATCGGCGGTGACATAAAGACCGTTGGGTAACTGTTCTTCGATGCGCGCAGCCAGCGCCGGTTGAGTGACCAGCAGCAATAACAGGCTGAGTAACAGATGACGATAAATCAGAGAGTTAGCGCGCATGGACACCGGACGAATTAGTATTATCTCAATGAGTGTAGCAAGCTCACCGAGTTTTGCTAAAAAATCCGCGTTAATTCATGAGCTTATTAGATATCGCTGATGTCCTGCCAGAGCGTTTTGAGGCGCTTCTCCGAAACCGGGAAGCGGGTTTTCATCTCCTGGGCGAACAGGGATACGCGGTACTCCTCCAGCATCCAGCGGTAATGATCGAGTTGTTCGGAATGCAATCCCTGACGCTCGAGCAATTGCCGACGCGTTTCATATTGCTGCCAGAGCTGATCGATGTGCAGGCGATGTTTGCGGTCACGATCCGGGTTATCCTGCAGTTTTTCCAGGCGTTTCAGCACCGCACCCAGATAACGTGGAAACTGTTCCAGCCAGGCGTGGGGCGTATCGAGGAGGAAGTGCTCACCCAGCAGATGCTGTAGCTGGCGCTGGATGTCAGCCAGTGCATCCAGCCAGGTCAGCGGCGGATTTTTCAGCTGTTTACGGATTTGCTGATAAGGCTTGAGTATCTCGGCCAGAAGGTTGCAGTAATCGCCGGCGGCGTCCACCAGCTGATCTCGATACTGATCCAGGCGCTGGTCGAAGTCGGCGCGACGACCGACCGGCTCGCTGCAGAACAGGTGATCGATGGTGACATCGACAATGTCCTGTTTAAGCTGCTCACAGCTGCCGATGCTGTTGTATTGCAGACACAGCTGTTGAATGCCCGGCAGTTTCCCGCGCAGGTAGCGAATCTGTTCCGGTAGTGCATTGATGAACAGCTGACGCAGCCCCAGGCGATGGCTGGCCTGTGCTTCGCTCTGGTTATTGAAACAACGCAATGCGACCTGGCGTCCTTCGCGGGCCAGAGCCGGGTACATCTTCAGGGTGACACCCTGGCTAACCTGTTCGATGGCCTCGGGGATCTGTTCGAGAATATCCGCATCGACCTGATCCCGCTCGATCGAGGGAGCGGTGTTCGTCGCCGGTGTAGCATCCTGGTAATCGCGAAACTGGTCCTTGAGCTGAGCCAGGTCGCGACCTTCCGCGAGTCGTTCACCGTCGTTGGCGACCACCCGAAAATGCATGAACAGATGGGCTTCCAGCCGTTCCGGCTGCCAGCTGTCGTAAGGGATGTCGATGCCGGTCATGGATTTCAGTTGTATCGACAGAGCGGAGGTGAGCGGTAGATCCTGTACCTCGAGGGCTTCGAAGCAGGCGCGTGCAAAATCCGGCGCCGGCACGAAATGACGTCGCAGCTGTTTCGGTAGCGAACGAATCAGCTGGGTGATTTTTTCCAGCAACATACCGGGCACCAGCCATTCGCAACGTGCGGCACTGATGCCCTGCAGGCCGACCACCGGCGTGATCAGCGTGATACCGTCGCGACGGTGGCTGGGGTCGAAATGATATTCCAGCGGATAGCGCACGTCGTTGATGGTGAGCTGATCAGGAAACTGGCTGGCGGTAATCTCGGCGGCGTCGTGCTGCATCAGTTGTTCCCGTTGCAGTTTGAGTGCTGCCTGTTGTTCAGGAGACTGGCGTTTCAGCCATTTGTTGAACTGGGCGCCGCTGTACATGTCGTCCGGGATATGCTGATCGTAAAACTCGAACAGGGTCTGCTCGTCGACCAGGATATCCTGACGCCGGGATTTGGCTTCCAGGTTTTCAAGGTCGTGAATCAAAGCCTGGTTATGGGTGAAGAAATCCGCCTTGCAATCGAAGTCGCCGTTGACCAGTGCGGATCGAATGAAGCATTCCCGCGCCCGGGGCGGATCGATGGGACCATAGTTCACCTTACGACGCGGATTGATGACCAGGCCGAACAGGGTAGTGCGTTCGAAAGCAGCCACCTGTTGCGCGCGTTTTTCCCAGTGCTCGTTGCTGTAACTACGTTTGAGCAGGTGCTGCGCTTTGTCTTCGATCCACTGCACATCGATGCGCGCCAGGTTGCGCGCATAAACACGTGAAGTTTCGACGATTTCACCCGCCATCACCCACTTCGGCGCACTGCTGAACAGGGTTGATCCGGGAAAGATGTTGAAGCGCCGGTTGCGGCAACCCAGGTAACTGCGGTCTTCGTCACGCATGCCGATATGACTGAGCAGGCCGCTGAGTAATGCGCGATGAACACCGGCATAGTTGAGCGGCTGATCCAGTCGGTAAGCGTTCATGCGCAGTTTGAGCTGATCCAGCATCTGTTTGATCTGGCGATGGGTGTCGCGCCACTCGCGCATGCGCAGCCAGGAAATGAACTGCTGTTTGCACCACTGGCGTAATTTGTTACCGGACAGGGCTTCGCTCTGTTGATGATAGCGATGCCAGATGTTCAGGTAACTGATGAAATCGGAACGTTGATCGCTAAAACTGCGGTGTGCATCGTCCGCGGCCTGCTGCCGATCCATGGGGCGATCACGTACATCCTGTACCGCCAGTGCGGAAGCAATGATCAGCACTTCGCCGAGAACGTTCTCGCGTTCCGCTTCCAGCAACATGCGACCCATGCGTGGATCGATGGGTAACTGGGCCAGCTTGCGACCGATATCCGTGAGTCGGTTGCGTTGATCGATGGCGCCCAGTTCTTCCAGCAATTTGTAGCCGTCACTGACCAGCCGGGAGTCCGGCGGTTCGACAAAGGGAAAGGCTTCGACATGACCCAGCGCCATGTTTTCCATTTGCAGGATGACCGAGGCCAGGTTGGTGCGCTGGATTTCAGGTTCGGTGAACTCGGCGCGCTGTTCGAAATCGTCTTCCGAATAGAGCCGGATGCAGACACCGGCACTGACCCGGCCGCAACGTCCCTTGCGTTGATTCGCCGAGGCCTGGGAAATTTTTTCGATCGGCAGGCGCTGCATTTTGCTACGCCATGAATAACGTGAGATGCGTGCTTCTCCCGAGTCGATGACATACTTGATGCCCGGTACGGTGAGCGAAGTCTCGGCAATATTGGTGGCCAGTACGATGCGCCGCTGGCCGCTGGGCCTGAAAATTTTCTGCTGCTCCGCGGCGGACAGTCGCGCCAGCAGCGGCAGAATTTCCGTGTTCGGCAGTTGTCTTTTGTGCAGGGCTTCGGCGGTTTCGCGTATGTCCCGTTCACCGCTGAGAAACACCAGGATATCTTCACGACCGAGCCGGCTCAGTTCGTCGACCGCGTCCAGAATGCCCTGCTGTAAATCGCGTTCATGCTGTTCTTCGTCGTCACTGAGCAAGGGTCGGTAACGCACTTCCACCGGATAGGTACGACCGGACACTTCGATGATGGGTGCGGCGTCGAAATGACCGGCAAAACGCTGCGGATCGATGGTGGCGGAGGTGATGATCAGTTTCAGGTCCGGGCGTTTCGGTAACAGACGTTTCAGGTAGCCGAGCAGGAAGTCGATGTTCAGGCTGCGTTCGTGCGCTTCGTCGATGATCAACGCCTGATACTGATTGAGATAAGGATCATGGTGTATCTCCGCCAGCAGGATGCCGTCGGTCATCAGTTTCACCTGGCTACGGTCGCCGAGCTGATCGTTGAAGCGCACCTTGTAGCCGATCAGGCCACCGAGTTCGGTGTTCAGTTCTTCGGCGATACGTTGCGCCACCGAGCTGGCGGCCAGGCGGCGAGGCTGGGTATGGCCGATCATGCCACGCGCACCGAGGCCCAGTTGCAGACACATCTTGGGCAACTGGGTGGTTTTACCGGAACCGGTTTCACCACAGACGATCACCACCTGGTGTTTATTGATGGTCTCCAGTAACTCGTCTTTCTTCTGGCTGACCGGTAGCGCATCCGGGTAATCGATGACGGGTAGTACGGTCTGGCGCTGCTCGACCCGGTGTACGGATTTCTGGCAGCGGGTTTGCAGTGCAGCGAGCATGTTATCGACCGGTTTGTTGTCACGCAGGGCACGCCGGATGCTTTTCAGTTTGCCGATCATTGCCCGCGCATCGCTGAGCATGCAGTGATCGAGCTGCTGTTCGATATCGGCGAGTGCCTGCTGATTGGCTTTGCGGTTCATAATCACTGACTGATGAATGGACTGGGTATTATCCGGGGTCAGCCCACGAGTGCAAGCCGGGACCCATCGCACACAGGGGTGTACCGCCTGTTACAGTGTAAAAATATTGACATAAAACGGCGTAGGTCATTATAAGAAGCATTAAATAACGAACTCACCGCGAGTTGATGGTGTTCCCCCCGATTGATGAACAATGGAGTACTGATGAAAATGCGTGCGTGGTTTCTATTGAGTATGGGGATGCTAATGATCGGGCCGCAGTCTGTATGGGCTCAGGAAAGGGCTTACCCGGTGATCAGCGTCAAATGCGATGTCGAGAATGACGAACTTAAGATCGGTAATCAGGTGAAGTGGGACAAGGAAGGGGAAACCTTTCCGTTTTCCGCCGAGCAGGGCACTTATAATCCCTGGAGCTGGGTGAAGATCGATGCGGCGAAGTCCATGACCGCAACCGGACAGGTGGAGCTGTCATGCCAGTTGAGCAGCAATATCTACACACTGGTGCTCAAGCCCTGGTTGTTCAATACCCATTTCGACGGCAAGTGCGGGCATCGAATATCCGCCGTGGTGACGGTGTTTCGCGGCGGATCAATGATTGTCGATAACAAACCGATGGAAGAGTTCTGCCTGGGCAATGCGCCGGTGATCCGGGGCATCAAGGTCTTTGGCAAGTCCGGCCAGGTCAGATACTTCAAAATTCCCAAACACAAGTTCCTGTAACCGGGTCCGGGCGACGCTGTGCCGGGTCAGGGTTTGACCAGGCCCAGGCGCAGGGCTTCGAGTGTCGCCTGGGCGCGGTTCGACACGTTGAGTTTGCCGTAAATACTTTTCAGATGGCTGGCTACGGTGTTGGAGGTAATGCCCAGCACTTCGGCGGCCTCATTACGACTCAGGCCCTTGGCGATGGCGCCGAGGATTTCCTTTTCGCGGCTCGACAGCTCGGGTTTTTCTTCTTCGTCTGCCGGGCCACCGCTGTGGAAATGCTGAATCATCTTGCGGGCGATACTCGGTGAAATCGGCGGCTCACCCTTGATGATGCCCTGCAGGCTCTGAATAAATTCATCCGTGGTCTGCTCCTTCAGCAGGTAGCCCTGGGCGCCGGCTTCCAGGGCCGGGAACAGGTAGTCGTCGTCGTCGAAGATGGTGGCGACCACGCAGTAAGTGTCCGGGGAGACCTTGTTGAGTTCGCGGATGATGTCCACGCCGTTGCCGTCCGGCAGGTTGAGGTCGATCAGGGCCAGGTCGAATTTTTTCTCGCCGATCAGGTTGCGTGCCTGGGCCTGGCTCGAGGCCTCGGCGATATCCACTTCCTTGAATGCCTGGCTGATGATGCTACTCAGCCACTCTCGGGTTTCTGGATGGTCTTCAAGTACAAGTACGGTCTGCATTGTTGCGGGCTCCCACGTTGAGCATTTTCATTATATTCAAACTGGATGTTCGTTACTTCCGGCCCCGTTGCCCGAATTTGAACGTATATTTTAATTATTGTAGTCGGAACGACGGGTTATTCACCTCAATTCGCCGGAGATTTTTGCGTGGATATGGGGAACTGGATATTCAGGCAGGTGCCGGGCTGGCCGTTGCCGTTCGCGGCCCAGTTCACATTCCCCTTGAGTTCATGGATTCGGTTTTTGATATTGCTGATTCCCTTGCCGGGAATGCAGGCATCCATATTAAATCCCTTTCCGTCGTCGCAGGCAAATATATGTAGCAAATCGCCTTTCAGCTCGATATCCATATTCATATAGTGCGCCTCCGCATGGCGAATCACATTGGTGGTGACTTCGTGCAGGATGCGGTGCAGATTGATGTGCTGGCGCGGCGTAAAGGTGAAATTGTCCAGATTGTCAGGCTGGCTCCAGAACAGCTGCATCCCGATGGAATTGAGGCGTTCCTGCAGCTCGGCACGAATATCGGTGACCGCATCGAGGATACTGGTGGTGGATTTGTTATCCAGGGTGTAAATCGCATTGCGCAGGCTTTTCAGAATACTCCGTGCCACATCGATGGTCTGCTGATCCCTGGTGAGGTGAATCAGGGTCAGAATACGAGCCGCCACATCGTCATGCAGGTCGCGGGCAATGCGCTGGCGTTCTTCAGAGGCACCCTGTTCGATAGCTTCCTGCACGCTCATAAATTGACAGGTCAGTTTGTGCAGTGCGTCGGCGAGTTGTGCGTCGTGGCTGGAGAAAAAACTGCCGCCGTTGGTGGTCAGTCGATATACATGGCTCGGGGTAATGGCCGGTACGCGCAACGAATGACCATCATCGCAAATTTCAGAATACTGGATTTCATCCCCGGTCTCTGCCTGCAGGGTCGACTCATTGAAAAACTTTGCCAGTATGGATGCCCAGCGGGTGGCAATGCTTTCCGAGGCTTCCTTGTTGGAAAGTTCTTCAATGAGTAGAGGGAGGTGTTCTTCGAGATCTAGATGCACGGTCCTGACATATCTATTTGTTCATATGCTCAGGAAGATTAGCACCAAAGCGCCGTTTTGTCGCGCCGCTGCGGTGACGAATCCGCAGCTATCAGGCTGCGGCGCGGCCCATTACCGAGAAACTGCGGACAAAAGGACGATGCAGATCAGGATTTTTTAATAACTGACGGAAGTCGCCAACCAGGAACTTAAGTTTGCCGGTGCTGTAGGCGAGACCGACGCTCGCGTTTCCGATTTCCTGTTGCAGCCATTGTTGCCAGTGTTTTTCCCTGGCGCGCAGATCCCAGTTCAGCGTTTCGCCGGTATAGGGACCGGCATAGATAATGCGGCCTTCACGGATGGTAATGGCAACGCGGGGTTTTGATTCGTCGGGGAAGCCGTAGCCGATGGTGGTGTTGAATTGAATGTCAGCCAGTGCGCTGGTCAGTTCGCGATCTCGATTCCACTCCTGCTGAAATTTCTTCATCCAGCAGTCACTAAATAGTTCAGACATGCATTACTCCGTTACAAACACGCTGCCATGATAGCCCGTATTTATTGTCCTTATATGACTGTCCGCTGGGGATTATTCCTTTAGTTCCATGGTCATCGCATGGATGTTGTTCTGTTTCAGAATGGCCAGTGTGTCATGCAGGCGACGGGTGTCGCTAAACGGACCGATGCGTACCCGGTGCCAGGCATCGCTGTTGATATTGACGCTCTGTATCGACGACTGCACGCCCAGCAGTGCGAGATTCGCTTTCAGTCGATCCGCATCGGAGCGACTGCGGAATGAGCCGGCCTGCAACAGATACTGTTTGGCATGGTCGTCGGCCCGGGTCTCGGGTTTGTCGGATTCGCGTTCCCTGGGTTGTACCGGATTGATTTCCGATTCCGGAATAAACACTTCCAGCTCGGGCAGAATGGTATAGAAATCGAACTTCGGTGTTTTAACCGGTTTGTCGTCACTGGCGGTGGATTCTGTCGTGTCCGCGCTGCTGGTTTTCGCGGTGTCCTCTTTATCGTTCCGCGCTTTTTCCAGTTCCTGCATCACCGCATCGGTGAAGCTAACCTGCTCGGCCGGCTGTTTTTGCAGATACACCAGAAACGCAACGAACAGGCCGATAGCCAGTCCGGCCAGTAACCACATATAGCCGGGCATGGTTTTTTTTGCGGACATGGGCGTGCGTCCTTTAAGGTCGTGACCTGTTCTTGCCATTACATGACATCCGGAGCACTGACGCCAAGTAATTTCAGGCCGTTGCGAATCACCTGCTGGGTGGCAAGGATCAGGTTGAGCCGCGCATTACGCAGTGTGCCGTCATCGAGAATGAACTTGTGAGCATTGTAATAGGTGTGCAACTGGTTGGCTGTATCGCGAAGAAAATGCGCCAGTTGATGGGGCTCTTCGTTCAATGCGGCTTTTTCCACTATTTCAGGGTAGGCGGCCAGCGCGGTAATCAGATCGCTTTCGTGCGATTCCACCAGCAGCGCCGCATTGTCGATGCCCTGCTGGATATCGTGTTGCAGATTTTTCTCCGCCAGCTGACGCATCACGCTGCTGATGCGGGCATGGGCATACTGGATGTAGTACACCGGATTGTCGCTGCTTTGTGATTTGGCCAGGTCCAGGTCGAAGTCCATATGCTGTTCGCATTTACGCAGCACGTAAAAAAAACGCGCCGCATCGGAGCCGACTTCGTCACGTAGTTCACGCAGGGTGACAAAAGAACCGGAGCGGGTCGACATCTGTACTTTCTCGCCGTTGCGATAAAGCACTGCGAACTGCACCAGTAATACGTCGAGCTTGTCCGCATCGTCGCCGAGTGCTTTCAATGCCGCTTTCACGCGCGGAACATAACCGTGATGGTCTGCGCCCCAGACATCGACGACGCGATCGAATCCGCGTTCCATCTTGTCCATGTGATAGGCAATGTCGGATGCGAAATAAGTGGTCTGCCCGTTGTCGCGTACCACCACGCGATCTTTCTCGTCGCCGAAGTCGGTGGAACGAAACCACAGCGCACCGTTCTGCTCGTAAAGGTGGCCGGCTTTCTGTAAGCGATCGATGGCCTGCTTGACCAGGCCGCGTTCGCTCAGGCTGCGTTCTGAATACCATTCATCGTAGCTGACGCCGAAGGCCAGCAGGTCGTCGCGGATATCGTCGAGAATGGTGTTCATGCCGAGATCGAACACCTGGCGATAACTGACATCCCCGAGCAGGGTCTTGCAGCGATCGATCAGTGCATCGATATGTGCTTCCTTGTCGCCGCCGTCGGGCTCGTCGGCCGGGATGTTTTCCATCACTGCGGCGCTCGGGTGTACCAGGTTACGATCGTGTTGGGCGACCAGGGTATCGGCGATGTCGAGCACGTAATCACCCTTGTAACCGTTGCTCGGAAACGGTATCTCTACTTCGCAGGTCTGCAGGTAGCGCAACCAGACGCTGGTGGCCAGGATATCCATCTGTCGACCGGCATCGTTGACGTAGTATTCGCGATGTACGTTGAAACCCACCGCCTCATACAGGTCGGCGACGGTGGCACCGTAAGCGGCGCCGCGACCATGACCCACGTGCAGCGGACCGGTCGGGTTGGCGGAGACGAATTCCACCTGTACCTTGCGGCCGGCGCCGACATTGCTCAGGCCGTAGGTTTCCGCCTGTTGCAGCACATCGTGAATCACGGCCAGGGTACTGTCGCGAGTCACGGTAAAGTTGATAAATCCGGGACCGGCGATATCGACCTTATCCAGGTGTTTGTTTTGCGGAATGGCATCGACCAGTTGCTGCGCCAGTTCACGTGGATTTTTCCCTGCCGGTTTGGCCAGCATCATCGCCAGGTTGCTGGCGAAATCGCCATGACTGGGGTCCTTGCAAC
>CBDULQ010000013.1:0-26930 GCA_965368115.1 uncultured Gammaproteobacteria bacterium | reverse complement strand
CCGCAGGAATGTCCGCGACCCGTTGTAGCGTATCGGCCGAGAAAATTTTCACCCCGCCGGGTTTGTAATTGGATACGGCAACCAGTGTGCCGTCCTGGGAAATGGCACCGCCGATGCTGTTGCCGGATTGCATTACCCGCTTCACCAGTTTGTGAGTGAGTAAATCGACCTTGCTGAGTCCGCCATCGCGACCGAAGACATAGGCGTAACGCGCATCTCGAGAATACACGATGGAGGCATGGGACAGATCGCCGAGGCCGTTCACGGTGGCCAGTGCCGAGTTGTGACTGTTTTCCACCAGTTGTACCTGGCCGATGGCGCGTTCGATGATCACACCCATATCGCCGGTGCCGCGTAACATGGGCTGGCTGCATGCATTGAGTGACAGCAGCAGGGGGAGCAGCAACAGTGTTTTCATGACTCGGGTCCTTTGCGTAATAGTGTGATCA
This sequence comes from uncultured Gammaproteobacteria bacterium, assembly GCA_965368115.1. GTDB lineage: Bacteria > Pseudomonadota > Gammaproteobacteria > SZUA-229 > SZUA-229 > CBDULQ01. The sequence continues at coordinate 26,481 of CBDULQ010000013.1, read as the reverse complement.
GGTAGTGGATGTCATCGTCGCTCAACAGGGTTTTCCAGGGTGGCATGGGTGTGCCGGGTCGGCCTTGCTGAATCGTGACGAACAGCAGTTCATCCGGTTTGTCTTTGAGGTCGGCGGGTAGCAATGACGGTCCAAGACCGCCTTTCAGCGTCATGCCGTGACAGGAGCCACAGTCATGTTTCAACAGGTGAGCCAGCTGCGCTTCGCGTTGCGGCGAAGTGTCCGCCATAACCGGTCCTGCCACTAACAACAGCAGCAGAATGGTTTCAGGCTTCAAGCCATTTCGCATCGGCATCCTCATCCTCATCCTGTATCACCTGTGGATCAAACCAGTCCAGTTGCCGTGCCAGTACCACCGTATTGCTGATGACGATCAGCACCGGTGATTTGAGTCCGGCGGCCTTAACCTGTTGCGGTAAATTTTTGACATTGGAAATCACCCGGCGTTGTTGAGCCGAGGTGCCGTCCTGAATCGCCATCGCGGGACGGTTGGCGGGAATGCCCTGGCGCATCAGCGAACGACAGATCTGCTGCAGATTGCTCAGGCCCATGTAAATGACCAGGGTGGTATCGCTGTGTACATCGCTGGCGCTCAGTTGCAGTGCTTCGTCGTCACGAAAATGCCCGGTCATCAACTTAACGTTACGGCTCAGGCCACGGTGGGTCAGGGGCACGCCGGCGTAAGCGCTGCAGGCGGCGGCTGCGGTGACGCCGGGTACGATTTCAAACGCGATGTCGTGCTGTTTGAGAAACAGGGCTTCTTCGCTGCCGCGACCGAAGATAAACGGGTCGCCGCCCTTGAGGCGGACGATATGTCGATGGCGTGTACTCAGCTGAACCAGTAGCTGATTGATTTCGTCCTGCGGAAGGCTGTGATGTCCACTGCGCTTGCCGACAAAAATGCGCTGCGTGGTGGCGGGAATCATCTCCAGAATGTCCTCGCCGATAAGACGATCATAAATCACCACGTCGGCCTGTTGCATGAGTCGATAGGCTTTGAGGGTCAGCAGGTCGGCATTGCCGGGGCCTGCGCCTACAAGATAAACGGTGGCGGCCTGATTCATGACGGATTCCTGAGTTATTGTTATATATCGGGTGTGGGCCTTAACCCACACCCGTGGTTTCAAACGTTACAGCCTGTGCATCAGTAGATATCATGCATGGTGTTGTACACATTGAATTTGCCGGTCGGAGTCACCAGGCGCTTGTCCTTGATGACCTTCACCGGTTTCAGGGTCTTGTCGTCGACCACGACAATGGCGGACTCCTGTGACTTACCGTTCCAGACCGAGAACCAGACTTCGTCGCCGGCCTTGTTGTACTCGGGCTGAACGACACGTTTCGGACCTTCGCCCAGTTTTGCCCACTCGGCAATCGGCAGGACCTTGTAGCCCTTGTCGAGGTGCTTGATGTCATACACGGCAACGGACTGGCTGACGGCCGCTTCCGGATTCAGTGCCGTATCGACGTACAGATTGCTGGACTTGGGATGAGTCTTGATGAACAGTGATCCGCCGCCCTGACCGTCAAGAGTACGAACGACTTTCCAGGCATTCTTTTTGTGCTTCACCGGGTCCGTACCAATCAGGGAGATGGTATTGTCACCGAGATGGCTGGTTGCCCAGACCGGTCCGTATTTCGGATCCACGAAGTTGGCGCCACGTCCGGGATGTGGGATTTTGCCGACCTCGACCAGCGCAGCCAGACGCTCGGTCTTGGAATCGACCACAGCAATCTTGTTGGACTTGTTCGCCGCGGTCAGGAAATAACGTTGCGTTGAGTCCCAGCCGCCGTCATGCAGGAAGCGGGCAGCATCGATGGAAGTGATCTTCATGTTGTCCAGATCGGAGTAGTCGACCATCAGTACCTTGCCGGTTTCCTTAACGTTGACGATGAACTGCGGATGCTCGTGAGAAGCCACAATGGCTGCAACGCGTGGTTCCGGATGGAATTCCTGGGTATCCACGGTCATGCCACGGGTGCCGACGATTTTCAGCGGCTCCAGTGTGTCGCCTTTCATTACGACAAACTGCGGCGGCCAGTAGGTGCCGGCAATCGCGTATTTGTCTTCCCAGCCCTTGTACTTTGAGGTTTCCACCGAACGCGCTTCCATACCGGCCTTGATGACGGCCACGGTCTTCGGTGTTTTCATCCATAGATCGATGAGATTGATCTTGGCATCGCGACCAATGACGAACAGGTAACGACCGGAAGCGGACAGCCGTGAAATGTGCACAGCGTAACCGGTATCGATGGTGGTGATGATGTCCTTGGTTTTGCCGTCGATCAAAGCAATTTGACCGGCATCGCGCAGAGTCACTGAAAATACATTGGACAGGTTCAGATTATTCATCTGTTTCTTCGGTCGTTTTTCAGGCGGCACCAGCAGTTTCCAGCTGTCTTTCATTTCTTTCATGCCGTATTCCGGCGGTTGCGGCGGTTCGTGCTGCAGGTAACGCGCCATCATGTCGATTTGCTGGTCGTTCAGTTCCCCGGAAGTACCCCAGTTGGGCATGCCGGCGGGTGAGCCGTAGTTGATAAATGCTTTCAGGTATTCGGTGCCGCGTTCACGGGTGATTTTCGTAGTGAGTGGTTTGCCGGTCGCGCCTTTACGCAATACGCCATGGCATCCGGCGCAACGTTCAAAAAAGATTTCCTTGGACTGTTGGAATTCAGTTTTGGTCATGGCCGGTCCTTCGCCATCCACCAGGTCCCTGGTGATGTCGGGTGATGTGCCGATGGGTGCGCCTTCATAACCGATACTTTCCTGCGGCGTGCCCGGGTGTCCACTGGGTGTGGCGGCCACATTACCACTCATGGCCATGATAATGGATGACAACATCAGCATGTTGCCAGCGGTCCTGGTTTTCATAGCGAGGTGCTCCTCTTGAGATGAACAATGGTTGTGTGTGTCGGGGGTCAATTACAGTCTAAGCAGATGCCTCTATGTCACCTTGACTTAGGTCAACACGCTCCAGGGGCTTTTTTCAGGCCTCTTTTGCGAAGTAAAACGGTGCTCATTCATTCACTGCCATTCCGTTCACTTGCGGCCTGCTGATGTTTTTTCTGACGCTGAATCAGCGGCATGCATCTGTTCTTATCCCAGTAGGTCACCTGGCAGTCGAGACAATAGTGGCACTCGGTATCGATGATCTCTCCGGTCGGGCGTATGGCGCGTACTTCGCATTCTCTGGCGCAGGTTTGACAGGGACGGCCGCATTCCTTGCGACGACGCAACCAGTCGAAGACACGAAACCGACCGGGAAACGTAAGCGCGGCACCCAGCGGACACAGGTAGCGACAATAAGCTTTGCGGGTGAACAGACCGGCTACGAGCACCAGCAGAGCGAACAGTACATAGCCCCATTCGCGCAGAAAATGCAGACCGAATACGGTTTTGAACGGCTCGACCTCCGCATAGATTTCCGCCGTTGCCAGGGACTGCAATGACAGCGCGACCAGACCGAGCAGGATCAGATATTTCAAAGCCCATAATCGTTCATGGATGATTTCCGGTAGTTCATATTCCGGAAGTTTGAATTTCTGTCCGGCACGAAACAGCAGTTCCTGCAAAGCGCCGAAGGGACACAACCAGCCGCAGTAGACACCGCGCCCCCAGAGCAGTACCGAGATGGCGACGAAGCTCCAGAGTAGAAAGATGATCGGATCGAGAAAAAAGTTTTCCCAGCTGAAACCGTGCAGTAGTGAATTGATAAAGGTGAGTACGTTGACGATGGACAGTTGTCCCAGGGCCAGGATACCGATGAATATCACGGTGAATATGAGATAGCCGGTACGCACATGCAGCAACAGTCGGGGGTGTCGCGTCAGCCAGTCCTGAATCAGCAGGATGACGAACAGGATGAACAGGGCGATACACAGGATGACGATGTTGACGCGTTCGTTGTCCCAGATGATGGTCCACAGGGGTTGCTGTAGGTCACCAAGACTTTTCGAGGCGGTGTCCCGGTCGAGCAGACCGCGGGCGGCGGCCACCATTTTCGACGATTTGCTGACGGTGCGGTTGATCACCATGGTGGTGATGGTGGCGCCGCTGATACCGTCGATGACTTGCTGATCCGGCGAACTGCGCCGACCGATACGAATGTCCGCCGCGGCCGGTAACTGGCGATACTGGTCGGTGAAGGTTTGCAGGTCCTGATCGGACAGGCCGACCACCAGGATGGGTTCTTCATGATGCACGATGTCGACGGCGACGATATTGGCGTTTCGATCCAGACCCACCAGCGCGTTGATCGGCTTGCCGGAGTAGGCGGGGATGGGGCTGACATCATTGGTGTAGAACACGTAACCCAGCGTATGAACACCCTGGCGTACGGTCGCCGCCGGAGGTTTGCCCTCGAAGTGTCCAACGCTGTCCGCCGTGGGAAACATATGCGTAACCCGATTCATCAATGCCGGATCGTCCGTCGCCAGTGCGGACCGGGTCAGCAACAACAATAAAAACATTAAACCGTATTTCAATGGATCTGATCCCCTGCTGCCTGGGGTCAGCATGGGGCAGGGTAGTGCGTTTAGCCTTGATTTTCGTCAAGGCCGGCGGAAGGTTCGCTGTGGTCCTGCGGGTGTGGTCTGGCGCTGAGTCGATGTAGGTGAGAGCGATAAACCCTGAGAGCGGAGAATAAATTGATTTCCAGCAACAGGCAGGCGGCCAGCAACGCGATGCCTGCCAGATAAAACAGATCACCCGGGAACAGGGTTGCCAGCATCAGCAGCGCAACGGTCGCCACATGCAGCTCGAACTGGTGAAGACTCGGGGCGGATGCAATCACCGCGTTGATGGTGGGTAAAGCTAGCAGGCTATGACCGTTGATGCGCGCGATTCGGTGCAGATGCAGCCAGACCAGAAAGGGTACGATTTTATACAGCATGCCGTTGATCACGGACATGACAAAGCCGACAAAAAAGGTAATCGCCGTTAGCGTATAAAGCTGTGGATGACCGGGGTCGGTAAAAGCGTAGACAATCAGGCTGATGCTCAACATGGCGAGTGCAAACAGCCAGTAAAAAAATGACGTATCAGTGCGTTTCTTGTTGCGTTTGAGTAGCAGCCTCAGAGTGACCACTGCATAACTCAGCAGGCCGGCGTATAGCGCGATCGTGACAAGTTGCCGTAGCCAGCCCGCCGAGTGTAAAAAATGATGCTGTAGTGTGGCGCTGACTAACGCGATGAACAGGCCGGGTATCAGCAGGCGCTTTATGGGCTCGGGATATTCGCGGGTGACCTGAAACATGGGAATGACCTGGTAGCTGACCGCGATGATGAGTAAAGTGACCCAGCCGAGGGCGGACCAGAGCAAATGGATCGAGGTATGCTGACGATACAGGGGAAGGCTGTCGATACCGTGACCGGAAGCCAGCAGCAGACCGTAGCCTGCTGCGATCCACAACGCGACCACCGCCAGGCGCATGCCGGTTGCGGTTGCGCGTGCAGCCGGTCGGCTCAGTAAAGCAATACTGATACTGATTAGAAACAGCAGCAGTGCGCAACCCAGTAGCACCGCCGCGGCGATGACTAAGGCTGTTCTGTGTCCGATCAGCCCGATCGTCAACAGCAGGATACCCAGGCTTAAACCAGAATGAATGATTTTGCTGCTGATATCGCTACGGTAAAGTCGATTACCGACCAGCACCGGCAACATCTGGTACAGGGCGCCGATCATGCACATGGTAATAAAACCCAGCGTGATCAGATGGGTGGTAGCCAGTGCGGCGGGTAGCCAGCGATCCTGCAATAACTGTGGTCCGGTAAATAACATCAGTAGAGCGGCTGCCATGCCGAACAGCGGTGCGCTGAGAAAAAATCGCAACGGTGTCGCAAGTGCAGGGGACTGGTCGACGGACAGCTGGTTGTAGTTCATCGTACCTGTTCGATTCTTGTTTAAATCGGTAACTGATCTGCGATCGTGTCATCGCTAAGCCAGATATAAATTTCGAAGCCGCCGTTGGTACTGATGACTTTATAACGGAATCCGTTTTCGTCGAGAATACGGTACAGGGGAAACGGCTGCATACGATGAATCATTTTGATATAGCGACCTTCGCAGAGGCGGTCGAGAGCATCCAGTGCCTGTTCCATCGGTTCCGGTGCGGGTAGGTCGTGAACATCGAGCAGGATTTCTTCAGGCGACATCGGAGTGGTTTCCCGGTGGAAAATTTTTCATTAGCTCGTCACGCTGGTCGGCGCAGGTTCTGTCGATCATCGGATAGAGTATCTGTTCCTCTTTCATGTTGTGCTGTTGCATGAAAATAAGCAGTGTTTCAGAAAGGCCGAAATAGTGTTCCCGGTTATTTTCTTTGAGTGCCTTATGCATGGCCTGCATCAGTTCGCGCATCTGCTGATGTTCGTGGCGCATCATCATGGATGGGCCACTGCTGTTTCCGGTAGCCTGTTCGAAGGCTGGAAACAGGATATTTTCCTCCTGGTCGAAGTGTCGTGTCATGGCACGTATGAAATCACATAAATGAACTTCGGCATCATGCCACTGGCTGAGGTTGACTGCGTTTTCGGCATCGGAGAACAGCAGGTCACATCGTTTGTGGTCATGTGACATGACCTCATAGATCGAATCCATAATATGTCCACTTTGTAAAAGTCGATGAGTGTTATGGTAATCCAGTCAGTGCATGCTCACTTTAACCAAGGTCAATTTCGGGATCACAAACTGTCTTTGTCAGCCGGTTAGTCTTGCGTAGAGCAGGGGTAATTCCCTGGGCAGGTCCGCCGCTTTACGAATGACGATGTAGTGGCCCGCACCAAACAGGTGCGGCAAATAGCTGCCGGCTTTTTCATCGATGGTGACGCAGAAAGGTTGAATGCCCTGTTGCCGCGCTTCGAGAATTGCCATGCGCGTATCCTCGATACCGTAGCGGCCTTCGTAGAAGTCCAGGTCATTGGGTTTACCGTCAGTGAGTATGAGTAACAGTTTTTGCGCCGTCGATTGTTGTTGCAGTAACTGACTGGCATACCGGATGGCGGCGCCCATGCGCGTATAAAATCCCGGTTTGATGGCCTGGATGCGGCCACGAATGCGGGCGTCGTAATGATCATCAAAATTCTTCAGTCGATTGAAGCGCACATGATCTCGGTTGCGCGAAGAGAAACCGTGCATGGCGAAACGATCACCGATCATGTGCAGGCTTTCGGCAAACAGCAACAGGCCGTCGCGAATCACATCGATGACCCGGGCGTGGTTATTGATCCAGGCGTCGGTGGACAGAGACAGGTCTGCCAGCAACAGGGTGGACAGGTCGCGATGGCTGGCACGCAGCTGTCGATACAGGTCCTGGGGCTGGCGTTGATGGCCCGTCAGACGTGCCGTACTGAAATGCAGATAGGCGTCGAGATCGATTTCACTACCGTCCGGCTGTCCGCGTTGCCAGTGATGACTCGGCAGCAGAGCGGAGAACTGGCGACGTAAACGATGCACCAGGGGTTTTAAATGGGGCGGTAAAACGCTGTCGCTGCAATCACGAGGTAACATGTTCTGCAGGCAACAGTAATCGTTTTTCATCTGCTGTTTGCGATAATCCCACTCCGGTAACAGAATGCCTTCACCCAGTCGAAGATCGTCGTTCGCTTCGGACGGCAGGTCAAGGTCGAATTTGAGGCGACTTTTCTGCGGACTATCGCTGCGCGTAACCTGCATCATGTCCATATCGTCGGCGGCCGCCGATGCCGCATCCAGGTCGTCTTCTTCATCCTGGCTGCGATCCAGGTTGGCGAATTCGGCCCAGGAAAAGATATTCTCCATGCGCAGTGCCAGCAGACCGCCCGGGCGTTTCTCGATATCGCTACGCCGGGCCCGTCGTTTGCCGTCCTGTTCGCGGGTTTCACCTGTGCTGTCCTGTTGTTCATTCGCGCCTTCGTTCGCTGCAAGGTTGACGCCGCTCGATGGTGGAGAAGGATGCAACCACAGGTAGACCGGTTGCGGTGGTCTGGCGGCGACGGGTAATTCAAGCGGATGTTCGGGGTGCTGTAAGACCTGCCGAATCACATTTTCCTGTTGCGCTTCGTCGGCGGGCAATCGATGCACGTCCGGGCGCAGTTCGAGTTGTGCCTGGATCAGTATTCGATAGGTCGGGAGCAGACCGGGATAACGATGCAATACGGACAGCGTCAGTAGCCGGTTGCGTTCCAGCCAGCCGCCGGTTATGCCGTCATCCATCGCAGCCAGCGCGGCGAGCCAGAGATACAGTTTCCGGTTATGGTCCTGGCGCGGAAATACATCGATGCAGTCCGGCAGACGTAACGCCTGTTGATCGCGCCAGCCCAGAGACGTCTTTGCGCCGCTGCCGGCCATGCGTTGTAACAGACTGCGACGTGCCAGGTGTTCGCTGGCACTGGCCGATTCAACCGCCAGTGCACCGTCGCCGCCCAGGGCGCGAAACAGAATGGCAAGACGCTTCTGCATATCGATGAGTTGTACGCCGGCCTGTGGAAAATGAGTGCTGGACGCACGGGTAATCATGCGATCCCATATCCGGCCGACATGCTCTTCCAGTTCCCAGAAATCGAATTTCATGATGCCGTTTCCTTTACGTTTGCCTGCAATGATTCGCCTGGTGCCTGTGATGCGGTATCGTCATGTTTGAAACAGTGTGCAGGTATTTCCGGGTAACGACCGAAGCCGCGATCTGAAACCGGTAGCGCGCATTCGTTCCTAACCCATTTCAACAAAGGTGCATGATGGCTTAATGCACTGTGTGTATCGCAGGCCTGAATACAGGCACTGCAGTTGGTGCAGGTGAACATTTTGCGTTTCACCGTGCGTGGTTTGAGGCGCATCGGGCAAACATTGTCACAGGCGTTGTTGCATTGTCGGCAGGCATCTGCATGAGCGGCATCGAAACCGACCACCATGGCTTTTTTATTCGCCATCCAGGCCAGGCTCTGGAACACGCCGATGGCGCAACCGAAACGACAGAACAGATGACGCGCCAGTGCAAATTCGATACATAGCACCAGTGTGGCGACGCCGAGGAAAATCAGCGGTCCACCGGATAACTCACCCTGCAATAGTTGTGGATAAATGCGTTGCGGCGGTAGCAGGTAGGTGAGCAGTACCAGCGCCCAGAGAAACGCAAACAGCAGAACGGCGATCGCGGCTGGAATCCAGAACAGTCGATTGGGTTTTACCACGCGCTGATCGGCCTGCAACTGCGGTAACGGTTTGTGCTCCCAGATACTGGGTTTGCCGTTGGCGCGTTGCATGAGTCGATTTATGGTTTCCACCACGGAAAAGTGCGGACATAACCAGCCGCAATATAAACGCCCGTATTTCCAGGACACGAATACGCCGACACCGATGACCAGGGCAATCGGCAGGAACACGCGCCAGGCGATGTTGAACACGGCTTGCACGGTGGACATCTCGCCCTTTTGAAACGCGTCCAGTCCCAGGGTCCAGTTTTGACCGAACAGGATAAAATGTCCCAGGTTCAGATCGAAACGGAATATATCGAAAACAGGTGCGAACACGAACAGCAGAAAAAATCCACCCTGCCATAAGCGACGTTGTAGAGTGCGGCTGATCATGATGATACCTGCAAGGGACAGGCTGGACCGATCAATGGATAATGATAATGTTTGCCCGATTGTGCTCTGGCCAGTCCCACCACGCCCAGCAATACCAGGGTGGCATGAATGGTGACGAAGTAGATGATCAACACGACCCAGGTCCAGGGTTCACGATAGTCACCCCACAACAGGATGACACCGGTCACTGTTGTAATCAGCACGCCGGCCCAGATGCTGGCGACCAGGGTCTGTCGCAGATGACACCGGCAGATCATACTGCAGTGTCGAATATGCCTGCGATAAAGGACGATCAATATCAGGAACGCCAGCCCCGGTACCAGCAACAGGTTGATCAGGTAGAGGGCTTCGGCGATTACCGCGATATGGATGTCCGCCGCTGTTTCATTGTTGTCCGAGACTGGCATGGACCACATCCATCAGCGCATCGGCTGTTTCAAGGTCATCGGTTAGCGGTTCGACCAGCGCGCTACGACAGGCTTCGAGTGGATCGAAGCCGGACTGGATCAGGCGAATACCGTACACCAGCAGGCGTGTCGATGCGGCCTCTTCAAGATCGTGATCTTTCAGTGCGCGCAGTGCGCCGGCCAGGGTCACCAGGCGTTCAGCCAGGGCTTCATCGATACCGGTTTCACCGATCAGAATACGTTTTTCCTGCTCCGGTTCGGGAAAATCAAAACGCAATGCAACAAAGCGTTGTCGGGTGCTGGGCTTCATGCCCTTGAGCAGGTTCTGGTAACCCGGGTTGTAAGAAACGATCAGCATGAACTCCGGCGGCGCCTGCAGCAGTTCACCGGTACGCTCGATCGGCAGGATGCGGCGATCGTCGCTCAGCGGATGAATCACCACCGTGGTGTCCTTGCGTGCTTCAACGACTTCATCCAGATAACAGATCGCGCCTTCGCGCACGGCACGGGTCAGTGGGCCGTCGTTCCAGTAGGTGGCACCGTCACCGATCAGGTGACGGCCGATCAGGTCAGCCGCGGTGAGATCGTCATGGCAGGATACGGTATACAACGGTCGGCCAAGACGTTGTGCCATATGCGTAATGAAACGGGTCTTGCCGCATCCGGTTGGTCCCTTGATCAATAACGGCAAGCGATTGCGGTAAGCATGCTGGAACAGTTCGATTTCCCTGCCCTGTGGAAGATACCAGGGCAGTTCGTCGTCTGTTCTGATGGAAGAAATATCAGCCTGAGGTTTCATAGGGGGCTCCGAAGTTTGACTCAGTGGGTGAGAGGTTCTGTCTCGTGTCCTCATCCACCGGCCCGCAGGGAGGCAGAGTAGTTATGCGTGGCCGGCGGATGGGTGTCACGCCTCCTTGGTACAGTATTCGATAAGCATTGCATTATTGAAGGGTGCCCGGATAACCGACATTGACGATTGAGGAGATGATTAACGTGTTTGTCGGTCATCCGGGCGGCTCGCTCAGTTCACCGTGGCTTCTTCGCCTTTGATGAAGAAGCTGATGATGTACACCACCAGGCCGATCAGGAAGATCACGCCGGCGACTTCGCGCATCCAGTAGAACAGGGCGATTTTGTCCTGCACCACCATGAAGGCTTGTGGTGTATCGCTGTAACGTTGTAACCAGACCTGCAGGATGCCGGCGCCGGTCAGGAACAGGGTGATGAACACCATGGATACAGTCATCAGCCAGAAGCTCCACATTTCCATTACCTGTGAGGCGTTGCTGTTGGCCTGCTTGCGTCCGCGCATCAGCGGCATGGCGTAGGAGATCATGGTGATGACGATCATCACGTAAGCGCCGTAAAACGCCATGTGTCCGTGTGCTGCGGTGATCTGGCTGCCATGGGTGTAATAGTTCACCGGTGCCAGGGTATGCAGAAAGCCCCACACGCCCGCACCGAGAAAGGCCATGACGCCGGTACCCAGTGCCCACAATACGGCGGCCTTGTTGGGATGATCGCGACGGCGACGGTTCACCATGTTGAAGGCGAACAGGGTCATCATGAAAAACGGAATCGGTTCCAGTGCGGAGAATATGGAACCCAGCATCTGCCAGTATTCCGGTGTGCCGATCCAGTAGAAATGGTGACCGGTGCCGATGATGCCGGTGATCAGGGTCATGGCGATGATGATGTACAACCATTTCTCGATCACTTCCCGGTCCACGCCTGTAGTCTTGATCAGTACGAAGGCGAGAATTGCGCCGAGGATGAGTTCCCACACGCCTTCCACCCACAGATGCACAACCCACCACCAGTAGTATTTATCCAGCACCAGATTACTCGGGTTGTAGAAGGAGAACAGGAAGAACACGGCGAGTCCGATCAGGCCCAGCATCAACACCAGGTTGATGGTGGTCTTGCGGCCCTTGAGTACGGTCATGCCCACGTTGTAGAGAAAACCCAGTGCAACGATGACGATACCGATCTTGGTAATCGTCGGCTGCTCGAGAAATTCCCGGCCCATGGTGGGTAATAAATCGTTACCGGTGACTTTGGCCAGTGTTGAATAATTCAGTAACAGATAACCGGCGACGGTCAGTGCGACGGCGACCAGAAAAATCCAGAACAGGGCAATGGCCAGTTTCGGGCTGTGCAGCTCGGTTTCCGCTTCTTCGGGAATCAGGTAATAGGCCGAACCCATGAAACCGAACAGTAACCAGACGATCAATGCATTGGTATGCACCATGCGCGCGACGTTGAAGGGGATTTCCGGGAACAGAAAATCACCGATCACATACTGTAGACCCATGACGAGTCCGAACAGGATCTGCGCAACGAAGAGGGCAATCGCTGCAATGAAATAGGGCTTAGCCACAGCTTGAGATGAATATTGCATGATGCGCTCCTTAACCTTGAATGTTGGGTGGCCAGTTGGCGTCGTCGATTTCGGACGTCCACTTCAGAAATTCGGCAACCGCTTCCAGTTCTTCGTCCGTCAGGTTGAATTGCGGCATACTGCGACGCCCCGGAATGCCTTCCGGCGGTCGGCTGCGGATGAATGCCATAATCGCTTCCTTGCTGTCGCCGAATCGGTTGTACACATTACCCAGTTCCGGTGCGAAGTAGGCGCCTTCGCCCATCAGGGTGTGACAGCCAATGCAGTTATGGTCTTCCCATACTTTTTTACCGAGCACGACCTGTGGCGTGATATTTTCCCGGTGATCTCGATCCGGCAAACTGCCCATGGTGTCGAAAGTCAGTGCCAGAAAAAGCAGGAAGAAAAACACACTACCGCCATAGAAGATGTTCCTCGCGGTGGTTTTGGTAAATGCTCCACTCATGTGCGCTACCCTCGTTGGATGGAATGATGAGCGTATTTACGCACGGCGGGGGATGCCACCTCCTTGACCTTGGTCAATCAGCAAAAATGGCGAATGAACTAGCCTGAACAGGCATTGAATAAGCCGCTCGACGGGAAACCCTGATGAATGAAGTGAATTGCATGTACTGTGGGGAGTTGATTGACGATGGTGTCGAGTATTGTCCGCATTGCGGAAAACCATCACATTATCAACGTCGAGGTGATTCACAGAGAAAACGTCAGCGGTTCATGCTGTGGTTTTCTGCTCTCGTGGTGCTGGTTACGATAATGATACTGTGGCTACCGAGATAAGTATCATCGAATCATCCCGCAATGTATTCATGACTGATGACTGCCGCTGATGAGCATACCCTGCACCCTTGCCTGATGATAGATGACGCGTTGCACGTGGGCACTGACCCGGTTTAGCCAGCGTATTGCCTGCAGGCTGCTGGTGCTCTGATCAACGTCGATGTTGCCCTCCGCCAGTTGACTCATGATGCTGTTGCGTAAATCGTCGGCCTGGGCAGCGAACTGTTCCACGATTTGTGCGGCATCCTCCTGGGCTTCCTGCCAGCGATTATTCTCGATATCGTCGATCATCCGCTCCAGCTTGTCTGCAAACAGCCCGACCTGGTCGACCAGCTCCCGGGTGTGCATGGCCGCTCTGGCACGGTCCATATCTTCGTCGCATCGTTCGTGGAGACGTTGTAGATGATCCAGTGAATGAAAAATCGCCATCAGGGTTTGCCAGCCCGGTTGTTGCGCCTTGTCCAGGTGAATCTGGTCGGCATAGGCATGGGTTTCGTTGAGCGCCAGTTGCAGGGCCGGCAGATTCACCAGCGTGCGTTCATGACCGCGATCCAGCATCGCGCGCAATTGTTTGAGTAGCGCCAGCAGTTCCGCATGAATGGCGGTCTGTACCGCGTTGATGGCCAGGTCCGGTTCCACCAGTAGTTTGCGATCCAGACTACGCGTGTAAGTATCGGCCTGGTCCGGAATCAGCCGTTGCATCATGCGCGTAAAGGCGTTGGTAAACGGCAGAATCAACAGTACGCCGAGTATATTGAAACTGGAATGAAACGCGACCAGTGCAACTTCCGCCTGTTGTTGTAAAAAGTTCGGCCAGGCTGTTTCCAGTAGCAGGGTAAATGGTGTCAGTAACATAAACGCCATCACACCGGTGAGCAGGTTATAAATGACGTGAGAAAACCCGGTGCGTCGTGCAGCGACCGAGCCGCCAATAGTCGCCATGGCGGCGGTGACGGTGGTGCCCACATCCATGCCGATGACCAGAGCGGCGGCCTGCTGGAAATTGATGGAGCCGGTGTACACCGCGGTTAGTGCCACCGCGACGCCGGCACTGGACGACTGGGTGAGCAGGGTAAACAGCACACCGAGCAACAGCAACTTGAGTCGGCCCCAGACCGTGTCGGCGGAAAACATATAGGGTGTGATGCTGTCCTGTAATCCGCTCATGCCTTCCTGCATAGCGGCAATGCCAACAAAAATGAGCGCGAATCCGGCCAGCGCCATGCCGCCGTTACGCAGTTGCCGGTGACCGAACAGGCGCAACAGGGCGCCGACAAAAATCAGCGGCAATAGAAAAATATCCAGCTGAAATTTGAAACCGAGCAGGGCAACCATCCAGCCTTTTAACGTGGTGCCGATGTTGGCGCCGAAGATGATGCCCAGTGATTCCGGAAAACTGATCAGGCCCGCGCCGACGAAACCGACTGCGGCCACGGTGGTGGCACTGGATGATTGTAGAACGGCGGTGGCCGTGGCGCCGGTAACGGCACCGGAGTAGGGACTGCGGGTAAAACGCATCAGGGCACCGCGCACCGCTTTGCCGGTCAATGCGTGCAGGGCGTCGGTCATGATCACCATGCCGAGCAGAAACAGGCCGAGGCCGCCGATGGCCTGAAACAGGGTTGTCATCTGGAGCGCTAATCCGTGGTTTGTAACACGACCATAATAGCGTTTTTTAAACCTTAGATGAAAAAATCATTCTATGGTCATGATTTGTGTCATGAAATGGTCGCGGGCGCGAAATGTGTCGGGCTGTAGAATTCATCCAGCTGTCAAACGGGTTTTATGTGCGCGTCATCTGAGCCGCTTATAAATACCCCTGCGCTGGATTCATAACGTAGATCTTTTTGCCTGATAAAAACGACTGAACAGAAAAGAGAGTCTCGTATGAATCAGCGCAATCACTTGTCTTTCAGGAAAGGGTACAGGGACGTATTTTTCTCGGTTCACTCAACCGCGAACAATTGTTGTTCGATATTTCCGAAAGCCTTGAATTCAAGTGCATTGCCACTGGGGTCGAGCAGGAACAGGGTGGCCTGTTCGCCGGGCTGTCCGAGGAATCGAACATAAGGCTCGATGATAAACTCGACGCCGGCTGCGGTCAGGCGATCGGCCAGTCGTTGCCAGTCATCCATGTTCAGTACCACACCGAAATGCGGCACAGGTACGCCATGTCCGTCGACCGGGTTGTAGAGTGATTCGATGCGGCCCTGCTCACCCAGCTGTGGATTCAGATGGCAGACCAGCTGATGACCGTACAGATTGAAGTCCACCCAGTGTGCAGCACTACGTCCTTCGCTGCAGCCCAGCAGTCCGCTATAAAAGCGCCGCGCTTCTTCGATATTGCGCACCTGGATGGCGAGGTGAAACGGCTGGATACCCATACATTAACCCGGTTTGCCATCGATACGGGCACGTAAATAAATCGGGGCAAACCGTATTACCCAGGTGCCGAGCACCAGCACCCAGGTGAGTGCGGCAAGCACATTCAGGCTCAGCCCGGCCAGTGAACTCACCGAATTAATATCCGCCAGCACGCGCAGTGTGGCGGTGACCTGCAAACCGATAAACAGCCACCAGGACAGCCTGTCCAGATGCAGGGCGCGGCCGGAATGTCCCAGGGTGACGCGTGACGCCATGGCAATCAGCATGGACGAAACAAAACCGATGGTAATGGCATGCAAGGGCGCCTTGCCGAGAATCAATGCAGCGTTGAATTGCAGGTAAAGGCTTTGCACGCTGAACAGGGCAAGACCGATGCCCAGCCAGACAAAACCGATATGCAATACGGCAAGCAGTTTGTTATCCAGGCTGCGGCGTAATCCCCAGCGATAACTGTGATACCAGGCCACCAGCGCCATGGGTAGATCGACGACAAACAGCCATTCGATCAGGTAATTCAGCTGGAGTAGCAGATGAATCACGCAACCGGTCAACATCAGCACAAGACTCCAGCGTGGCTGGAACACGCTGTAGTCCTCGATCACGTTGCTGCTGAAAAAGGGAATCATGCGATGGCTGACGGTGAACAGAACCGGAATCAGAAATAGCCAGATACCTGCATTCAGGGCATATATCACATACAGCCAGTCATCCGTCATGACCCAGCCGAGGAAACTGCCGACACCGCTCATGCCGCCAAGCAGTGCGATATTGAGCAGGGTTTCGTAGGTTTTGTCGCGAGTCGGTGCGCTTTGATAAACCCGGAACAGACTGAACTGTCCCAGTAACCAGCCGAACAGAAAAATGCCCAGTCCGCTGAAGGTCAGTGAGGTGGAAAAGAAAATGCCGATCTCGAACATCCACAGCCCGACATTCAACCAGATGGCGGCGCTGGTATAAGCCTCACGCATCACCAGTGGGCCGTTCATCCAGCGTGGATAGGTGGTCATCAGGAAACCGTAGATGAAAAAGATGAACACACCGTAAATCATCACGAAGCCGTGTGCCCATGTGGTGGGTACCAGTGTATCCAGTGTCGACCACAACTGGGTATAACGACCGATCAGTTCGATGGCCCAGAGAATAACCGGAATCACCAGTTGCAGGGCGCCGGAAAAAAACATAATGCGATGCGGTGCAGCGGTCAGCTGTCCCCATACACTATTGGACTGTTGCGGTTCTGTTTTCTGATGGATCTGCATGCTGTTCTGTGCTGACCTAGTAATGTGGCGGCGGTGAATCTTCTTCCGGTTTCAGAATATTGGAATCGGTCATGGTCTTCAGGCGTTTTTCCAGTTGTTCGACACGTTGTTCCAGTTTGTCGATGGTTTGTTGCTGACGATAGATGACCTGATCCAGTTGTTCGATGTGATCCTGCTGGTGAGCGAAACGGATTTCCATGTCGACCAGTTTATCGTCCAGTTCGGCGCTCATGCACCTTGCTCCTGTTTCACCCACAGGTAGGTAGCGCCGGCGACACCGGCCGGCATGGCGATGAAATTGACGACGGGAATACTGGTGAACAGGACCATGGCCGAACCAAAGCCCAGTGCCGAAGGTTTGCGTTGCCGCGCATAGCCGATCACGTCCTTGAAAAAATGATCGTGATTGCCCATCGGCGGATCCAGATAGTTGAGTGTCAGTACCCAGGCGCCGAAGATGAACCAGAGGACCGGTGCGGCGACATTGATCACCGGAATCAGTGAAATGATCAACAGTAGTATCGACCACTTGATGACATACCACAGGCTGCTGACGATGGAACCCAGTGACTTGCTGATCATTTTCCATGTCGGCAACAATGAGCCCTGGGTCGGGGTTTCGCCGCGCACATAGGCTTCGACTTTTTCCGCCAGCAGGCCGTTGAAGGGCGCGGCAATCAGACTGGCGACATAGGTGAAGGTGTAGAACACCAGGAATACGATCATCACTGCAAACAAGGGCCACAGAATCCATACGATGAGATCCGCGAGCCAGTTCAGCCAGTCGGGAAAGTCGGGCATCAGGTAGCTGATGGCCTGGTCAAACAGGGTGCCGAGAAAATAAATGGCCAGGCTGAACAGTACCAGGTTGATACCCAGAGGAATGATGACGAAGCGACGAATGCCCGGCTGCGTCATCAGTTGAATGCCTTTAAAGGCACAGCCAAAGCCCTGAAATGCGTTTTGAATCATTAATACATCCTGTCGATTTTTATTTACTGGAACAGATTGTTTTACGCGCCAGCAGTGCACTGCCGTAACAGGCATCCGCATGTGCCGCCCTGAACACCGGGACACCGAGCATGTGCTGGCGCATCGCCAACCAGGCGGGATTGTTTGCGCCACCCCCGGCGGTCGCCACTGAGACAGGGCGCGGTGCGCCCAGTTCGTGGAGTTTATCATAGGCCTGTTTTTCGATGCGGCCGATACCCTCCAGCAGGCCCTGCAGAAACTTCACGTCGTCGTCCGGACGCGGCGTCAGTTTCGCTTGCCGTTGAGCATCGTTGATCGGAAAACGTTCACCGGGCCTGGGCAAGGGATAGTAATCGAGGTCGCTGGGTTGATCGGGTTTGATCTGCCGGCTCAATGTATTCAGTTGCCGGTTATCGAAAAACTGTTTGAGCACCGCGCCGCCGCTGTTGGATGCGCCGCCGGCCAGCCAGTGATCGCCCAGGCGATGGCTGTAGATACCGAACTCGGCAGCGTACACCGGTTGCGCGCTGATGATCTTGATGGCCAGTGTGCTGCCCAGTGACGTCACCGCCATGCCGGGCTGGTCCGCGCCGGTGGCGATGAAGGCGGCAATGCTGTCGGTGGTGCCGGCGATCACCCGGGTATCGCGGCTGAACCCGAAGCGTCGTGCAGCGTCCGGACTGACCAGGCCGATGACGCTACCCGGCACAACGACCCGGGGCAGCAGCTCACGCTTCACAGGTAGCTGCTGCAGCCAGTCAGGCCAGCACTGGTGGACTGCGTCGTAACCGGTCTTCAGGGCATTGTTGGCGTCACTGATATCGAAGCGACCACTGAACCGGGCAGCGATCCAGTCCGCCTGGTGCAGGGCATGCTGCGCCTGCGGATAGCGTGCGCTCAATGCCAGCAGTTTGGCCAGTCCGGAAGAAGCGCCGTGGGCGGCGCTGTCCGCCGGAGCGCAGGTTTCGATCAGTGCGGCTTCCTTGCCACTGCTGGCATCGTTGTACATCAATGCGGGTGCCAGCGGTTGTCCTTCAGCATCGGTGAGCAGCAGGGTACCGGAGGTGCCGTCCACCGCCAGCGCAGCGATGTCCGCCGGGTCAGTCTGTTTGAACAATGCGTCCAGCACCTGTTGCAGGCTTTGCCACCAGATCTCCGGTGCCTGGCTGATACAGCCATCATCTTCCTCCGGAGCCACCATGGCGCCTTCCTGCAGGGCCAGCACCGTATCCTCCGCATCGATGACGCAGGCACGGATGCCGGAGGTGCCGATGTCGATGCCGAGATAGTTCATGGATAAGAGTGTGAGAGGCTGGCTTGCATGGTTTTAAGGCTGTTCCGGTCGAGGGTTCCCGTGGGTTAGGAGATCCCCGACAGCAGCGTTCGGGGATGACGGTTATCTGATAGCTGTTTAAACAAGGTCATTCCCGAACGTTTCTGTCGGGAATCTCGTTCAACTGGCGCAACCCCTCAGGGCAGTTCAACCCGTTCCGGCGCCTGCCAGCCCTCTTTACGATGCTCGGCGATCACCGTGGTGTAGACGCCACCGCGCACGTTGAACTCGGCGGTGATGCGCATGAAACGGGGATCGGTGACGGCGACCAGGTCACTGAGAATCTGGTTGGTGACGTCTTCGTGGAAAGCCCCCTCATCGCGGAAGGCCCAGATGTACAGTTTCAGCGATTTCAGCTCCACGCACTTCCGGTCGGCGATGTATTCGAGCTTGATGGTGGCGAAGTCCGGCTGGCCGGTTTTCGGGCACAGGCAGGTGAATTCGGGCATGGTGATACGGATGGTGTAGTCACGTTCCGGGCGGGGGTTGTCGAAGGTTTCGAGATCCTTGCTAGGCTGGGTCGACATGAATAAACCTCTGTTAAATCATGGGCTTGTCGGCGCATGACAAAATTATTAACGATTCAGGGAAATTTGCGCGGCATTATAACGCGAAATTGATATACTTAGGCGCTTTGATCGAGACCGATAAAAATATCCCCTCGTCCCGGGAGGCAGAGGGCGCAAAAAGCACCATTTGGGATTAACACATCAATGCGACTGAGCAAAATCAAGTTAGCGGGCTTCAAGTCCTTCGTCGACCCCACCACCATCCATTTTCCATCCAACCTTACCGGCATCGTCGGCCCCAACGGTTGCGGTAAGTCCAACACCATCGATGCGGTACGCTGGGTGATGGGTGAGTCCTCGGCCAAGCATCTGCGCGGCGAGTCCATGGACGATGTCATCTTCACCGGTTCGTCTTCGCGTAAACCGGTGGGTCAGGCCTCGGTGGAGCTGGTGTTCGACAACAGCGAAGGCAAACTGGAAGGTCCTTACGCTCAGTACAACGAAATTTCCGCCAAACGTCTGGTGACCCGCGACGGTCAGTCCAAGTATTTTCTCAACGGCACCAAGTGCCGGCGCCGCGATATTTCCGATCTGTTCCTGGGCACCGGTCTCGGCCCGCGCAGTTACGCCATCATCGAACAGGGCATGATCTCGCGACTGATCGAAGCCAAGCCGGAAGAGCTGCGGGTGTTCCTGGAAGAAGCCGCCGGTATTTCCAAATATAAAGAACGACGTCGCGAAACCGAGAACCGTATTCGCCACACCCGTGAAAACCTGGATCGCCTGGACGACCTGCGTGAGGAAATCGACAAGCAGCTGGCACACCTGCAACGCCAGGCGCGCACTGCGGAACGTTTTAAAGAATTCAAGAAAGAAGAACGTCAGTTCAAGGCCGAGTTACTGGCGTTGCGCTGGCGCGACCTGAAGACCGAGCTGGAGAGTCGCGAACAGGCCATCCAGGAACAGCAGACCAAACTGGAACAGGTGATTGCCGATCAGCGCTCCGTGGAAGCGGATATCGAAACGCAACGCGAACAGCGTATCGAAGCGGAAGAATCGGTCAACCAGGTACAGGCCCGTTACTACAAAATCGGTTCCGATATCTCGCGCCTGGAACAGTCTATTCAACATCAGAAAGAAATGTTCCAGCGTCACCAGAACGACATGCGTGAACTGCAAACCGCACTGGAAGAAGCGGAAGTCATGCTCGGCAATGATCGCGAGCAGCTCGAAGAAGTCAGCCTGATGCTGGAAGAAAGCGAGCCGGAACTGGAATTGCGCCGCGAAGCGCAGCAAGGTGCAAACAGTGCCTTGCAGGAAGCGGAACAGGCGATGCACGAATGGCAGACCGCCTGGGAAGATTACAACCGTCGTGCCGCCGAACCCTCGCAGACCGCGCAGGTGGAACGGACCCGCATGGAACAGCTGGAACGTCACATCACCCAGTTGCAACAGCGCCTGCAACGCATCAACGAAGAAAAACAGAAACTGGTTGGTGACGACCTGGAACGCGAACTGGAACAGTTACGCGAACAGGGCGAACAGGCTGAAATGCAGAAAGGTGAACTGGACGAGCAGGTCAGCAATGTACTGGAAAGCATCAACCAGATTCGCGAACAGAACAACCAGTTGAACCGCGAGCAGGATAACGTGCGTCGCGAACTGGCCGACAGCCGCGGTCGCCTGGCGTCACTGGAAGCGTTGCAACAGGCCGCGCTGGGCAAGAAAGAAAAAGCCATCAGCGGCTGGCTGGAGAATGAAGGCCTGGCCGGCAATCCGCGTCTGGCGGAAAGTCTCGAAGTGGACTCGGGCTGGGAAAAAGCTGCGGAGACGGTGCTGGGTCAGTACCTGGAAGCGGTTTGTGTGGACGGTATGGATGCCCTGACCGGTTCGCTGGGCGGCATCGAATCCGGCACGCTGACACTGTTCGATACCACAGCGAACGCCACGTCATCGTCATCCGCTTCCGGTATGCTGGCGGAAAAAGTACGCTGCAAATATGCGCTGGGCAATTTCATGCAGGGTGTGCGCACCGCCGATGATATCAATCAGGCCATGGGCCTGCGCAACAGTCTGGCGGACGGCGAGTCGGTGATTACCCGTGACGGTATCTGGCTGGGTAAAAACTGGTTGCGCGTGGCGCGAGATAAAGATGAAAAAAGCGGCGTGCTGGCCCGCGAACAGGAAATCAAACAGCTGCAGCAGCGTCTGGAAGAACTGGACATGCGCAGCGAAGAAATGGAGCAGCAGGTCGACGAAGGCCGTAACCAGTTGCGTGAACAGGAACAGCAGCGCGAACAGTTACAGGCCCAGTTGAACCAGGCTCACAACCAGTGTTCGCAGATTCAGGCGCAGATCACTGCGCGCCAGTCACGCATGGAGCAGATGCTGAATCGCAACAAGAACCTGGTTGAAGAAGCCGGTGAAATCGAACAGCAGATCGCGCGCGAAGAAGAGGGCATGGAAAGTGCCCGCCGTAAACGCAACGAAGCGACTGCGCAAATGGAACAGTTGTCCCGTGAGCGGGAAGAGCTGACCGGGCAGCGCGAATCCATCCAGACTCGCCTGCATGAAGTGCGCAGCAAGGCACAGACCGAGCGCGAGCATGTGCACGAACTGGCGATTCAGATCGAATCGAAGCGCACCATGAAACGCAATCTGGAACAGAACATCGAACGCATGTCGCGCCAGCTGGAACAGCAGCAACAACGCCGCGGTGAACTGGAGCAGATCCTCGCCGCGGGTGAAGAACCGACGCAACACATGCAGGATGAACTGGAAGCCTTCCTGGCGCAGCGCCTGGAAGTGGAAGGTCAGTTGACCGAAGCGCGGCGCAGCCTGGAAACCATCGACAATACATTGCGCAGCCGCGAACAGCAGCGTAATGAATTCGAACAGCGTTCGCAGACGATTCGCAGTAGCCTGGAACAGGCACGGCTGAACACCCAGGAAGTGAAAGTGCGCAGCCAGACCGTGCAGGAACAACTGGCGGAAACCGATTACAATGCCGATGAATTGCTGGAACATCTCGGCGAGCAGGCGCGTATCGACGACTGGCAGCGCAAGGTGGACGATATCGGTCAACGTATTGCGCGTCTTGGACCGATCAACCTGGCGGCCATCGATGAGTACCAGGAACAATTGAAGCGCAAGGAATACCTGGATTCACAACACGAAGACGTCACCCAGGCGCTGGATACCCTGGAAAAAGCCATCGCCAAGATCGACAAGGAAACCCGCGCCCGCTTCAAGGAAACCTATGAGCATGTGAATGGTCGTTTACAGGAGATGTTCCCGCGCCTGTTCGGTGGCGGTCAGGCGTATCTGGAAATGACCGGCGACGATCTGCTGGATACCGGCGTGATGGTCATGGCGCGTCCGCCCGGAAAACGTATCAGTAACATTCACCTGATGTCCGGTGGTGAAAAAGCGCTGACCGCGGTGGCGCTGGTATTCGCCATCTTCGAACTGAATCCGGCGCCGTTCTGTATGCTGGACGAGGTGGACGCTCCGCTGGACGAAGCCAATGTCGGCCGTTTCTGCGAGATGGTGCGCGAGATGTCGAAGCGGGTTCAGTTTATATTCATAACCCACAACAAGGTGACCATGGAACTGGCGGAGAACCTGAGTGGTGTAACCATGCGTGAGGCGGGTGTTTCGCGTCTGGTATCGGTGGATGTGGCGGAAGCCAGCAAGATGGTCGCCAACGCCTGATTTGAAACCTCAGCAGGGATCGCAAACGGACAAGAGTGCCGAATGCGATCCGCTCTAATTTCAAAACCACGATGATTTTTGCGACACAGGAAATGACAATAGATATTCAGCCCGCAACGGGCCAACACGAACAGACACGAGGGCATTCATGATGGAATACCTGCGCTGGATTCTGCTCGTGGTTGCGGTGATTGTCGTATTGCTGGTCTATCTGCGCAGCCGCGCGCGACGCAATTTCTCGAACCAGTCTCCGCTGGATGCGGCCAATGAAATGCCGTCCTTCAGTGCCGAAGATCAGGAGGATAGCTGGGTCGACGGTGTCGGTCCGGTGCGTGTGGTCAATCGTGATGAGGATGTTGCACCGGTTAGCCTGAGTGCAAAAAATGCATTCGACGAAGCGCAGATCGATACGCCACAATCAGTTCCGGAAGCTGAAGCGGAATCACGCCAACCCGAACCGCCCATTCCCGAACCCAGTCAGTCGGCGGCGGCGTTCTGGAACGACGAAGACGTGGAAATCAGCGAAGTGCGCAGTGCCCGTCCTCAGCCTCAGGCCGAGCCGCCTGAATCAGTGCCGCCGAGCGGTGATGAGACGGCAGCCGCTGCAGAGCAGCACGCGGCCGTGGACAGCCAGCCGTCGCCGCAAACGCATCATCAATCAGATACCGCATCCCGGCAGTCGGTCACTGAGGACGATGTTATCGTGCTTTACATCGTGGCGGATCGTAATCATGAAATGAAAGGTGAACAGGTGTTGAGTGCGAGTATCGCTGCGCAACTCGAATTTGGCGAGATGAATATTTTTCATCGTCTCGACGGCAACGGCAAGATCATGTTTAGCATGGCCAGCGTTTCCGAGCCGGGTTATTTCGATATCGAACATATGCATGAAATGAAAACCCGTGGTCTGAGTCTGTTCATCCAGCTTGGCCTGTGCGACGACCCGGTGCATGCGCTGGATGAAATGCTGCTTGCCGCGCACACTCTGGCGACCATGCTGAACGGTAAGATGTGCGATTCCACGCGCCAGTTGCTGAACGAAACAGTGGCCAGGGGCCTGCGCGAGAAAGCCCGTTATTATCGTGATAAAAAAGCGCAGGCAGATACTTCACCTGCCCATTGAAATCCCTCTTCGTGTGTTTAACCGTGCCCTGTCAGTGATCGAATATGCCGAAACAGTCATCCGTTGCGGATAAAATCCAGTCCCTCCGCGATCAGCTCAATCATCACAGTTACCAGTACTATGTGCTGGACGACCCGGAAATTCCCGACGTCGAATACGATCGCATGTACCGTGAACTGCAGGCGCTGGAACAGCAGCATCGGGACCTGATCACTCCGGACTCGCCGACGCAGCGAGTCGGTGACCAGCCACTCAGTCACTTCGACGAGGTGAAGCATGAAATCCCCATGCTGTCGCTGGACAATGTGTTCGATGAAGATGAACTGAATGCATTCTATAAACGTATCCTCGATCGCCTGGATACCAGTGCCGATATCGAATTCGCCGCCGAACCCAAACTCGACGGCCTGGCGGTGAGCCTGCTCTATGAAGACGGATTGCTGGTGCGCGCCGGTACCCGCGGTGACGGTACCACCGGTGAAGACATTACCCAGAACGTGAAAACCATCCAGTCGGTGCCGCTGAAACTGAAAGGTAAGAAGGTGCCGTCGATTCTCGAAGTGCGCGGTGAAGTGTTCATGTCCAAGGCCGCCTTCGAAGCCCTGAACAACTGGGCGCGGGAACAGGGTGACAAGGTCTTTGCCAATCCGCGCAACGCAGCGGCCGGCTCCCTGCGTCAGCTGGACTCACGCATCACTGCGCGGCGTCGGCTGGCCATGTACTGTTATGCGGTGGGTCGGGTCGAGGGCATGAAAGCACACAAAACCCACAGCCAGATGTTGCAGATGCTGGGCGAGCTGGGCTTGCCCCTGTGTCCGGAAAGTACGGTAGTGCAGGGTGTCGAAGGTTGTCTGGATTACTATCGTCAGCTCGGCGAACAGCGCAA
The DNA here is from genome assembly GCA_965368115.1 of uncultured Gammaproteobacteria bacterium. GTDB lineage: Bacteria > Pseudomonadota > Gammaproteobacteria > SZUA-229 > SZUA-229 > CBDULQ01. Next base: position 1,156 of record CBDULQ010000013.1, on the reverse strand, counting down.
CGAGCTGCCCTACGAAATCGACGGCGTGGTGTACAAGGTGAATCGCCTGGATTTGCAGCAGGATCTGGGCTTCGTGGCGCGGGCGCCGCGCTGGGCCATCGCCCATAAATTCCCCGCCCAGGAAGAGATTACCACCGTCAACGCGGTGGAGTTTCAGGTCGGCCGCACCGGTGCCCTGACCCCGGTGGCGAGATTGGAGCCGGTATTCGTCGGCGGCGTCACGGTGAGTAATGCCACGCTGCACAATATGGACGAGGTCGCCCGCAAGGACGTGCGCATCGGCGACCAGGTGATCATTCGCCGCGCCGGCGACGTGATTCCCGAAGTGGTGCGGGTGGTGCCGGGTAGTCGCAAGAAGGGTGCGCGCAAGATCAAGCTGCCGGCGCATTGCCCGGTGTGCGGCTCGGATGTGCTCCAGGAAGAGGGCGAGGCGGTGGCCCGTTGCAGCGGCGGCCTGTTCTGCGCCGCGCAACGCAAACAGTCGATCAAGCATTTCGCCTCGCGCAAGGCCATGGATATCGACGGCCTCGGCGACAAGCTGGTGGACCAACTGGTGGACGAGGGTCTGATCGAGCATGTGGATGACCTGTATCATCCTGACAAGATGACCGTGCATGAACTTTCTAATCTTGAGCGGATGGGAGAGAAGTCGGCGGAAAACCTCATCAAGGCGCTGGAGAAGAGTAAATCGACTACACTAGCGCGTTTTATCTACGCCCTTGGGGTACGTGAGGTAGGCGAAGCTACAGCTCAAAACCTTGCTGGTTATTTTGGTTCACTTGGTGGTTTGTTAGACGCCGATGAAGACATCCTGCAGCAGGTGCCGGACGTCGGTCCGGTGGTGGCGGCGCATATCCACAGTTTTTTCCAGCAGTCGCATAATCTAAATATTCTCAATAGCTTACAGCAGCTCGGTGTGCACTGGGACGAGCATGAACCCAGTGCCCAGCCGCAGGGGGAACAGCCGCTGGACGGTCAGACCTTCGTCATTACCGGTACCCTGTCGGGCATGAGCCGGGACGATGCCAAAGCCCGACTGCAGGCGCTGGGCGCCAAGGTGACCGGCAGTGTCTCCAAGAAGACCAGCTATGTGGTGGTGGGTGACAGCCCGGGCTCCAAGGCCGGCCATTCGGAACAGCCACGCGTACTCCTGCCG
>CBDULQ010000012.1:0-27252 GCA_965368115.1 uncultured Gammaproteobacteria bacterium | reverse complement strand
GGTGTATAGAAAACCGCCCTCGATCAAACAGGGTACGGTTGCGCTGGCGGTATCCATGCTATCGACATCATCGATGACAGATTCTGCACACAGTTTCGACATGTCAACCCACCCCTCCCTGTGTGTCGAACACGCCGCGTTCACGCATGGCATAGAGCGACGCACTGGCGGCGTCGATGGTGTGTGCGATCTGCGGCTGATTATGCAAGGCACAGATAAAATTCACATCGCGACGCAACAACACACCTCGCTCGGCCATTTCACCGAGAAAGATTTCCGCATAACCCGCATGTACCGCCATATCCCTGTCGAACAGAAACATGGGTACGGGATCGTAACCGACCAGACGCAAGGGCACCTGGAGCTGTTCGGCGGCGGCATTGATGCCCTGTTTCAATTGCGCACCAAGATGATGAATATGTTCGATATAGCCCGAACGTTGATATTCCAGTAACACCGCCTTGCAGACTTCCAGTGACAACATTTCTCCACCGAAAGTCGTCGACACCTGCAGCTCGGCGATGGGTTCCATCAACTCGGCAGGCCCGGTGACAGCCGACAACGGCATACCGCCGGCAAGACTTTTCGACAGGGTCACCAGGTCGGCCTGCACCTGGTAGTATTCCTGCGCACCGCCCAGGGCCAGACGAAACCCGGTCACCACTTCATCCATGATCAGCAACACATGTTCTGCAGAACAAGCGTCCCGTAGCCGGTGCATGAATTCACCGCTCACCTGCCGTGTATAGGGCAAGGAAATCAGTACCGCCGCCAGCCGCTCCCCCTGCTGTTCGATAAGATCCAGCAGCGGAGCTTCATCTTCCGCCCTGAACAACGGCATGCGCCGGGTGTATTCCGCAATCACCTCGGGCACTCCCGGTGTATCGAACATGTACTGGTCATGCCAGCCGTTGTAACCGATGGTGACGATATTCTGTTTACCGGTGATGTGACGAGCCAGGCGTACCGCCGCCGAGTTGGCATCGGCGCCGGTTTTGAAAAAACGCACCCGCTCCGCACCCGGTATCATGTCACAGAGTATTTCCGCAACATCGATTTCAACCGGCGCCGGTAGCGAATGAATAATGCCACGCTGTAGACTGGACCGTATTGCCTCGACGACCACCGGATGATTGTGACCCAGCATGTTCGCACCCAGGCCGCAGATATAATCGATATAGCGATGGTCATCCACATCGATGACTTCCGCGCCTTCTCCGCCGTTCAGGTAAACCGGAAAGCGGCCTTCGCAAAACTGTTCGGGTTTTTTCATCATCGACTGGGTAAAACCGGCGATTAATGTCTGTGCCTTCGATTTAAGGTATTCCGAATTGCGGAATCGGTGTTCATCTTCGAGGGGGCGTTGTGCGTTCATAATCCTGTATCCCGTATAAAATTAACAACCCAGGCTGGCGCCACCATCGACGATGATGTTTTCCATGGTGATGTGTGCCGCCTGATCGGAAAGTAAAAAAATCACCAGTGCCGCAATCTGTTGCGGACTGGCAATACGTTGCAGGGGAATACCGAGCCGATAGGCCTGCAGTGAACCCTGAATAACCTGTTCCGGCCCGGATGCATCCGTCCATAACTGACGTTGCATTTCGGTGTCCGTCGAACCCGGCGCGACAAGATTGCAGCGCACACCCGCAGCAGCCAGTTCCAGGCCCAGGCATTTCATCATTTGTGTCAGTGCTGCCTTGGATGCGGCATAACTACCCATACCCATGCGCGGAACACACGCCGCATTGGAACCCACCGCCACCATGACACCTCGCTGACGCCGACGCATGTGACGACCGATACTGCGCGCCAGATTGAATGCACCGCTGGTGTTCACGGCAAAAGTGTCATGCCAGTCCTGTAATGCAGAGTCCAGCAGGGACCCCATGCGCAGAATGCCCGCACAACTGACAAAATAATCGATCGCGCCGATCGAATGTTCGATATCGTCGATGATCTGTTCAACCGCAGCCGCATCACTGACATCGAGCGGCCGGCAATCTTCCGCGGACGCGGCATCGAAACGTTTATCGAGTCGAATCACCCGCGAGCCCAGCGCCTGTAACTGCTCGCTGATGGCGAAACCGATGCCCTGGGCGGCACCGCTTACCACGGCAATACGCTGGTCAAATTCGCTATACATCAATACACCTGATCCATGATTTCATGGCGTTGCTGGTGATAGGCTTCTTCATCCTGACCGCGACACCAGTAGGGCACGGCATACAATTCCCTGCGCGTCAGCCGGTAGGTTTCACGCAGATAATCGCGCATCGTTCGAACCAGGCCGTTTTCGCCGGCCACAAACCCGGACAGGTTTTGAGCGTCACGCGGCGGTCGCACCCTGCGCCTGACCTCTTCGAGCATTGAATCAACACCGTCCCGTTGTACCCAGTGGACCTGCATGCCGGTATTGTTGTGCAATGGCTGAATGTGTTCCGTGCGGTCCACTTCGATAAACACATAACCCCGGGCAAACATCGAGAGCTGTTCAAGCAAAGCACTGATTGCCGGTAAGGCCGACATATCGCCGGCGATGATGTGCCAGTCCGCGGGAGCAAGTAAGGGGTCGGGACCACCGGGTCCGGCAACGCCAAGATAATCACCGGGCCTTGCCCGCTTCGCCCAGCCAGCGGCAGGACTGTCGTGGCCATGCATGACGAAATCGATATCCAGTTCATTGCGCTCGGCACAGTAACGACGAACCGAATAGGTGCGGGTAATCGCTTTCAACTGATTCTGCGGCCAGACGATACCGCGCTCTGTGAGCACCGGTAACACCGGCTGACATTGACCCACTCGAGGGAAAAACAGTTTGATGTGAGCACCGTTACGATGCTGCGGAAAACCGTGCAACTGACTGCCGCTTAAGGTAATACGACGCAACCCGGACGGCAGGGCACAGGTTCTGATCACCTGTAACAGACGTGGCTGCGGACGTCTGTTCAGAACTTCAACGCCGGCCATAATGCACCTCGTTTGCCGACGGTTGTTGCGGTCTACTCAGCCATGCCTGTTGTATCGCATAGTCGATATAGCGATCCAGCATGTCATGATCAATTACACTGAATGCCAGTTCATGCCGACTGATGAATGCGCATATCCCATGGTTGTCGACGGACTTAACGACGCTGTCGACATGCTGTTCGCGCATTTGACTGAAAAATACCGCCAGTGCCTGGTCCGCTGCATCATGACTCGCCTGCAATGCATTCGTCCATTGCTCCAGGGATACTTTTTGCAGGCGATAACCCCGTTGCACGACTCGATCGAACACCTGCCGCAACGAGACCGCCGCCGGCGGCGTGATGTTGAAAACAACCTGTTCTGACGATGAAAGCGCCAGTCGCACCATGATATCCGCGGTCCAGTCGACCGGCGTCCAGGGTTCCTGCACATTCATGTCCGGCCAGATACCAAGGCGTACGGCGGACTGCACGATACGCCACACCAGGTCCTGCCGATTCAGGTAACCCTGTTCACTATGTCCGCTGATGCGCCCCAGGCGATAAATCGATACCGGACAACCCTGCTCGAGTGCCGACTGCAATATTTTTTCGGCAGCCCACTTGGTCTGTTGGTAACCATCGAGCAAGCTTCCATGCCAGGCGACAAAATCTTCCTGCAGACTGTTTTGCTGTGCATCCGCAACCGCAATGGTCGACACATAATGAAACGGTATCCGCCTGACTGCAGCGAGTTCGATCAGGGCGCGGGTTGCCAGCAGGTTGCCGGCGCGCAGTGATGCGTAGCCACGCACCACGCTGGTAATCGCCGCATTGTGCCAGACCGTATCGACCCGTTGTTCAAGCTGTCGCCATTGGGTTTCCGTCAACCCCAGCCGGGGCTGTTCCAGGTCCCCGGCCAGCATCTCGATGCGTTCTGCGTAATCCCGAAAGTCCAGCCCCTGCGCCTGCATTGAACAAGCCAGCTTGTCCTGCACGGCGCCATTTGCGTCGGGACGTAACAGACAGACGATGCGCGCCCTTGTCTGTTGCAGTAACTGATACAGCAACTGGGTACCCAGAAAACCGGAAGCACCGGTTAGCAGAATACATTCCGGCTCCTGTTGATGAACCAAAACATGTTGCGCACGACCAACAGGCAGTTGTAAACAACAGTCTTCTTCGATCTGTCGACGCCGTTCTCTCTCGGCACCAGCAGGACTACATTGCTCAAGTTGCTGTGCCAGTTCACGCACCGTCGGGTACTGAAACAACAGGCTCACCGGGATATCCCGCTGTAGCTCCACAGACAGGCGGTTGATGACCTGAATACTCTGCAACGACTGACCGCCGAGAAGAAAGAAATCATCATCCGCAACCATCGGCTGGGCACCCAGCACCTGTTGCCAGATGTCAATGATGCGCGCCTGAAGTTCGGTCAGCTCCTCACTGCGATCAACCGTCCGATCACCGTGTTCACAATGCGCCTGTAGCGCGCGTCGATCGACCTTGCCGGCAGCATTTTTCGGCAACTGTTCGAGCTGTACAACACGGGAAGGCAACATGGCCGCCGGCAATTGATCGGCCAGACGCTCACGTAAAGCACGCACATCCATAGCCTGATTGCTGACCAGGCAAGCGATCAGCTGTTTGTTGCCGCGTTCATCGACAATGATCAGCGCAGCCTGTTCCAGTTCCGGAAGACGCAGCATGGCGGCTTCGATTTCAAGCGGATTGATGCGATGACCACTGATCTTGATTTCATCGTCGATGCGACCCAGGTAATGCAGCCTGCCCCGTTCATCGAGCCGCGCGCGATCACCGGTACGATAAATTCTCAGTGTTTTGTCCAGCACATTGAAATAACGGGACCCGAAGCCACCCGTCACCGGCGCTTCCTGCCCCAGGTAACCTCTGGCCAGTCCGGCACCCGCGAGCACCAGCTCACCCGCACTGCCACGCGGTACAATGTGTTGCTCTTCGTCGACGACAAGTGCCAGCCGCCCGGGCAAGGGGAAACCTATACTCATATCTTCGGCATCGGACACCTCGGCATAACTGGCGACAACCGTGGCTTCGCTCGGACCGTAAGTGTTCAGCAGGCGGGCCTGGTATCGATTGATTTGCAGCCATTGCCTGACCCGCTCCTTTTGTACCGCTTCACCACCGATGATGACGCATTGTACGGACGCGGGTAGACAGCTATGGGTGTTGCTGCAATAGAACACCAGCTCATGCCAGTAAGCCGTAGGCAGATCCAGCACACTGATATCCAGTTGTTCGCATTGGCGTAAAAAATGCGCGAACGAATCCAGCATGTCTTCGGCACGAACGATCAGTGTTGCGCCGCTACACAGGCTGACGAAGAACTCTTCGATACAGGCATCGAAATGCAGCGGCGCGAACTGCAACATGCGATCGCTACTATGCACACCATATTCCTGGGCGGCAGCAATGACGAACTCGGCCAGCGCTCGCTGATCCACTTCGATACCTTTGGGTTGCCCGGTCGATCCGGATGTGTAGATCAGATAAGCAACAGCACTCTGTTCAGGTACGGGCAGGGTCTGTTTATCGGTAACGTCCTGTGCACAGAGTTCCAACAGGGATAGACTGCGTGCCGGCAGCACATTGAATTGCGGGACCTGATCCTGATACAGCACCAGGGACAGGGCGGCATTTTCGCAAATATATCGATTACGTCTCGCCGGCCCATCTGGATCGATAAACAGAAAGGGGATACCAGACATCAGGCAGGCCAGACTGGCGGTGACCGCCGCTTCACCACGCTGTAGATGTAAACCGACACGTTCTCCCATACCCAGTCCGCTGACGAGCATCTGCCGTGCCAGCCGCTGACTGTTTTCGTAGAGCTGGGCATAACTGAGTCGACGCCCGCCATGCACCAGGGCAATAGCCTCGGGCTCATCCTGAACCTGGCGTGTAAACAATTCGATCACCGAGACAGGCGGTTCAGCCAGTGGCGCACCCTGTACGCAGGAAAAATGTTCTATATCCAGAGTCAATGGCAGGTAGACATTACCCAGTAATTCCTGAAACAGATTCGAACAGGCGTGTTCCAGCGACGCCAGGTCCTCGTCACTATAGCGCAGAGGATTGGCGTCCAGATCGAAACGCACACCCTGCTCTGCAGTGACCACAACATTGAATGAAATATCATCTACAGGCCCGGCTGATCGAGTTTCCATCCGGCAAACAATATTGTTCAACCGCAGCGGCTGATCGAACGGCATGATATTGACGACCGGCCCGAACAGGCGCCGGTCACCACCAACCTGCTGCAGATCCCTGCGCAGTTGTTCGTAACGAAAGCGCTGATGCGGCGCCAGTGACTGAAACTGTTCGGCAATATGCAATACCAGATCACGGAAACTGTTGAGACCGTTCAGGTCGATTTGCAGGGGTGCGATGTTCATGATCATACTCGGCACGCGCAAACTGGCGGAACCCATGCGACACATTACCGGAATACCCAGCACCATTTTTTGCACTGCCCGCTGGCGATACAACAGCAATGCGACCAGGCCGATAAAAAATGCCGACCAGTTACAATGAATACCCTTACAGACCTGCTTCATTCTGGAAAACTGTTGCGCACTGATCGCGAAAGAGCGATGTATGGCACGGTCACTGATCGAAGTATTACCTTTCTTGAACGAAATCGCTGTCGGCGCATCGCCAAACTGCGATAGCCAGTAAAGACGATCTTCCTGGTAACGAGGCGATTGCCGATAGCGTTGGTCTTCATTGATAACCGCGTAGAAATCCGCGAACGGCTTGCCGGATAACAGCGCTCGCGGCGCCGCGACTTCGGGTGCCCGCTGCAGACGATTGTAAAGATCGAATATCCGCTGCCTGAGCAGGTTGAACGCATAGCCATCGGCGGCAATGTGGTGAATCTGCTGATACCAGATATGGTACCGATCGCTGATACGGAATAACTGCTGTCGATACAACGGCCCCTGCTCCAGGTCCACGGCCTGCGCCAGCGATGCATTCATCATATCGTCGGCAATATTTTCCGCATTGTTTTGCTCGCGTAGATCGTGATATTCCAGGCCGGAACGACGTAGGGACGGTAACTGCAACGCGGATTCGCCGTGGCGGCGAAATACCATATGTAATGCCGTTGCTTCGGACATCACCTGATCCAGCGCCTGACGGAATAGATCGACGTCCAGTTCTCCATGCATGTGGACAGCTTCCGCCGCGTTATACATGGGACTGTCCGGCGCCAGCTGTTGTCCCAGCCAGATACCCTGCTGCGCTTCACTCAGCGCACAAGCCTCGGCCACTTCAGTCATCGATGAACTCCGCATGCGATTGTCTCTCGAACAATGCCGGACGAGTATCGCGCAGGCTTTGTTCGATGATGTCCCACCACTGACCGATACTGGCCACTTCCGCCAGTTCGGCAAACTGAATCTCGGCGCCCATATCGCGCCAGGTTTCGATCAATGTCATCAATCGAATCGAGTCCAGTCCCAGGTGCATCAGGTTGTCGTCATCACCGATTTCCTGTTGCGTCACGCCAAGACTTTCGGCCACCTGCTGTCTGAACACCTGCCGATTCAACGCCGGTGCATCGGCCGCGCCCGCTAATAATTCGATCAAATCATCGACCCGGTCGACGCGACCGCAGCGACCGGCAATATACCCGAGCGCCATAGCATGGTCCTCGGCACTGAAGTCGGCGACCGCATCGGCAATCACAAAGGCTTGAATATCACGCATAAATGCTTCCAGGCTGGTAGCCAGAATGCCGATGTGCGCATAGACTCCGCAGACCAGTAACTGGTCACGTCCCTGTTGAGCCATGAACGTCGCCAGGTCGGTGCGTTGCAGCGCGCTGTAACGCCATTTGGTATACACCTGATCACCCGCACTCGGTGCAATGGATTCGTCGATCGCCTGCAGGTATTCATCAGCTGCCAGTCCCGGTCCCCAGAAGTCAGTCAATAAAGCGCGATCCCTGGCGTGTTGGTTACCGGGCTGCGCGGTATATACCACCGGTATACCCCGTGATTCGCAAGCCGCTTTCAGGCGCCGAATGTTGACCAGCAATTCGTCGATCGGCGCCTGCTGACGATCGTAAAAATCGAGGAAGTAATTCTGCATGTCGTGAATCAGCAGCACCGCACGGCCTGCATCCACTTGCCATTGCACGCGGTTATCCGGCAGCATCTTTGCCGCATCGAAACGGTAGGATTGAATACGTGGTATCGCCATAATCTGCTCTTGTTCTTAATGTAAAGTTCGTATTGAATCGTCAGGCACTTTGCATCTGCTTTCTTTGATCCGACAGAATGTTACGCAGCGCCTGTTTGTTGACCTTACCGAAACCGGTTTTCGGCAGCTCTCGGAAAAACTCGAAACGATCCGGAATCTTGTAATCGGCCAGTCCCCGCTCGCTCAAAAAGCGACGCAACTCGATGGCTTTAGGGAGAGAATCGGCAGCAGCGTCAGGCACGATGAAGGCGCAGGTTTTTTCGCCGAGAAAAGGATCGGGCATGGACACCAGTGCAGCATCGCGGATCAGGGCGTGCGCCAGCAGATGATTTTCTACTTCCGCTGCGGCAATTTTTTCGCCGCCGCGATTGATCTGGTCCTTGACCCGACCTTCCACGACCAGGTAGCCCTGTTCGGTAAGTCGAGCCACATCGCCGGTGCGATAAAACCCGTCGTCAGTAAACGACTGGCGATTATGTTCCGCTGCTCGATAGTAACCGCGAATCGTGTAAGGACCGCGTGTCAATAGCTGACCGGTTTTCCCCTGTGGCAGGGGTTGATCCTGATCGTCGACGATACGAATTTCGTCAGCCACGGACATGGGTCGCCCCTGTGTGTTGAGCACCAGTGCGTCGTTATCGTCGAGACGTGTATAATTCACCAGGCCTTCAGCCATGCCGAACACCTGTTGTAGCTGGCCGTTAAATGTCTGTTTCAAACGCGCCGCCGCTTGTGCGCCGAATTTTGCCCCGCCGACCTGAATCAGTTGCAGGCTCGTCAGGTCACGATGATTATTACCCGCGGCCTGCATCCACACCATCGCCAGCGGCGGCACCAGCGAAGTCATGGTGACACGATGGCGCTCTATAAGTTCGAAACAGGTATCCGGCGCCGGATTTGTTGCGACGACAATACAGCCGCCGGCATAGAGCACGCCAAAAATGCCGGGCGAACTGAGTGGAAAATTGTGTGCCATGGGCAGCGCTGCAAGATACACGGTGCGGTCTGTCAACTCGCACACCTCGACACTGGCGCGTACGCTATAGTAGTAATCGTCGTGCGTGCGCGGAATCAGCTTGGGAATGTTGGTCGTACCACCGGACAATTGCAGCAGGGCCAGCGCCGAGGCATCGCCACCCGTCATCGGCACCGGCTCGACATACATACTTTCAAGATTGACAAACTCTGCAGCCTCACCGCGAATCACAACGATGCGCAGAGCCTGTTCCTGCACGAGACGCCGAGCCAGCTCACGATAATCGAAACCGGAGAAACGATCGGCGCCGATATATGCCTTAGCATCGGCAATTTCACTGAAGTGACTGATCTCGTGATAACGATGCGCCGGCAGTGCAAATACCGGTATGGCTCCGGTCATAAACAGGGCAAAAACCACTTCGACAAACTCGATACTGTTAGGCAATTGCACGACCACCCGGTCACCAGGCACGACCCCCTGTTGCTGCAGTCCCGCCGCCAGTTGCCGGACACGTAACATCAACTGCCGATAGCTCAGGCTACGGTCACCATCGACAATCGCTCGATGGTCGGCAAATGCATCCGCACTGCGACGCAGAATATGATCCAGCGTCAAACCGGCCCAGTAACCCTGGTTTCGGTAGTGAGCCGCGAGCCTTGCATCCCAGGGTGTATATGCGGTGTATTCGTTCGACATGATTTCAAATTCCCAACGCATGACGCATGGTTCTGAACTTGGCTTCGGTTTCGTTGAATTCCTTTTCAGGATCAGAACCGGCCACGATGCCGGCACCGGCATACAGGCGGATGTTGCGGTCATTCACTTCCGCACAACGGATGGTGACCACCCATTCACCGTCACCATTGGCATCGCACCAGCCCACCATGCCGGTGAACAGGTCCCGTTGATGAGGTTCCAGTTCATCGATCAAACGTGCGGCTTCTGCACCGGGGTAACCGCACACCGCGGGTGTCGGGTGCATGGCCAGCGCAAGCGTGAGTGAACAGGGCAGGCTGTCGATGAGTTCACCCTCGATGCGAGTGGACAGATGCCACATCGCGCGGGTGTTGATCAGCGACGGCTGATCGGGAATATGCAGTGTTTTGCAAAACGGTCTGAGTGCGGTTTCGATGGCACGAATCACCAGCGCATGTTCGCGGCGGTCTTTTTCCGAACGCAGCAGGTCCTGTGCTCGCTGCTCATCGATGCGAGGATCGCTACTGCGCGGTTCGGAACCGGCCAGCGGATTGGCAATGATGCGATTGCCGGTCCTGGAAATCAGCAACTCGGGACTGGCGCCGATCAGTGCACGCGATGACGCCGCTGTCCGGGCCGTATTGTTTTCCGGCAGATCAATGGCGAAGGTGTAACCATGCTGATTCAGCGCTTCCAGGTTACGCACCAGCACGCCGACGTCGGGACGTTTTTCGCACTCGATGTCCAGAGCACGGGACAGCACCACCTTGTCCAGCTCACCACAGGCAAAGCGTTGCAGGGCCTGTTTCACCTGCGCCCGATATTGTTGTTGGTCCGGACTGCTGGTGATACGGAAGTCGCCCAGATCGACACGCTGATGCTCACCCTGTTCTTTCCGCTGCACGGGCTGGGTCTGCACATTGGTGCTGACCCGCAGGTAATTGCGCCCCTTCACATCGAACGGAATGGCTCCAACCACCACGGCTTGCTCGAAGCCCAGTTCACCGGCCAGGCGCAGTGACTCGCTCACCTGCTCCGGTAAATCACGCATACCGGCAACCAGCAGGGAGGCGAACGGCGGCCGGGCCAGCAAGGCCTGACGCGAGGAAGAAAAAAACACCGAAGATTCGGGATGGTACTGATCCACCAGTCGGGTCGGTGCCCGATCCAGATCGTCGGCAAGCATTGATTCGCGCATCGTTCGTCCTCCTAAACAGATCGAAACCGGTTGGTTACCTGGGTTGACCCGGGATAAATTCCTAAATGACAATCATTATCATTTGCATTGGGGAATTTAAACACAGGAGAAAATCGGCTGTACAGGGGAAAACGGTATGCGAAACGATCGAATGATTATTAGAAATCGTTAATACAGAGAAGCGGACAGGGAAATAAAAAAACGCTGCGGTCAGCAGCGTTCGGATGTGAGAAGTGCAGGTTCGGCCAGTGACCGAAACCTTACTGGCGAATTTTTTCAATCACCAGTTGCAGGGATGGCGCACCGACGACCTTGACCGGCGATATTTCACCGAACAGATCGCCGGGTGCAGGACCGGCCGTGCCGGATCTGGAAATCTTCGCACCCACAGTGACTTCAGGATACTGGGACAGCTTCATCGCCGGCATCATCGCCATGCTGTCGTCCAGCACCAGGGTAATCGGTAAGTCGGCGACACGTTGCCTGACCGCAGCCAGCGGCATCGGCGGACCGTTCACTGCGCGTGCAAAAATAAACACGGTATCGTCCGGACTGACCTTGTCACGCAACGCATCGTCCAGACTCACGGTGACTTCGATTTGCGCCGCCGATGCAGCCGCCGGTGCGGCTTGCGGTGCCGGACGATTCTGTTTGACACGCTGCAGGGCATCCGCGTCGAGTTCCTGTTCCGCGTTGGCGATCATGCGTTCGATCTGTGCAATAGAAGCATCATCCTGTAACTGCGGCAACACCTTGTACCAGTTGTTCAGCGCCTCTTCATAACGGCCCTGCTCTGCCAGTCCCATACCCATCATCCACAGCCCCTGGGGATGTTGCGGATCGATGGTCAATGCTTTCTCGACATAACTCAATGCATCGGCGGTCATGTGACCGTTCTGAATCATGGCCAGGGCATCGGCGTAGCGCAACAACAGGTCGGCATCTTTTTCGCCGTCGCGATCGATGATCTGCTTGAATGCGGCAGCCGCTTTATCGAACTGATTGATGGCCGCGTAAGTACGGCCCAGCATAAACCAGCCTTCCAGGTTATCCGGCTGTTGTTGCAGGCGTTGTTCGAGTCCGGCGATGGCGTCTTCCAGACTCATTTGCGGTTGTTGTTGCTGGGGTTGTGGTTGCGACTGCTGCTGCGCCACCGGCATATCGACCAGGTTATAACTGCCGATCTGTGAATAAATCAGTACCGCCAGGGCCGGCACGGCGAGCAACAGAAATACCGCCATGGGTTTACTGCTGGCAATATTTTTCGATTCGTCGACTTCGACCTCTTCACCCTGGGCCAGGTCCAGGGCCAGGTTATTTTCCAGTTCTTCTCGCGCCTGTTCGAAAGCTTCCTGACTGATCTGGCCGTTATCACGTTCCTGTTTTAGATCGGCGAGACGATCCTTGGCAATGCGAATATTGAGCTGATCACGTTGATCTGCTTCCAGGTCGTGTTTACGCAACATCACCGGGATGACAAAAATTAACGCCAGTGCAGTCAGAACCAGCAATGCAATAATAAACGCAGTCATAAACTATCTCGGTTGGGTCGTCATGCGACTCATCTTTTCCGAGCCGAAGGCTCATAGTAAAAATGCGCCGTCGGCGCATTACATTCGAATCTCACACTGGTGATATTATTCGTCGTCCAGCAAGGTATGGGCGCGTTGCTTCTGTGCTGCACTCACGTCTTCGGTCGGTTTCACCGCAGCTTTCTGTTTGCGAATGAATACCGTGACCACGATGACCGCAAGCAACAACAGAATCGCCGGTCCATACCACAGGAACACAGTGGTGGATTTAACCGGCGGACGGTACATGACGAAATCGCCATAACGGGCGACCATAAAGTCGACGATCTCCTGTTCCGAATGACCGTCTTTCACCATTTCATACGTTTTGTGGCGCATATCCAGCGCCAGTTCGGCATTGGAATCCGCCAGGTTCTGATTCTGGCAGACCAGGCAGCGCAGCTCATGAACCAGTTTTTTATAAGTCGCTTCCTGCTGCTCGGTTTCGAAGGTATAGGCTTCGATTCTGGCGAATCCGCTGTTCATACTGAACAGGCCGCCGATCAGCAATAAGGCGAGCGCGCCGAGTTGACGCTGCCAGTGACTCATGGACGGGTCTCCTGCTGTTGAATGACGGGCAGGAATTTTTGCGCCCACACCTGCGGCGTCAGGCCACCGGCATGTTTGACGCGAATCACGCCCTGTTCATCGATGAGAAACGTTTCCGGCGCTCCGTATACGCCCCAGTTGATGGCGACCGAGCTGTGCGGATCGAAACCGATCTGTACGAATGGATTGCCGAGACGTTCCAGCATGGCCTGGGCTTCCTTACGATCGTCACGCCAGTTCAGACCAACGATGGGTACACCCGATGTTTTGGAAAGATGCAGCAGGTATTCATGTTCACGCCAGCATTCGGGACACCAGGTACCCCATACGTTGAACAGCCAGTAACGCCCTTTCATGTCATTGCTACGCACCATATGATCCGGGTTATACAGATCCGGCACATCGATGGCCGGCGCATCGCGGCCGATAAATTCGGTGGGAATGTCACGCGGGTTGTAATCGCCTTCGCCCATGCGCACCAGCATGACGGCAAAGAAAATAATCAGTACAAAGAAACCGCCGGGAATTAAAAATCGAGACATCAGGCGGTTCCTGTAGCCAGGTTGTTACGGGCTTCTGCCTGTTGTGCCAGACGGTAACGTCGATCAGTCGACGCCAGCAGTCCGCCCAGGCCCATGAAGATCGCACCCAGCCAGATCCAGCGCACAAATGGCTTGTGATAAATGCGCACGCTCCAGGCACCGCTGTCGTCCAGTTGCTCACCCAGCGATACATACAGATCGCGCCACAAACCGGCATCGATACCCGCTTCGGTCATCGGCATGCCACCGGCGTTATACAAACGTTTCTGGGTGTACAGATCGGCAATCTCCCGACCCTCGTAGCTGGCAATGAATTCACCTTCGGCAGCTCGATAGTTGGGTCCCTGTTTGTTGCTCAGCCCCTTGAACAGAAACTGGTAACCGGAGATTTCATAACTCTGTCCCGGCGCCAGACGAATGTCTTTTTCGGTGCTGTAGATACTGGTCAGACTGACGCCGACGATGAATACGGCGATACCGAAATGAGCAACGGTCATGCCATAGAACCCACGCGGAACAGTGAGCAGGGCCGCGGCCTTATCGGCCTTGCCTTTCACTTTTTCATACACGCCCTGCAAACTGGTAATGGCCACCCAGAACGCCAGGGTCAGGCCGACAACCGCACCCAGTCGATACTCCGGTAACAGCAGCGGCGTTGCCGCACCCAGCAGAATGCTCGCGACCAGGGCAGGCTGCAACAACCGGAACAGGCGCGGCTTCGAATCCGATTTCCAGCGCGACATGATGGCAATGCCGACCAGTATCGCAATGGGAATGGTCAGCGGAATGAACACCGCATTGAAGTACGGCGGTCCGACGGAAATCTTGCCCAGGTTAAGTGCGTCCATAGCCAGTGGGTACAGGGTACCGAGCAGAATCGACGAAGCGGTAATCACCAGCAATACATTGTTGATCAGCAACATGCCTTCACGGGACACCATATCGAGTTTGGCCACACTGCGAATCTGCGGCGCGCGCCAGGCGTACAGCATCAGCGAACCGCCGACCACGATAGCGAGGAATATCAGAATGAACACGCCGCGTTCGGGATCGGTGGCAAAGGCATGCACCGAAGTCAGCACACCGGAACGGACCAGGAAAGTGCCGAGCAAACTCAGGGAGAACGTAAACACCGCAAGCAACACGGTCCAGGCCTTGAACACGCCGCGTTTTTCGGTCGCGGCCAGCGAATGAATCAGTGCCGTTCCCACCAGCCAGGGCATGAAGGATGCATTTTCGACCGGGTCCCAGAACCACCAGCCGCCCCAGCCGAGTTCGTAATATGCCCACCAGCTACCTAAAGCGATACCGATGGTTAAAAACACCCAGGCGATATTGGTCCAGGGTCGCGACCAGCGTGCCCAGGCACTGTCCAGGCGACCGCCGAGCATGGCTGCAATGGCAAATGCAAAAGCCACCGAAAAACCCACGTAACCCATGTACAACATGGGCGGATGAATCACCAGCCCCGGATCCTGCAACAGGGGATTGAGACTGCGACCTTCAATCGGCGCCGGGAACATGCGATCGAAAGGATTCGACGTTAACAGCGTAAACAGCAGAAAACCGATGCTCACCAGACCCATCACTGAAATAACACGCGCGCGCATCAACTGCGGTATGGATTTGCTGAACAGCACCACCGCCGCGGACCAGATCGCCAGTAACCAGGTCCACAACAACAGGGAACCTTCGTGACCACCCCACACCGCGGAGATGCGATAAACCATGGGTAATTCGGTATTGGATTGACGCGCGACATAGCCGACGGAAAAATCATTGACGATGAACGCATAGGTAAGACAGATAAAGCTGATGGTGATGAACAGGGTCTGACCGAGTGCCGCCGGTTGCGCCACCGACACCCAGGCTGCATTACGACGATAGATACCCAGTAACGGCACGACGCCCTGAACCAGTGCCAGAACCAGGGCCAGGATGAGAGCGAAGTGACCGATTTCTGGAATCATTGTGCATTACCCGCCTGTTGTTCGCCCATGTGTTTCCACATGTCGGCTTTCTTGAGTGATTCGGCTACCTCCGGCGGCATGTAATTTTCGTCATGCTTGGCCAGCACCTGATCGGCAACGAACATGCCGTTGGTGAGTTTTCCGGTTGCCACGATGCCCTGCCCCTCGCGGAACAGGTCAGGCAAAATGCCTTCGTACTGCACGGTAACGGTTTCCGCGCTGTCGGTCAGATCGAAATTGATTTTCAAACTGTTGGGATCGCGCTTGACGCTACCGTCTACCACCAGACCGCCGATACGAAAACTGTGATCATCCGGTGCCTTGCCGGATTTGATATCGGAAGGACTGAAAAAATACAGCATGTTTTCATTGAATGCCTTGATCGCCAGACCCACGGCGATGGACACACCCACCACCAGTACAGCTACAAAGCCCATGCGTTTCTGTCGAGGAGTCATCGTCATCTCTTGCTCGTTAATGATCGTTATATGACACACGGTCGGTGTAATTATTCATTGAAAAAATCATTGCACCGGTTGTGACAAAAATTCTGTTGTAAAAAAATCAGTCGCTCGCGGCCGCTTCATCGCGGTTCTGTTGCTGGCGTTCCTGCTGTCGATATTTCATGCGCAATTCGCGAATAATCTGTTTGCGGGCGCGAATCGGCATCACGAATATCACCACCAGCACCACCAGTGCAATACCGTATGACGACCAGACAAACTCGGCATAGCCGCCCATTGCAAAAAATTCAGCCATGCTATGCCTCGCTCTCCACCACGTCTCTCACCCAACGGCTGTTCTGTTCGCGTTTTAACAGTTCGCCGCGTGCACGCATCAATACCGAGGTGGCGTAATAAAACTTGAAGGCAAACGCCATCAATAACAGGGGTATCAACATGGATAAATGAATCGACGGTTTATCGAACTTGGTGACCGTGGGTCCCTGGTGCAGGGTACTCCACCATTCCACCGAATAATGAATGATCGGTATGTTGACCACGCCGACCAGGGCCAGTACCGCTCCGGCGCGCGCTGCATTGCGTGGATCTTCGATCGATGCCTGTAGCGCCATATAACCGAGATAAAGAAACAGCAGAATCAGTTCCGAAGTCAGTCGCGCATCCCACACCCAGTAGGCGCCCCACATGGGTTTGCCCCACAGCGAACCGGTGACCAGGGCGAGGAAGGTAAAGGCCGCACCGATGGGGGCACTGCTGGAGGCCACGATGTCGGCGAGTTTGATACGCCAGATCAGACCAATGGCGCCGGACACCGCCATCACCATATAAACGAACATGGACATCCAGGCCGCCGGCACGTGGATGAACATGATGCGATAGCTCTCGCCCTGTTGATAATCCGGCGGTGCCACGAAGAAACCGTAGTACAGACCCAGTACCAGCAGCAGCAGGCAGATCCAGCCCAGCCAGGGAATCAGCTTGCCGGACATCTGATAGAAGTTCTTCGGCGACGAAAATTTATGGACGATTGCGGGTAATTTCATGATTCAGGTACAGATTATCGTTGTTACAGCGCCGCCATTGGCCGGACCAGACCTTGTGACGTCAAAAAACGCGTTAAGTTCGCACATATATTATATGTATGGCGTTTCATTCCAGGCTGATCCTCAGCGCGGCGGCCGCGGCAACCGGGGC
The DNA here is from genome assembly GCA_965368115.1 of uncultured Gammaproteobacteria bacterium. Taxonomy (GTDB): domain Bacteria; phylum Pseudomonadota; class Gammaproteobacteria; order SZUA-229; family SZUA-229; genus CBDULQ01. The sequence continues at coordinate 9,891 of CBDULQ010000012.1, read as the reverse complement.
CAGGGTGAGCGCCAGCATCAACATGGCGGACAGGAAGTATATCTGACCCTGGATACCCATGCCCGCCAGATTAGCACCCACCGCATTGGCGGAGAATATTAACACCGGTATATACAGCGGCAAAACCAGCAGCGACAACAGCATACCGCCGCGGCGTAGGCCGACAGTGAGCGCCATGCCGATGGCGCCGATCAGGCTCAGCACCGGCGTGCCCAGTGCCAGGGTAATCATCAGCGTGACGATGCCGTCGTCCGGCAGGTACATGAACATCCCCAGCAGCGGCGCCAGCAGAATCATCGGAAACCCGGTGACCAGCCAGTGGGCGAGAATTTTCGCCAGCACCAATACCGAGGTGGAATGGGGACTGATCAGAATCTGCTCCAGGGTGCCGTCTTCATAGTCCGCCCGAAACAGGGCATCCATGGACAGCATGGCCGCCAGCAATGCCGCCACCCAGATCACACCGGGTGCCATGCTGATCAGCAGTTCCTTTTCCGGCGTGGTGCCGAGGGGAAACAGGGTGACCACCAGAATAAAGAAAAACAGCGGGTTGAACAGTTCATTGCGATGCCGGTAGGACAACATCAGGTCGCGCTTGAGCAGGGCGAAGAAGGCGCCGGACAGAGTGGTATGCATCAGGCGACCTGCTCCATTTTCAAATCCGGCAACAACAGACGGCGCACATCGCAATTGGCCAGGGTGACCGGCTGGTGCGACGTGATCAATAGCAGGCCACCGTCATTGACATGTGTTTCGAACAGCTGCTGCAGACGGGCCACCGCCTTGACGTCCAGTGAGGTGTAGGGTTCGTCGAGAATCCACAGCCGGGCCCGGGTCAGGTACAGCTGAGCCAGCGCCACCCGGCGTTTCTGGCCGGCGGACAACATGGCGCAGGGAATCTCCTCGAAGCCGTACAGGCCCACCTGATAGAGGGCTTCTTCGATATCCCGGTCCGGGCGCGAGCCCATCAGTGCGCCGCTCATGGTGAGGTTTTCGACGGCGCTCAGCTCGAACTTGATACCCGGCTTGTGGCCCAGGTAGAGCAGATCGCTGAAATAGCCGGATTCGCTGTCGCGAATTTTCATGCCGCCCCACAGCACCTCGCCTTCCACCGGTTGAGCCAGACCGGCCAGAATACGTAACAGGCTGGTCTTGCCGCTACCGTTCTCCCCTTCCACACGCAGCACCTGGCCATCCTGAACTTCGAAATTCAGCCCGCTGAACAGGTCACGGTAACCGCGACTGCAGGTAATGTTCTGTGCTTGCAGGGAAAGTGCCGAATCGGCCATCAGCTATCTCGTATTGCCATCAAGGGGGGGATTCTACCGGGATTAACGGATTTGTAAAAACACAGCAACCGTTGATCAGCCGAAATCCACTGAATTAGACCTGGGTCAAGCTATTGAAAACCCGTCCATCAACAGCCTACCCGAACGGGTAAAGCGGCCTATACTCTTTGAGATAACCTGCATTTTTATAATGAATTCACGATGAATCAAAGACTTAGAGCTGTATTTCTGTTGAGTCTGGCACTTTTTGCCGGTCCTTCCCGGGGCGAATCCTTCGATATCAAAACCCTGCAGAGCCTGTTTGACCAGTACCAGCGTCAACAGGCTTACGATTACGCCCGCCAGCACCTGCTGGACATGGAGGGCGATCCCTACTTCGATTATTACTACGGCGTGGCCGCCATCGATACCGGCCATGCTTCGGAAGGCGTATTCGCCCTGGAACGGGTACTGGTCGCCTTCCCGGAAGATCACGTGGCACGACTGGAACTGGCGCGCGGTTATTTCATTCTGGAAGAATACGCCCGTGCGCGCATCGAGTTCGAACGGGTGCTGGCCACCAGTCCGCCCGCCGGGGTCATCGCCACCACCGAACAGTTTCTGGATCGTATTCGCCTCAAGGAGGCTCGGTATCGCACCACCTCCGATGGCTATGTCGCACTGGCGATGGGCACGGACAGTAACGTCAACAGTGGCACCGACGGTGACCAGCTCACCCTGGTTGAACTGTCCGCCGACAGTCTCGGCCAGGAGGACACCTTCAGCGAACTGCAGGCCGGCTGGCAGATTACCCACCCGTTCTCACCGGGCTGGATGGTCAACTCGGGTATCACCGCAGTGCAACGCATGAACCAGGATTACGACCAGTTCGACACCCGCACCGGCACGCTGCAACTGGGTGTTACCAATATCCGCAAGCTCAGCCGCTACAAGGCCGAGCTGTTGATGCAGACCTATCAGCTGGACGGCAATGACTATCGCGACATGGCCGGCCTGAACCTGGAATGGCACTACGCCCTGAGCCAGAAGGCCCGCCTTGGTACCACCCTGCAATATCTGGCGCTGGACTATCCTGATCTGCAATACCGCAATTCCACCCTGACGACACTGGGACTGAGTTACAGTTACAGCTTCGCCGGCAAACGCAATCCCACACTATTCACCAACCTGAATATCGGCGCCGAAAGCGCGGACGACGGTAGCAGTGCCAACGCGCTGTCCGACGTCGAGCGCGACATTCTCGGTCTACGCATTGGCGGTGTCATCAGCCTGACCGCCAAACTGGGTCTGCAGATGTCCGTGGGTTATCAAACCAGCGACTATGCCGGCGCACAAACTTTTCCACTGTATGCGGATATCATTCGTGAAGACGAGCTGACCACCGCAGACATCAATCTTTTATGGTTGTTCAGCAAACACTGGCGACTCGATACCAAAGTCAGTTACATGGACAACAGCTCAAATGTCGAACTCTACAATTACGACCGCAACATCGTCAGTCTAAATGTTAACTATTCATTTTAATCGCGGACACAGAGGCATGAGGTGTCAGATGAACAGCAAACCCTTGTATTTCGTTCTTAGTGTGTTGATGACCACGTCATCAATGCTGTTGGTTCCCGGCCAGGTCGCCCTGGCGGAACAGGTCGACGCAAGTCACTGGGTGGTTAAATCCGGTGACAGCCTGTATTCGATTGCACGCAAGATTTTTCCCGGCGATGCAAAGAAACAGGCTCGTCTGCGCCGCGAGATTCTCAAACTCAATTCGGATGTGTTTAACGGCAACGCCAACCTGATGAGTGTCGGCGACCGTTTGACCCTGCCGGATTTTGCGCGCCAGAAAACCGATAAGGTCAGGTCGACGCCGGCACCGACACAGATCGTCAGCATACCGACTGTAAAACCGGCGCCCACACCACAGGCGGTAAAAGCACCGGCCAAAAAACAGCCGGCGCCGGCAATGGCGGGTGAAGACCCGCAGCAGGCGATCGGTCGAGTCCTGGTTTACATGGGCGATGTGAAGGCAACCAACCGCGGTAGCACCCGTACCCTGGGTCGAGATTCGAAAGTCTACAAGGGCGATACATTGAAGACCGCTGATCGCACCTTCACCCAGATCCGCATGAAAGACGGCGCACTCATCGCGTTGCGTCCGGACACTGAAATTCGCCTTGAGGAATACAACTACAACGGCGCACAGGACGGTACCGAACGCAGTATCCTGGATCTGATTCGCGGCGGCTTCCGCACTATCACCGGTGCCATCGGCCACAAGAATAAACAGAACTACCAGGTGCGCACCACCATCGCCACCATCGGTATTCGCGGCACCCATTACGGCCTGATGCTATGCCAGTCCGGCAGCTGTCAGAACGATCCTGCCGCGGGTAATCTGCAGGATGGTTTGTACGGTGGTGTAGTGGACGGTGAAATCGTCACCGAAAACGGCAGCGGCGTACATGTCTTTTCCAACGACGAGTACTTCCACATTGCCGGTGCGCAAACGCTGCCCAAACCGACCCTGGCACCGCCACCGATTTTTCAGGACCCGGCTTTACCCGCGCAACCGATGGAAGCTGCAATGACCGACGGCGATGTCTCTGAACTGCCGTCCGAATTCCAGCCGCGAGAACAGGGCGGTGAACGCCCGTTGCGCGACCGTAGCCTGGCCTATATTCCGCTGCTGCGAGAAAGTGACCGACTCGCCCTGGTACGCCCTGAACTCAATCAGGATAACCAGTATGAAGCGCCACTGCCGCCGAAGGCACCGGACGGCTCCGGCATGGCTGTCGCTTTCAGCCACATCGATCAACAGGGTCAACGTACCGGCGCCGGTGCGCCGATCTATATCACTGCGCTGAACAGCAACAACATTTTCCTCGAACAACTGCAACTGCCCAACGGCAATGTGGTGAACAACCTGCCGTTTGCGGTGTTCGAACAGAACATTCAGACCGATGGCACGCTACAGACTCACGAAGCGGTGCGCTTACGTCCTGACGGCACCGGCGCTGCATTTGCCGACCTGGGCGGCAATGGCACGCTGGGCGTTAACTGGGGACGCTGGGTCGGCAACTTCGTGATGCGTGAAGACGGCCTGGCCCTGGTTCACGATCAGGACCTGCACTTCATGTACAGCGACAACCTCACCCCACTCACCAACCTGATGAACCTGGGCGGACTGCGTACCCGTATCGCACTCTACCAGTATGCCGGCGGCACCCTGCCGACTGACACTAACGGCCAGGTGGCATTAACCAACCCGAGCATTTTTGCCGACGTGGATTTCGTCAATCATCAACTGGTGGGCTATTCGGTGGATGCGGACGTGGGTGGTCAGAACTGGTACGGTTCCCTGAGCGGCGGCCCGGTCAACTTCACCGATCTGAACCGGTCGTTCCGTATCGGCGGCGCCTGTCACGGTACGCTCTGTGACGGCGAAGCCAGCATGCTGTTCGTGGGTAGCGGCGCCGGTGGCGCCATGACGTCCTATTCACTGGTCGACGGTGCCGGCGATGCCATTAACGGCACGGCGTTGCTGACGCCCACAACACTGAACACCATGCCCGATAATTCCGGCATACTCTACGGTTTTCATGGCGGCAGTGTCGTCGAAGCTTATCCAGTGCTGATCAATGCCAACAGCGTGGACAATGCTTATCTGGCCGGAGGCAACGTCGCCGTTACCGAGGATCGTTTTACCGATCAGCAGGGCAACGATCATTTCCGCCGCCTGATGATTCCTTCCTCGGCGGTGCTGAGCGATACCGGCACCAATGGCAGCATTCCTGCCACCCAGATCAACTGGGGCCGCTGGGACAGCGCGGAATTCGTCAAGGATACCGGCAGTACCAGTGTCACTACTGTAGCGTTTATTGAATCCGACAATCTCACCACGCCTGCACAGTTGGGAGGCCTGAACGGCACAGCGACATATTCGATGGTTGCAGGTAGTTTCAATGGATACATCAACGGCACTGCGGATGATGGAACGTCTACCGTAAGCATGGATGTCAATTTCGACCTGGCACAGGTCACCAATTACAGTGTTGCAATCAACCAGAGCGTGACCAATCTGGATGGCCAGGCCAGTAACATTCCGTTCCAGGCCTTGTCTTCCGGCTTCCCGATCTCAGGTTCCGCCTGCCCGAGTTGTACCGGCACCGCGGCCGTGAGTTTCGTTGGTGACGCTGCGGAAGGTGCTATTACCAGTGCTTCGATCAGTGACGGCACCAATGTCGGTACCGGCACCGCTGTGATGACACGTCCCTGATCCATCCTCAACGGCCCGCAGCCATTTCGGCTGCGGGCCGTTTTTGCCTCATGCGTTTTTTTCAGAATCGTTCGTTCTTTATATGCACCCTGAAAACACAGCTTAAAACGGAGCCTGAAAATCTGTTTCGTTCCAGTTAACGTACTTTACGCCTGTTAGGTAAACTCAGTCGTACCAGCAACATGGCACACAACCACAATCCGGATAACGCACCACCGGAAGACGATGACGACTCACCCGATTCAGCCTGCACACTTAATACCAAGCTAGTATCAGTTTTCTCCAGCTCAAACGACAGGCCGTCGACACCGGGCAGGTTCACTTCATCAAAGTCGCCCTGTATGGAGGCCGCCTGCATCAGGATCAATTCATCGCCGGCCTGTGGACTGAAAGCATCGGTCAATTGCACATCCAGCGTGCCGTCGAGCGTGAGGGTGCCGCCGACCTCCAGCACATCATGATCAGTACCGGCGGTGGTACCGGCAATCTCCAGCATAGTCGTGCTATTCGATCCCAGGGTCAGACTGCCGGCGACACTCACCAACCCGGGACTGTTTCCGGGCGACAGGCCGCCATTGATCAGGGTCTGGCCATCGACACCGGTGATGTCACCACTGCCGGACAGGATACCGGAAACAATCAACTGCGCGCTGCTACCCAGTGCAACGGTGGTGACATTGTGCAGGTCGCCGTCGATGTTCAGTAGCGTGCCCGCCGGCACGTCGATCAGTCCGGCATTGTTCACAACACCGCCCAGTTGACCGCCACCGCTCACAGTACCGTTCACGCCGACAGTGAAACCATTGACCGTGTCCAGCACACCGCTGCCAAGGATCAGATGAATCAGCCCACTGCCGCCGCCCACCGACAGGGTATCAACCTCGGTATCATCAGCCGGCCCCTGAATCTCTGCCGACACATCCAGGTCCATGCCCACTTCACTGGACACGCCCGGCAGCGTCCTCATAAACCAGTTGTCCGGATTGTCCCAGATACCGTCGCCGGCTTCTGCACGCCAGCCCAGCGTCGGTTGCCACACATGAACCGCATGGGTGCCGTCGGTAAATCGAGCCTCGTAGCCGACCCTTGCATGGTCATTCAGACCACCGGGCTGTACGGTAAAACTGGGGTTAAAACTGATCTCCTGCAGTTCTCTGCCACCGAACATCTGGCCCTCACGAGCCACAGTGACATAATCTCGCCCGTCGCTGAGGATCAGTACCTGTTCGGTGATCGGGTAGTCGCCTTCCGGTCCGCTTTCGATGCCTAAAACCAGATCGGCGGTGAAGGCCAGCACGCCATGCCTGTTCAGGGCTGGATCAGAGAAGTTGCTCAACACACCGTCTTCATAGCCATCACCTTCCCGGGCCACTTCGATGATTTGCGCTTCGGACGCGCGGAAGATACCGTCAACCTGCTCACCGCCGGTTTCCAGCAAACGCACGTTAAACGCAAACTGGCCCAGATCGTTGAAAGCCGGGCGTGGCACATCACCGCTCAAATCATTGGCGAAGTGCAGAAAGGTTGCGGTACCGTCCGGCGTGGACTGACCCTGGCGCACGATTTCCGTTTCCGAGGAACCGTTGGTGATGTACAGACCGGACGGATTATCCACGGCAGAGCCGTCTCCATCGCGCAGGGTGGCAGCAAAACCCACCTCCCCTTCATTGTTGATGCGAATTTCCCCAAGCTGGTAGAAATACCGTGGATCCACATCGGCGGTGGGCGCCTGATCACCCTGAGATACCAGTAGACTTGGGGACGAGCCCAGCGAACTCACTCGGAAAATATGGGTATCGCCGCCGGGAACAGGTGCCTCGGTGCCCAGAAAAACCGCATCACCATAAGCATTCGTGGTGATCGACGCCAGATGCGCCAGCACAGTACCACCCGTCGGTGTGCCTTTGCGCACAAGCTCCACCAGCTCGCCACCCGGTGTGTAACGGAAAATCGCGGTGTTATCGTCAGGGGCAGCCAGTGTGTTATCGAGTGCGGAAAAGAATGTCACCCGTCCAGCGGTACTCAAACCGCCGATACTGAACACGTTAAAGCCGGCGTACTCGCCGTCACCGGATGGAACCTCGCCGCCTCGAGCTGCAATCAGTTCAGTATTGTCACCCACTTCCAGGGCAAGAATCGACGTGACCTGTGAATTCGCAAAACCGGTAATCGGCAATTGCAGGGCCATTAAACTCACACCCGTGGTCGGGGCCACGGATGGGAGGCCGTTCACCAGACTATAGCTTCCCGATGCGCCCAGGTTGCCGACGGTATAGTCGACACCACCGACCTGTATCGGCGATCCTTCTCGAGCCACCTGGCGCAGGGTACCTGTGGTCGGCGAGATGCTGCTGGTAACGAATGATTGATAAATGCCACTGTTATCCGCCAGGCCGGCTTCGGTTTCATAAAGAAATCCCTTGAACACCACCTGTCCGCTGTTACTAACGACAGGCGCACTGAAATAACTGAAGCGGCCATTATCATCCGGCGCACTGTCATCTGTTCGCGCTTTGACCGCCGTGCTTGCCGCATACAGTTCGGGCACCGGAACCGCGCTGGCCAGCACAACAAAAACACTCAGCACGCTACGCTTGAACAATAAAAAAGAGGGGAACGCACGCCGATCGGCCTGCATGTTTCGGCTTTGTTTACATTTGAACATCATGTGATCTCCATCTCGGGCTTCATCTGTGCCACCACTGGCATCCACCCTCCATTATGCTGAGTCTGAGTTTGAACCGGTCCGGTTCAAACAGACTGAGCTGTGTCAATCTCCGTATGCCGACAGGCGTTGCGCACCGGCCTGTCGCCGTCACTCGGTGACCCTGATATATTGCACTGGAAACGAGTTCCATATAAGTCGTTAAGTTAAACCGTATGTCTCTTTTATTTCTCTCGCCAGCTATTGAGACGATAGCTCTCTCGGCGGTAAGGGCACCGCCGGCGCACTGATGGTACGCGATGGTTCGAAACCACCCGGCGGTATGGCGCCCTCGTTACCATCTCCACATCCATTTGCGGTTTCCCACACATTTTCGTCATAACAGGTCAGCCCGGTGCCGGCAAAATTCACTTCTCGGTTGGGCGAACCACTACCCGAGCCACCGGCCATATTCGCCACACTGGCAGACACCAGTGAAAACCGGGTCACTTCCGCAAGCGTCGCATTGGAAGGCGCAATCGAAATACGTGCTGCGTTGTTAATGCTTTCGGGGGTACCCAGATAAAGATCATATAAAGATGAGTAGCGATCTTCGTACACATTGGCGGAACCACCATCGGCAACATTCGAACTGCGTCGGATGCCCGCCGTCAGCATATCCGCCACGTAATACCCCTCAGGTCTCAGCGTCACACCGTTCTTATTGCCATTGGTGCCGATGTGATTGCCATTGATGTCACTGTGCGCCACCACCGTACGCGATGAACATTCCACTCGAATGTTGTGTTCAAAGGCGATTTCTACGGCGACATCGAGAAAGCCGATGAAGCTGACGCAACTCACCGGCAACAGACCGATATTGATACCCGGTATCACATGCCGGGATCCTTTCATATCGATACTGGAAAAATACAGCCCCTGCGGCAGCGGCACATTGGCACAGGACAGATCGGCGTTGTTAGAGCAATAATTTGAATTCTCCATGATCACGTAACCACCACCGGCGGCTGAATTTTCGTAATCCATATCGATATCGTGCAGGGTAACCGACGAGAAGGTCATACCCAGGCGGAGCCCATATAGTCGAAGATCGGTGAGGGTAATATTTCTGATCCAGAACGGCGTCGTCATATTGAGTGCTTGTGCATCATTGACCAGCAGGTCGCTGCAGTTGTTATCCGCACCGACACCGAACTCGGCCGCTACCTCCGCTTTCTGCACACCCGGGCCGAACGATGAAATATGAATATTTTCCCGATCGTACGCGATACAGATACGTGGCGGCTCCGCACTACCGAACACTTCGCCGCGCCGCAACAGATATCGCGTATTGGATACCCAGTCGTCATGCAGCGGTAGCGTGCCCGAAGTCACCCGGCTGGCATTTTCAGGACAGCCCTGAAAATCGCCGGAACTGGAATAACATACGGTTTGAGTGCCAGGAAAATGATCGCTACTGGCGTGCACGGTTATGGTGGTCCAGGCCGTTACCCAGTCACCCGCTGCATTCTGCAAACTAACCCCGGGATAATAGGTACAGGTATCCTGTGCGCAGGAATAGGTGTGTATCGATATGGGCGTATTGGTATCGAACTCGCGGCTGGCACCGGTATTGGGCTGGCGTCCGGCAAGAAAATATTGCGCACCCCTGGTAAACCGACCGT
>CBDULQ010000011.1:0-28100 GCA_965368115.1 uncultured Gammaproteobacteria bacterium | reverse complement strand
GAACTCAACGCTACGGTCCGCAAATTATCTGGTAACGCCAGCGTGATTGATATTTTTTTAATTATTATGACTTCCGAGTATAGCCGAAACGCCCGCCAAATCCACCATTTTGTCGATGGAAATGACGATAAGTTAATGTTTTAAAGTCGATTTTTTAAGGCGGTTTATATCGGCGCGGTGTGACAGAAGCATCACCGTCAGGTGACAACTTTGTAACAGGGGGTGTACTGGGTACCGGGCAGTTTCATACGTTGCTGTTGAACGAAGGCGGTCAGTAGTTCGTCCAGTGGTCGCATAATCGATTGATCGCCGCGAATTTCGAAATGGCCGTGTTCTTCGATAGCGCGTATGCCTTCTTCTTTAACGTTACCGGCGACGATGCCGGAGAAAGCACGGCGCAGATTCGCAGCCAGCAGATGGTTGTCCTGGTCCTTGTGTAATTCCAGCTTGCTCATGTTTTCGTGATTGGGTACGAAAGGCTGTTGAAATTCGTTTTCGATGCGCAGTATCCAGTTGTAATAGTAGGCATCGCTGTTGGCGCGACGGAAATCGCGCACCGCTTCCATGCCGGAATGCATTTCACGGGCCACCAGGGCCGGATCGTCGATGATGATCTTGTATTTCTGCTGGGCTTCGAAACCCAGTGTGCTTTCGACAAAGTGATGAATCTGTCGGAAGTATTCTTCGCTGCTTTTGGGGCCAGTGAAAATCAGCGGGAAGGGTAGTTCAGCATTGTCCGGGTGCAACAGAATGCCGAGGATATATAAAATTTCTTCAGCCGTACCCACGCCACCCGGAAAAACGATAATGCCGTGGCCGGAACGCACGAAGGCTTCCAGGCGTTTTTCGATGTCCGGCATGATCACCAGCTCGTTGACGATGGGATTGGGTGATTCGGCGGCAATGATACCGGGTTCGGTAATGCCGATATAGCGACCGCCGTAACTGCGTTGTTTGCTATGGCCGATAGTGGCGCCTTTCATGGGGCCTTTCATGGCGCCCGGGCCACAACCGGTGCAGATGTTCAGATTACGCAAGCCCATCTCGTGACCGACTTCCTTGGTGTAATCATATTCTTCACGACGGATCGAGTGCCCGCCCCAGCATACGGCAATATTGGGTTCCACATTGGGAACCAGTACGTTGGCATTGCGGAGAATATGGAATACGGCATTGGTGACGCCGTCACTGGTGTTCAGTTCGAAGCGACCGTGACTGTCGATTTCATTTTTGGCATAGACAATATCGCGCAATACCGAGGTCAGGTGTTCCTGGATACCGACGATCATCTTGCCGTCGACGAAAGCGCTGGCCGGCGCATTTTCCACTTCCAGTTTGATGCCGCGTTCCTGCGGAATGACGCGAATATCGAAATCGCGAAACTGCTGTAGTACTTCGGTGGTGTCGTCGACGATGCTGCCGACATTGAGCACCGCCAGCGAACATCGGCGGTAAATATCATAGCAGCCGCCCTCTTCACTGGTGGCGACCAGCTGGCTGACTTCGTGCTGGGACAGAATAGCCAGATTGCCTTTGGGGGATATGCGGGTTGTGAAGCTGTGTTTGGTCATGGAGTATGCTTTTGTCGGATGCTTATTCTATATTTATAGTTGTTAAGAACTGGACTGAACAGGGTTGTCAAAGTTTGCGACCCCGATAACAGATGAAACGCCAGTTCGGTTGCATATTAACATAATGAATTTGCAACACATTTGCCGAATGACAAATTACGAGTGAAATCATGAGTGATACATATGAAGTGGCGTTCCGCGGTGAGATCGCCGAAGGTGCCGATTTACAACAGGTCCGGCAGAATATCGGAAAAATGTTCAAGGCGGATGACGCCAAGCTGGATCAGTTGTTTTCCGGTAAGCGTATCGTCATCAAGAAGAATATCGACCGGCCAACCGCGCTTAAATATCAGGCTGCAATGACCAAGGCCGGTGCGGTCTGTGAAGTGAGTGGCCCCGAAGAGGCGGCTCCGCCGGCGCAGCCTGCCGAGCCTGCCCCGACACCAGCGCCCGTTTCCGCTCAAGATCCCGCACCAGCACCAGCCGCCGCTCGACCCAGTGTCGATTATGCGGATCGCGATATCCCGCCGGCCCCGCAAACCGTGCCGCTGGACATCAGTGGTGAGCAGATTGCCGACCTGTCCGCGGACCTTGCTCCGGTGGGCAGCATAATGCAGGACCAGGTCGAACCGCAGGTTACGCCACCGCAGGCACCGGCGGACCTAACCATGGCCCCGGCAGGCAGCGATCTGGGTGAGGAAAAAGATAAACCGGCGCCGCCGCCACCGGATACCAGCGGACTGACCCTGGCCGACAACTGATTCGGGTTGAATCAGCACGCTACAGGCAGCCGATCCCCGGGGGTCGGCTGTTGTGTTTCTGGCGAGCTGAAAAAGGCGATGTGGCAGTGGCTGCGCGATGCAAAGAAAAATACACAATCCCTGTGTAAAGCATCGTCCTGCTTGAGTTGTGTAGGGAACAACAATGTTGCGCGCTTATTAAATAACGATTAACAACGTATTACGAGCGCTCGGCGGTTTTTGGGGAAAAATTCCTGGAACCGTCGTTTTAGCTTTAGTGCTGCGCTGCGTTTTTGAACATGTTGACCAGCCGTAGCATGTCACCGGACATCTGTCCCAGCTGTTCGGTCGCCGAAGCGGTGGTGTTCGCGCTGTCCGCTGTTTCACTGGCGATCTGCGAGATACTGGTGATATTGCGGCTCAGTTCTTCGGTCACCTGGCTCTGTTCACCCGCGGCGCTGACGATCTGGGTGTTCATATCTGAAATGGTGGCGATGGCGGAGGTGATGGTCTTCAATGATTCCCCGGCGCTGGCCGCCTGTCCCACGCCCTGTTGCGCGCCGTCGCGACATTGCGCCATTACGCGAACCGCTTCGCTGGTGCCGTTCTGCAGGCGTTCGATCATGGCCTGTATTTCCTCTGTGGATGACTGGGTGCGCCCGGCCAGGGTGCGAACTTCATCGGCCACTACCGCAAAACCGCGACCCTGTTCCCCGGCCCGCGCCGCTTCGATGGCGGCATTCAGTGCCAGCAGGTTGGTTTGCTCGGCGATGCTGCGGATAACGTCGAGTACCGTACCGATGGCTTCACTGCTTTCGTCCAGTTGTTGAATGACCTGCGAGGCACTGTCTACATCATCGGCCAGGCGATTGATGAGCTGAATGGTTTGCGATACCACCTGTTGCCCTGCAGAGGATTCGCGGTCCGCCTGGTCTGCGGCACTGGACGCTGCCGAGGCATTATTGAAAACTTCCTTCGCCGATGCGGTCATTTCAACAATGGCATTGGCCAGCTGATCGGTTTCCGCCTGCTGGCGTGATGCCCCACGGGCTGTCGATTCGGTGACCACGGACATGCGATCGGCGGTTGAGCCCAGCTGCGTGGTGGCGACGCTGATCTGGCTGATCATTTGCTGAAGATTGGTGAGCATGGTTTTCATGGCCGCCAGCAGTTGGCCGGTCTCATCATTGGAACAGTGATCGATTTCCGCAGTCAGGTCGCCTTCGGCGATTTGCGACGCAATCTCGATGGCGGTTTTCAGCGGCCGAGTTACACGTCGTGCAATGAAGTACACCATGGCTACCGACGCCAGGATGGTCAAACTCAGCAACAGGGTCTGGCTGACGATCAGTTTTTGATGCGCCTGCTGTTTCGAGGCATCCATCTGCATTAGCTGTTCATTGAGATTGGAGCGTGTCTGTTCGGTGCGCTGGTTGGAACGCTGATGATTAAAGCCGAGTACCACCTTACCCAGTGTTTCACCGTCATACACAATGTCTTTTTCCAGTGTGCCGTCTGGTGCGACCTGGTTCTTGTCGCCGGAGCTGGCCAGAATATTGCCATCGTTATTGATGAAGGCCACATAGGAGACATCCGGGTCCTCGGTGGCGACGGTGGAATAATTCAGCAGCCCGGTAAAATCGAATTCGGCAATGGCAGCCGGAGCGATTTGCGCCAGCAATTTGATCAGTTGCTTGACCTTGATCGACTCCGATTCCCGGTTCGCCTCGATCTGGTCATTGGCCAGGCTGTCCGCGGTCTGTTCGGCAGAATCCAGCAAGGTGTTCAGCGACTGCGCCTGCAGATTAAGAATGACCACGGCAGACAGGGCGGACAGCGCCAGCAGGGTGATGGCTGTCGCGATACCGAATTTCATGGCCAGGCCAAGGTCCCGGAAGTGTCGATCAAGAGCAAATAAATTCATTACTGTTCCCGCTTATGTCATGAATGTGAAGAATGTGGTCGCCTAGTTGAACGGTGCGATCTTCAGTTCCCTGAGCGCCGTGGCCATAGGTTGCAGTGAGATCGGTTCGACAAACCCCTGAATGCGTGCGCTGACCGCCGCCGGATGTTGGGCATTGAGGCTCAATAATGCCCGTTTTACCTGGCTCGCCAGCCCGGCGTCGGTATGTGGCAGTGAAAGCATGAACCACTCTGGATACAGCTGGGTCGAGTGCACCAGGCCCAGTTCGTCACGGCGCTGATCGACGATGGTGAATTCGTCCAGCTTGATCTTGCCTTCCTTGGCCATGGACTCAAGAATCCCGGAGCGCACGAAGGCCGCGTCGATCACACCGGCTTTCACCGCGAGTACCAGGTCGTCCTGTTTCTTGCCGGCGACCATGGACGCGAAGTCATTGTGTGGATCGATGCCTTTCTGGTGAAGATGATAGGTCTGGAAAGTGTAAGCTCCGGCCGCAGCACGAAATTTGAGTGACATGACTTTTTTACCGCGCAGATCATCGGCGGTGTTGATGCCGCTACCGTTTCGACTGACGATAACGCCGGCAAAGACGGGGCCGGACTTTTTATTGAGGGTGGCCAGGGGGTGTCCGGAGAAGCGCTCGACAATGTTCACCGCATGTACCGGATTGCTCATGATCAGATCCACCTGCTTACCCTTCACACTGTTCAGCACATCGCCCGGGGGCAGGGGAACGATGGTGACCGGCTGGCCCAGTTGTTCCTGCATGTAACTGCCAAAATCCTTCCAGCGATTCATCGCCTTCAATTTGCCGCGCGGTGCCAGGATGCCGATACTCACGTCGGCCCAGGCGGTGGACAGGTGAACAAAGCTTGCCAGCATGACTGCTGCCACAGCCACAAATTTTATGATTTTCAACGGTTTAGCCCTTTTCCAGTAATGTCTTGTAACGACCGCATTGTTAATGCGGTTTTCGTATATATAAACCATGGTTTACTTATGGAGGGCTGTCGGCGGGATTAAAGGAAAAATTCCTGCGAAGTCCGTGAATAATGGTCATCGAGCCTCGGTGCCGGGCCTGCATTTCCTGATTTTGCATGGGAACCCGGCGCGCACTATACTGTCTCTGTTTGAAGCTGTTTGTTGAAGTGAATCTGTTGATGACACCTGTGTTACGCCGTACCGACATTCGAACCATCGCCCGTTGGGCGCTGGCGCTGTTTGTTATGGCGTGGCTTAACCTGGCCATCCAGGCGCCGGTGCATGCGGCGATGAAACAGACCATCCAGACCTGCTGCCATTGTGATACCACGCTCTGTGATACCGTGCTGGCGATGGCGGAAAAAGCTGATGACGCACTGGGATTTGCCGGTCTGGATCTACAGGGATTTCAGATTGCCTTTGTGACCCTGAGTCGCGTGGATGCTCAAATCGGACGACCCGACCCCAGGTTTGATCGCTTCGACCTGCATGTACGCCAGCTTGTACCACCTCCGTTATTACTCAAAACCACTCTCCTGATTTGATACCTGTCCCGGAATAGAAAACCGCAGCGGGCGTTTTGTCTGTTGTGCTCTGTTTGATTTTCTGAGGACTGGTTAATGCATCCCCTACAAGTTGGTTTAATCACCGGCATACTGATGGCCATGCCGGCGACAACTGTGTTTGCCGAACAAACATTAAGCCTGCAACAAAGTGAACAACTCGCGCTGGAACGTGATGCCGTGCTGAAAGGCCAGCAACATAAAGTGAGTGCCCTGCAAGACGAGTCGGTTGCCGCGGACGCCTGGCCCGACCCGCGGTTACGTTTCGGTTTTGCCAATCTACCCACCGACAGTTTCGAGCTGGATCAGGAGCCGATGACACAGATCATTCTCGGTTACCAGCAGGCATTGCCCCGCGGTGACAGCAACCGACTGGCGGCTCAGCTCAAGGCCACACAGGCGGAAGCCGGTAAGGAAGATCTGTCATTACGCGAACGCCAGATCCGTCTCGGAGTGCGGCTGGCCTGGTATCAGGTTTTTCTACAGGACCGTTCTTACCAGATTATCGAGAAGAATCGGCAGCTCTACCTGCAACAGCTGGACGCTAGTGAATCGCTGTACGCGGCCGGTAAAAGTCAGCAACAGGATGTGTTGCAGGCCGAGCTGGAACTGTCGCTACTGGATGACCGACTGCAACAGGTCGCATCCATGCGCGAACAAAGTCGTGCCATGCTGGCACGCTGGATCAGCGATGAAATGGCTGCACGACCGCTAACAGTTTCCGCCGATCAGTTCAAACTGGCGTTGAACGACACGCTGGCGTCACTGACCGAACGACTTGATCAGCATCCGCGTGTGCTTAAACAGCAGCGCCAGATCGAAAGCAGTGAAACCCGGGTGCAGATGGCCGAGCAGAAATTCAGTCCGCAATGGAGCTTTGATGTCAGCTACGGAAAACGCGATGGTTATAACGCAAACGGTAGCGACCGGCCTGATTTCTTCAGCGCGATGGTTAACCTGGATCTGCCTTTGTTCACGGCCGACAATCAGGACCGGCAGCTGGCCGCTAGCAAAAGTCGATTACAGGCCGCGCGTTATGAGCATACCGATGTGAAATGGAGTCTGGCGGCGGAACTTAAACAGATTCATGCACGATTTGGTGAGCTGCAGCAGCGTCTCGACCTGTATCGCACCAAGGTTTTGCCCCAGGCGCGCGACAATGCCCGGGCGGCGATCAACGGCTACCAATCCGGCGTCGTATCATTTTATGCACTGACCCGGGCACGCAGCGCCGAGCTGAAAGCGGAATTGCAGTACTTGAAATTACAGGTGGAACAGGCGGTCGCTCTGGCGAAGATTCGGTTCCTGATTGGGGAGGAAGAACAATGAATAAATTTGTGATGATCGGTGCGGCATTGATCGTTGCGATCGGCGCCTGGCTCGCGGCGGATTATATGGGGCAGGGAGAAGAAGTCGCAATGGCGCAAAATGAAACGGCACTGGAACATGCGGAGAAACACCTTGATCCGAAATATGTGTGTCCCATGCATCCGCAGATCGTGCGTGACGAAGAAGGTAGTTGTCCGATTTGTGGTATGGACCTGGTGCTCAAGGAGGTCGAGCAGAGTACCGGTCCGGAAGTGACTATTTCGCCGGCGGTGATCAATAACATGGGCGTGCGTACTGCAAAAGTCGAACGCGGTCGATTGTGGCGACGTATCGATACCGTGGCGGCGGTGGATTACGATCAGTCCAGAGTGAGTCATATCCATCTACGTACCGATGGCTGGATCGAACAGCTTGCCGTACGTTCTGAAGGCGAACGAGTCAAAAAAGGTGAGCGACTGTTCAGTGTTTATTCGCCGACGCTGGTCAATGCGATGGAAGAATATCTGCAAGCCTTGTCCGGCAATAATCGGCGCCTGATTACTGCATCCAGAGATCGCCTGACATCACTTGGCATCTCGAGTGATCAGATCGCCAGACTGCAATCCACACGTAAAGTGCCGCAAACCGTGCCGATTTACGCACCGCAAAATGGTGTCGTGTCCATGCTCAATGTGCGCGAAGGTATGTACGTTATGCCGGCTTTTGAAGTGATGCGTCTTGCCGATCTGTCTAAAGTCTGGATACTCGCTGATGTATTCGAAGCCCAGACCGACTGGGTTGCGCTGGATCAGCCGGCCGATGTCACCCTGAGTTATCTACCGGGGAAATTGTGGGAAGGCAAGGTTGAATACATCTATCCCAGCCTGGACCCGAAGACGCGAACCCTTCGCGTACGTCTCAAGTTCGATAATCCGGACGAAGCACTCAAGCCGAATATGTATGCTCAGGTCACCATCTATGGCGGACCGAAGAATGACGTGATCAATATCCCGCGCGAAGCACTGATCCGTACCGGCGAGCAACAGCGCGTCATTGTCGCCATGGGCGACGGTCGATTCGTACCGAAACAAGTGACTGCAGGCATGGAGTCCGGCGACTGGGTGGAGATTGTCGACGGACTTGAAGAAGGCGAAAGCGTCGTCACCTCGGGACAGTTCCTGATCGATTCTGAAGCCAGTCTCAAAGCCAGTCTGATGCGCATGCAGGAGTAAACAGCATGATTAAAGCGATTATCGACTGGTCCTTGCATAACCGTTTCATGGTGCTGTTGCTGACGTTTGTCATCACCGGCTGGGGTATCTATTCGGTTAAAAACATTCCGCTGGACGCCATTCCCGATCTGTCGGATGTGCAGGTGATCATCAAAACGAGTTATCCGGGACAGGCGCCGCGGGTGGTGGAAGACCAGGTCACCTATCCGCTCACTTCGGCCATGTTGTCGGTACCCGGTGCGACCAATGTGCGCGGCTATTCATTTTTTGGTGACTCGTATGTGTATGTCATATTCAAGGACGGTACCGATCCCTACTGGGCACGGTCACGTGTACTGGAATACCTGAGTCAGGTGGCGGCGGCCCTGCCTCCCGAGGCACGACCAACGCTGGGTCCGGATGCTACCGGTGTCGGATGGATTTATGAATATGCCCTGGTGGATCGAAGCGGGAAACATGATCTGGCTCAGTTACGTTCATTGCAGGACTGGTTCCTCAAGTTCGAACTGCAGACCGTGCCGGGTGTGTCTGAAGTCGCGACCGCCGGCGGTATGGTGAAACAGTACCAGGTAGTACTGCATCCGGATCGTTTGCGTGCCTTCGGTTTGCCGCTTTCGCGCATCAAGATGGCGATTAAGAAAGCCAACCAGGAAGTGGGCGGCTCGGTGATCGAAATGGCGGAAGCAGAATATATGGTGCGCGCCACCGGTTACATCGATGAACTCGATGACCTGCGCAATATTTCACTGGGACTGGGTGACAATGGCGTACCGATATTGCTTAAGGATGTCGCGGATATTCGGCTCGGCCCACAGATGCGTCGCGGTATCGCGGAGCTGGACGGCGAAGGCGAAGTGGTTGGCGGTATCATTGTGATGCGTTTCGGCGAAAATGCATTGACCACCATTCGTGGTGTTAAGAAAAAACTCGCGGAACTGCAAAACGGTTTGCCGGACGGTGTCGAGATCGTCGAAACCTACGACCGATCCAGTTTGATCACCCGTGCAGTGAATACACTGAATAGCAAGTTGATCGAGGAATTTATCGTAGTGGCACTGGTGTGTGCTGTGTTCCTGTTTCACCTGCGTTCTTCGTTAGTGGTCATCCTGTCGTTGCCGGTGGGGATACTGGCGGCGTTTATCATCATGTTCCATCAGGGTATCAACGCCAACATCATGTCGCTCGGTGGTATCGCTATCGCGATCGGCGCCATGGTGGACGCGGCGATCGTCATGATAGAGAACGTGCATAAACATATCGAAAAAGAAGGTTTGAATGATGACAATCGTTGGGAGTTGATGTCGCGTGCCGCCAAGGAAGTGGGGCCGCCTTTATTCTTTTCATTGTTGATCATCACTTTAAGTTTCTTGCCGGTGTTCACGCTGGAGGCACAGGAAGGCCGTTTGTTCTCACCGTTGGCGTATACCAAGACCTTTGCCATGGCCGCCGCCGCGGGTTTGTCGATTACCCTGGTTCCGGTGTTGATGGGCTATTTCATTCGCGGTCACATCACGCCGGAACACGCGAATCCGGTGAACCGTGTTCTGATCGCCGGATATCGACCGTTTATTCATAGTGTTCTAAAAGCGCCTAAAACAGTGCTGGCGATTGCGCTGCTGTTGATCCTGGTCGGCTTCTGGCCGGTGACGCAAATCGGTTCGGAATTCATGCCGGATCTGGACGAAGGCGATCTGATGTACATGCCGACGACTTTTCCGGGTGTGTCTGTGGGAAAGGCGCAGGAGCTGTTACAACAAACCGATAAACTCATTCGTACGGTTCCGGAAGTGAAGCGTGTGTTTGGCAAAGTGGGACGCGCAGAAACAGCGACCGACCCGGCGCCCCTGACCATGATAGAAACCACCATTCAGTTAAAGCCGCGAGACGAGTGGCGTGAAGGCATGACGCTGGACAAGCTTAAAAGAGAGCTCGACGAACTGATTCAGTTTCCCGGTTTGACCAATGCCTGGGTGATGCCGATTAAAACACGCATCGATATGCTGGCTACCGGTATCAAAACGCCGGTGGGCATCAAGGTGGCGGGCCCTGACCTGAAAGTGATTCAGGACATCGGTCAGCGCATCGAAGAAGTGGTGCAACAGGTACCGGGGACCGTTTCCGCATTTTCCGAACGCGTGGCCGGTGGGCGTTATGTGACGGTTGATATCGATCGTGTTGCCGCGGCGCGTTTCGGTATGAATATCGCCGATGTACAGGACGTGGTCAGCACGGCGCTGGGCGGTATGCGTGTGACCCAGTCGGTTGAAGGTCTGGAGCGTTATCCTGTGAATGTGCGTTATCCCCGTGATTTGCGTGACTCCCTGTCGGAGCTGAAAGCACTTCCGGTCGTGACGCCGTCGGGTGCCCAGATTCCATTACAGGAAGTGGCTGATGTTCGGGTCGAATCGGGACCGGCGATGATCAAATCCGAAGATGCTCGCCCGAACGGCTGGACCTTTGTCGATATACAGGGACGTGATCTGGGGTCGTATGTCGCGGAGGCACAACGTGTGGTCAGTAAGAATGTGGATCTGCCGGCCGGTTATTCTATTGCCTGGTCCGGTCAATACGAATATATGGTGCGCGCGAAACAGCGGCTGCAGACCGTGGTGCCGGTGACCCTGGCGATCATCGTCCTGCTGCTCTATCTCAACTTCAGAAAAATATCCGAAGTGCTGATCATCATGGGGACTCTGCCGATGGCGTTGATCGGCGGTTTCTGGTTGCTGTATCTGCTCGACTACAACATGTCGGTTGCCGTGGGTGTTGGGTTCATTGCACTGGCCGGCGTGGCGGTTGAAATTGGCGTAGTGATGCTGGTGTATCTCAACCAGGCACTCGAGCGGCATCGAGTGGCAGCAATGAGCGAACGTCGATCATTGACCATGGAGGAAATTCGCGAGGCGATTACCGAAGGCGCTCTGTTACGTGTGCGCCCGATTATGATGACCGTCGCCGCGATCATCGCAGGTTTGTTGCCCATAATGATCGGTAGTGGTACCGGATCGGAAGTCATGCGCCGGATCGCAGCGCCTATGGTTGGCGGTATGATCAGCGCTACACTACTGACCCTGGTCGTGTTGCCCGCTGTATTCCTGTTATGGAAAGGCGCAATGGCCGATAAAAATTAATCGTGTGGATCATTCAGAACCGTTGATGTCAGCGGTTGTTCGCATTCTACAAAGGAGGCTGTGATGGCATTTAAGAAAGTGACTGCAATCGTCAGAACCGAATGTATCGAAAAAGTTGAAATTGGCATGCATGAATTGAATATATCCGGCATGAGCGTGGTCAAAGGAAAAGGCCATGGTGGATATGCCAATTTTTTTTCCACCAGCTGGGATGTGGAGCATGCCCAGGTCAGTGTATTCGTCAATGATTCGCAGGTGAAAGACGTTGTGGAGACGATTATGGATGTGGCCCATTGTGGTGCGAGTGGTGATGGTATTATCTCTGTTATGCCGGTGGATGAACTTTACAGTATTCACGCCAAAGCTGCAGTGCATCCCGATGAACTTTAGAATGTGCGTGTCTGACACATATCAAGGTTATTTTGAAATCGCCCCGTATAATGAAGGCTTCGGGTGTCTTCGACGCTCGACGACCCTTACAGGAGGCCGGTGCAAGGCATGATCAGGCGCGGTATTTCAATGCTGTTGATTATGGCGGTGATGTTGCTGCCGACGGGCGAGCTGTTTGCCGCTAAATTGAACTGTTCGCGTTCGGCTTCCGTGTCCATGTCGCATGCCGATCATGCTCAGCCTGTTTCAGGCGAGCATGCTTCCATGGCGGCTAACCCGACACCCTGTAAGCATATGGGCTGCAATGTCTTCAAGCACTGCAAGTCCTGTCACTGTGTATCCCATGCACATGCCTTTGTTCCGGTGACGCTATTGTCGCAACCGGCTGTAGTACAAGTGGAGCCTGTCATCGGTTTCATAGATCTCCTGACCCTTCAATATCGAATCACGCCTTTATTCAGACCACCGATCGGTTGAATTCAGTCTTCATTGTTTTTTGCTGCGACCGTCGCACACCCGATTCAAGGGGCGATGTCGGTTCGCAGAGTATTGGTATTTTCGAATATTTTTGTAAAGGACGTAAATTATGAAATCAATCACTATTGTTTCTCTACTACTGACCATGCTGGTTTCCATCGCTGCGATTGCAGATGACTCCTCGGATGACGTGGGTATGATGAGCCAGCGCTTTAATCAACATATGCAATCGGCTCAGGGCATGATGATGAAAATGCAGGGAAATGTTAGCCCGGCTGAGCGGCGTAAATACATGCAGCAACACATGCAGGATATGCAACAGATGATGGGCATGATGGGGCGCATGAATCAGATGATGATGCAAAATATGCCAGGTAATCAGGGTAAGCAACAGGGTAACATGATGGGCAAGGGCATGATGGGTCAGGGAAACATGGGTCCGGGAAATATGGGCCAGGGCAATATGAGTCAGGGCGGCATGATGAATCGTGGTCAGATGCTCGAGCAACGCATGGATATGATGCAGGGCATGATGAAACAGATGCTGGAACATATGGAGCAACTTGACAAGTAAATGTGTGTCCGGGCGGATCATATGGATCCGTCCGGACAAATAACTGTGTCGATTAATCGAGGTGAAGTATGTTCGGACATAATGATTTTATGTGGTTTGGCGGTGGTGTTATGTGGCTTTTCTGGGTGTTGCTGGTGGTGTTTGTCGTAGTGGCGCTTAGATGGGCGTTTGGTCGCGGCGATTCAGCCCCGGATCGCACTGGAAATCAGGATAAGGCGATGACGATACTCAGGCAGCGCTATGCGCGAGGTGAAATTGACGAGGCGGAGTTTCATCGCCGCCAACAGGAATTAGAGGAATGACACAATCGGATTACTCACAGATGCGTGTTGTTGCCGTGAGGATTGAACCTCTCGGCTGCAGCATGTTCATATTGGGATAGACTTTGTTCAAGGTGACCGGTCGGTCTTTAATATGCGTAGCAGACTGAACAAACTGTTGAGTATTTTTCTGATCCTGGCTCTGGCATTTTCAGTGCAGTTCCCTGCGCTGGCGTCGGTGATGCACATACAACAACCGATGGCCATGGAGGGAGCGGTGCAGGAGAGTGCCGCAAACGTCGATCATAAAACCTGTCATCAGTCCTGTAGTGATTGTTGTCGGTATCACTGCGGCACAGGCCTTAACTGTTTCCAGGGGTCCTGCCTGTCATTCTCAGCCCTGTTACACACTGTGTATCCGTTACATTTCAAGTCAAACGGCAAGCTTAACCGCGTGCATCTGGTTGAGACGCCGGTATCTGTGCCGCCCCAATCTCCCTTCCGCCCACCTCGCGCCTGATATTTTCGGTCAGGAATCGCAGTGTGCTTTTTCGAACGCATGCTGCCTGGTTAACTGGCGCTCCGATGCGCCTGATGCGAGGAAATACCATGAAAAATATTAATCACTTAACTGCGCGCGACGCGGTTTATATGCCGCGTCGACGTTTTGTGCAGGGTCTGGCGTTTGGCGGTGTCTGTGCCGCACTGGGGCTTGGTTCGAGTTCGCTACTGGCGGCCGTGTCACGGCAGACACAACCTGGGATTCTGGGTGGCAAACAGTTCGACCTGAGTATCGGTGAGTTGCCGGTCAATTTCACCGGAACGGCGCGTAAGGCCACTGCGGTGAACGGTTCGGTACCGGCTCCGATACTGCGTTGGCGTCAGGGGGACGAAATCACTCTGCGCGTCACCAACATGTTAGCGGAAACGACTTCGATACACTGGCACGGCATTATTCTGCCCAGTGCCATGGACGGTGTGCCGGGTATCTCGGATCGTTTTTCCGGTATCGCCCCCGGGGACACATTTACTTATCGTTTTCCGGTTTTGCAGAGTGGTACCTACTGGTACCACAGTCACTCCGGATTTCAGGAGCAGACCGGTCTGTACGGACCGATTGTCATCGACCCGATTGAGCCCGAACCCTTCGCTTACGACCGCGACTATGTGGTTATGCTGTCGGACTGGAGCGATGAAGATCCAAACGATATTTACGCTAAACTGAAAAAACTTAGTCACTACTACAATTTCAATGAACGCACCCACCAGGATCTGATGAAAGACATTCATGAAAAGGGGCTGGATCAGACCTGGAACGAACGTGCCATGTGGAATGATATGCGCATGAGTCAGCGAGATCTGTCGGATGTGACCGGTTACACCTATACCTATCTCATGAATGGTCAGACGCCTGCGCAGGGCTGGACCGGTCTGTTCAAACGTGATGAAAAAATTCGCCTGCGTTTTATCAACGGTTCGGCCATGACCTTCTTCGATGTGCGCATTCCCGGGTTGAAAATGACGGTGGTCGCCGCGGACGGACAGAATGTGCAGCCAGTAACCGTGGATGAATTCCGTATCGGTGTTGCGGAGACTTATGATGTGATTGTCGAGCCTGATGCGGATACGGCATACACATTATTCGCACAATCCATCGACCGTTCCGGTTACGCGCGCGGCACCCTGACGCCTGATGTCGCTCTGCAGGCCGAGGTGCCGAGCATGGATTCGGTGCCGGACCTGACGCATGCCGACATGGGTATGGCCATGGGTAGCATGATGCACGGCGGCATGGATGAGAAGGATGCCGGTTCTGATAGCATGTCGGGTATGAAGTGCGGCGCATCCATGAACATGGATAGCGGTATGCATGACATGTCTTCAATGGATATGGGTGGTAACCCGATGGAGGATATGAATGTGGATCTGCCGCCAGTGCATCATGCATCGACTGAATACGGCCCCCATGTGGACATGCATGCCGAGGCGCCGTTGTATCGACTAGACGATCCCGGTGTCGGTTTGCGCAACAACGGTCGCCGCGTGCTGACGTATGCGGATTTGAAAAACCTGCGTACCAGTCACGACATGCGCGACCCGGATCGCGAGCTGGAGTTGCATCTTACCGGTAATATGGGTCGCTATATGTGGTCCATTAACGGTATCAAGTTTAATGATGCAGAGCCCCTGCGCTGGAAACTCGGCGAACTGATTCGTATTACCTTCGTCAACGATACGATGATGAATCATCCTATGCATTTACATGGTATGTGGAGTGATCTGGAAACCGGCGACAATCAGTATCTGCCGCGTAAACATACGGTCATTGTGCAACCGGGTTCGCGGATCAGTTACCGAGTGACTGTGGATGCAGAAGGCGGCTGGGCTTATCACTGCCATCTGCTGTACCACATGCTGGGTATGTTCCGTAAAGTCGAAGTCAGCAGGGGGTGAATTATGAAAACGATAACTCGAATCATAGTTGGCTTGAGTCTGCTGCCGATGAATATTTATGCTGCCGGGATGCAGGATGATCCGCTATTGACCATGGTTAAAATCGACAAGCTGGAAGTGCAGGATGCCGATAGTGGCGAACACCATCCGGTGGTGCTCGACGGTTACGCCTGGGTCGGTAAAGATCTGAACAAGTTGTATCTGAAAACGGAAGTCGAACAGGTGGCCGGTGAAACCGAAGAGGCGGAGCTGCAGTTGTTGTATAGCCGAGCCCTGTATCCTTTCTGGGACGTGCAACTGGGCTGGCGTCATGATGCCCTGCCGTCGCCTGACCGAGACTGGCTGGCGATTGCGATGCAGGGTGTGGCGCCTTATCTGTTTGAAGTGGATGCGTCCCTGTTTATCGGTGAATCAGGACGACTTGCGGCGCGACTTGATGCGGAATATGAATACATGTTCACCCAACGCTGGGTGTTGACGCCGGAAGTGGAAATCAATGCATACAGCAAAGACGATCCGGATCGCGGTCTGGGTTCCGGAATCAGCGATATGTCCGCGGGTTTGCGATTGCGCTATGAAATACGTCGTGAATTCGCACCCTATGTCGGTGTGAACTGGAATCGGCAGTTTGGAGAAACCGCCGATATCACAAGGGCGGCCGGTAAAGACAGTTCAGACACACGACTGGTGCTGGGTATCCGGGCCTGGTTTTAATGACAAGCAGGCACTTGTTGTTCTGTTATGCGAGATGACAGGTGCCTGCCGCTATGGAGATAAGTATATGTTTAGAAAATTAACATTGCTGAGTGGATTGATCGGCCTGCTGAATCTTGCAGGTTGTAGTGATTCGGAGCAGCCGGTGACGGATAGAGCTGAACCTGATGATCAGGTCGTAAAACAGTCGCAGGATGCCGTGCAGCGCTGGTATAGCGAACAACAGGTGCGTGCAGGCAAACCCCTGTATCAGAAATATTGCGCGGAATGTCATCAGCCTGATGCTTCGGGTACGCCGAACTGGCGAGAACGTGGGGCCGACGGCAAGTTTCCGCCGCCACCACTGAATGGTACAGCGCATACCTGGCATCATCACCTGGATGGTTTGCGTCGTACCATCCGTGTCGGCGGTGTGCCGCTTGGTGGTGTGATGCCTGCATTTGGTGACAAGTTGAGTGATCGGGAAATCGATGACATCCTGGCCTGGATACAGTCTCACTGGTCGGATCAGATCTACAGTTCATGGGAAGGTATTAATGCGCGAGCTGCGCCCTGATTGAAACGAATAATTTATCACGACGATAAAAAATATTAGATGTTAATACGAGGGTGACAGGGCTTAAATGATTTCCGGTTAAAGACTGGAGTATCAAACCCTGTGAGTACATGTCTCGATTGCGGCGCCTGCTGCGCCTGTTTCAGAGTTTCATTTTACTGGTCGGAAGCCGGTGACGAGAATGGCGTACCGGAAGGCCTCACCGAGAAACTGACGCCGCATTTGCTGGCGATGTGCGGTACCAATGAAAAACAGCCGCGTTGTCTGGCGTTGCAGGGGCAGGTTGGCGAGCGGGTAAGTTGTTCCATCTATGAACAACGACCTTCGCCCTGTCGTGAGTTCGAAGCGGGTACCGAACGTTGCCTGAGTGCGCGTTTACGACATGGCCTGGGCGACATCGATGAAGGTGCGGTGGCAATCAGCGCCTGATTAGCTTCCGGGCAGGTCGTCCGGTGCCAGGTTGTCCCTTTGCAGAACATGAAATCCAGTGTCGGTGAGACCGAGTTCTTGAAAGCCGCGCTGACGGAGCAGGTGATACATGGTTTGTGATATCGGCGCGCAGCGCGCGACGATCACCTCATGCTGAAGCCGGTTCATCAACCAGTCCAGAACCTGAGAACCCAGTCCTTTGCCCTGATATTCCGGTATCAATGCCAGTGCATATATTTCCCGTCCCGAGTTTCCGTTCGGTAGCGGCGTCAGGATAGCCGTACCGGCATTTTTCCCGTGTGCCGTAATCACAAAAGCCTGATGGCTGGAATTCGGTTCCGAAGTGGCCAGGGTTATGATGTCGGCCACATGCTGTTTGAATAGACGCACCTGTTCCCGGTCATCCTGCGGCAGGTGGAAATGACCCTTGCGGGCCGCTTTTAACAGGCAACTGGTGATGAAGCCCTGGTCCCTGGGGCGGGCGTGGCGTATGTCGATCGTCATGACGGGTGCTGGCTGGCCTTACTCGGTAAATCCCTGATCCTGGTTTGCGGCTAGCCTAAATCCTGGAGCGCATATCCGTCAACCGTACGGGGCTTGGTGCCGGGTTTCAGATTTTAGCCAGCAGAGAAGGGCGAGGTCTGTTCCTGTTGCAGCCACTTTTCGATAAGTACACCATGGTATTCGGGTTGCGCCGTCATTAAGTCCCGTGGATCGAGTGTTTCCCTTTTAACCACCCTGTATCCGCCTTCGGTGGTGCGCAGGTAGTGAAAACCCCGATGCAGCAGCATCTGGTACATGGTCTCCGATGCGGCGCCGCAGCGGACATAGATCCCACAGGTCTGGAGTTTCTCCAGTAGCTGATCGAGCAGAGCGCCTCCGTAGCCACGGCCCTGGTATTCGGGCAGGATAGACATGGCATGTATTTCCCGGTTGAGTCCATAAGGATCAATGAAGTCCACAATGGCGATGCCGATACGTTGAGCGGCGGATTCTGCAATGTAGATACTGCGTACCGAGTGCGGATTGGTCTGGGTACTTTGCAGTGCCCGGCCGACCTGGGCGCGGAAGGTCTGCATTTTCTGTTTGTTGTCGACGTCGATATGAAAATGACCGTTGCGGCTTCCGTTGAGTAAACGGCTACAGACAAAGCCCTGGTCACGAGGATTGCCCGGACGAATGTTAAAATTCATGATTGATCAGGTAAATTAAACAGCATCCTAGTGAGCTGAGCGGTACCGGTCTACTAAAAAAAATTTGTCGTAACTATATTGATTATTTGTTGATCCTCGAGTCTGATATGATCTTCAGTTGAGGGTATTGATACTCATTAATACAGAGTTTTTATGTTGACACGACTCGTTGCTCGAATTGGTCTGGCTTTGTCCGGCTGGCGGGTGGATAGCCGTCTACCTGAAGAGTCCCACTATGTTATGGTGGTGGCCTTTCACACCAGTAACTGGGATTTCATTCATGGTCTGCTGGCGAAATGGCTGTGGGGCGAACATTTTGTTTTCGTTGCCAAGCACTCCCTGTTCTGGCCGCCGTTGGGCTGGTTTCTGCGCAGTATCGGTGGAGTGCCGGTGGATCGTCGAGTGCGCGGTGGCTTTATCGAGAAAATGGTCGAGCAGTTTCGTCAGCGTGATCAGATGAAACTGGTTATCCTGCCGGAAGGAACCCGATCTAAAGTGGATCACTGGAAAACCGGTTTTTATTATATAGCCACCCAGGCCAGGGTGCCGATTGCATTCGGGTACTTCGATTACAAAAATAGAGTAGTCGGTGTCGGTGGTCAGTTTATGCCGAGTGGTGACATCGAAAAAGATCTGCAAATCATCGAGGATTTTTATCGGGACAAGGCCGGTAAGTATCCGCAAAAACATGGCGCCATACGCCTGAAAGAATAGTGGCAGGTCGTGGTGAAAATAAATTTCTGGAGAAGACTATGTTGCATAAAGGGGGGTGTCATTGCGGTGCGGTACGTTTCGAATTCGAAGGGCCTGCCCATCTGGATGTGACCGAGTGCAATTGCTCGATTTGTTCGAAAACAGCGTATCTGCATTATTTCGTCAAACAGCATACATTCAAAATATCGCAGGGTGCGGATCAGCTGACCGAATATACTTTTGATACTGGTGAGGCTAAACATCTGTTCTGTAAGCACTGCGGTATCAAGTCGTTTTACATTCCTCGCTCACATCCGGATAGTTATAGTGTGAATGTGCGCTGTCTGGATGAAGGCAGTGTCGAATCGATGACGGTAACACCGTTCGATGGTCGTAACTGGGAAGCCAGCATCGAGGCTTTGCGTTCCCGGGACCGTTGATTTTTTCATGACAGGTCAGGGAGTACATAATATGTATACGGGTGGATGTTTGTGCGGAACAGTCAGGTTCGAAATCCACGGCCCGATACGGGATATCATATATTGTCATTGTTCTCAGTGTCGGAAGGTTCAGGGTAGTGCATTCGCTACGAATGGCGTAGTGGCCAGTGATGACTTCAGGATGCTCAGCGGAGAGGATAATCTAACCGCCTATCCGGTGTCCGAGGATCAGGATAAGCTGTTCTGCGGAACCTGTGGTTCGCCAATCATGAGTCGTCGGGCATCCCGGCCGGAGCAGTTGAGGATCAGGCTCGGCACGATTGAGTCGGATATCACTGAGCGTCCGGGAGCTCACCTGTTTGTGGGGTCGAAAGCGAACTGGGATCATATCTGTGACGATCTGCCACAGTTCGAAACCATGCCGGATCAGTCATTAGACTGATCCGTCTGTTTGTGTCTGGCTTAAGGCGGGCTTAACGTTTATGTTCTTTATGGTTGTTGTCTTAATGCGAGCTTAACAAAATTCGCGCTCGTCACAGCCGCTTTGTGAAGCGGTTCATAATACCCTGTCTTTTTTCATTAAAACTATTCCGGTTAATTTTTAGTTAAGTTTGCACACTTAATCTCATTGTCAATAGATTATGTTGAGAGTTTTAAGCCGTGCATTATTCGAGTGATATTCCCTCCGGCCTCTTGTGTCGAATTAAACAGAACCAGGATCTGGTTCGCGTTTCGATTCGCCAGTGTAATTTTGTGGTGCGCGCCTATTTGCCCGAGTCTGATGGGCGTAAAACAGTGGAAGCCTATATTCATGAGATCTTCAGGAAACGTTACGGCGCGCATGTGGTGGATTTCTATCCGCTGCTGATTACTATCGAAAACTGCCAGGGGGAAATTATCGCGGCTTTAGGTCTGCGTTTTGCCAGTGAGCATGCCCTGGTTGTCGAGGACTATGCACATCAGAATATGTCTGCGCTGCTGGAGCGTAATCTACATGCCAGCGGGCAAAGAAAAAATATGATTGAAGTGGGGAACCTCGCCTCGTCACATTCCGGTTATGCAAAATTTCTTTTTGTTGCGATGACACGCATTTTAAGTGACTGGCATTTCCAATGGCTGGCGTTTACCGCCGTGCCGTCTGTGTTGAATGTTTTCCGTAAACTAAAACTGAATCCGGTTGAGGTTTGCGATGCATGCCATGAGGATCTGCAGGGTAGCCACTCCGACTGGGGAGATTATTACCGGCATCAGCCTCGCGTCATGCTGGGCGATATTCTTTCGGCACACCAATATCTGGAACAACAGGGCAGTTATCAGCGCATCGATTTTCAATGGGTGGAGGGTAATGCATGAGCGTGCTGATCGATATCATTGCTGAACATGCGGAAAAGCGGGCGGATGCAACTGCGATACAGGGTGCTGGTACCCGCGTCAGCTATGCAGAACTGGATCGAGGGGTTGCCGATCTTGCCGAACAGTTACAGCGCCGGGGGTACCAGTGCATTGGCCTGCTGGCGGATAACGGTATCGCCTGGGCGATGATCGACCTCGCCTGTATGCGTGCGGGCATCTGTTGTGTGCCGGTGCCGGTGTTTTTCTCTGCAGCGCAACGGGAGCATCTGTTACGTACTGCGAAAATACAGTGCCTGATCGGGGATCCGGAATGGCTGGCGCAGGCGGCTACGCTGGAATCCGTGCCGTTACTCGACCAGGTGCATGGTATCGGTGTTCTCGAGTTGCAGCCGGTTGTCCAAGGAGCATGTCATCCACTGGCTAATGTAGCCAAGGTGACGTTCACTTCGGGCAGTACCGGTCAGCCGAAAGGCGTGTGTCTTAGTCAGCAGCAGATCGACAGTACCCTGCAGGCATTGAATCATGTAATCGAGCCGGGTACCAGTCGTCGACATCTGTCCGTATTGCCACTGGTCACTCTGCTGGAAAATATTGCCGGTCTTTATCTTTCCTTGTTACAGGGTGCAGAGATTGTTCTGAAACCCATGCGCGAGATCGGTTTTTCCGGGTTGGCGTCACTGAATGCAGAAACGTTCTTCTCCGTCATTGAGCGGGAACAACCGCAAAGCCTGATTCTGGTTCCGGAACTGCTGCGGGTGTTGATGCAGGGTGTGCATGCTAAAGCCGTTACTGATCATCAACTGAAACTGATTGCCGTCGGCGGCGGCCATGTCGCCAAAGGTCTGTTGCAACAGGCAGCGGTACTCGGCCTTCCCGTTTTACAGGGTTATGGCCTTTCCGAGTGCGCCTCTGTGGTAGCGCTGAACGGTATCGACAGCAACCGTCCGGGCAGTGTCGGCCAGGTGCTGGGTCACGTGCAGATAAAAATCGCTGAAGACGGTGAAATTCTGGTGACCGGTAATCTGATGCAAGGCTATCTGGGTGAAGACATGCTGATGGGTGACTGGCTGGCGACGGGCGATCTGGGTTACCTGGATGACGATGGGTATTTATATGTCACCGGTCGCAAGAAAAACCTGCTGATTACCGCTTACGGTAAAAACATTTCTCCGGAATGGGTGGAGAGTATGTTCCTGCAAAGCCCCTGCATTTACCAGTTGATGGTAACCGGAGAGGCTAGCGCACAACTGCAGGCTGTGATTGTGCCTGCGCCCGGCTGTCAGCCGCAGCAGGTCGAAGATGCTGTTCGGCATATCAATCAATCCCTGCCCGAATACGCGCAACTGGCCGAGTACCGGCTGGCTGCGACACCTTTTCAGTTCGACAACGGTTTGTTAACCGCTAACGGCCGACTCCGGCGTGAAGCCATTCGTGCACATTTTGCCTGAGTCTGAATCAATACAGGAGAATCATTATGCGTTTTTTCGATCAGCTTCAACAGGCAACTGCCGAACATCAACAATCGCTCTACGCGAGCCCGGTGTTTGCCGCGGTTGAGCAGGGTGCGATCAGCATCGACAGTTATCGACATTTCCTGCAACAGGCTTTCCATCATGTGAAGCATACGGTGCCGCTATTGATGTTATGTGGAGCGCGCCTGCCGATGGAATATGAGTGGATGCGTAAGGCGATGGTCGAATACATCGAAGAAGAGTACGGTCACGAGCAGTGGATTCTCAACGATATCGAAGCCCTGGGTGGTGATCGTCAGGCAGTCATTGATTCCGCGCCGGACCGCAATATCCAGCTCATGGTGTCCTATCTCTATGACGCCATCGACCGGGTACACCCGGTGGCGCTGCTGGGTATGGTTTTCATGCTGGAAGGCACCAGTACTCGCGTCGCGACAACTATGGCTCATAAGATCGCCGACACGCTTTCCCTGCCAAAACAGGCGTTCAGCTATTTACTGTCACACGGTGAGCTGGATCAGGGTCACATCAGTTTTTATGAAAAACTGGTCAATAAAATCGAAGATCCTGCACTGCAGAATATCATCATCGAATCGGCCCGGGCCTGCTTCGAATGTTACACCGCGATGCTGAACAATATTCCGGGTATCGACGACGAGGAGATCAAGCATGAAGCTGCGTGATAAAAAAGTATTGCTGCTGGGCGCAACCGGCGGTATCGGCAGTGCCTGTGCCCGACAACTCGCGGAGCAGGGCGCGCGCCTGGTGCTGGTGGCGCGCAGCGAAGCCAAACTGGATCGGCTGAAAGCTGAACTGGGCGAGCTTGCCAGCGCCGTTGAAGCCTGTTTCAGGATTGATTTCAGTGAGAATGATTTCGAGTCGGGCCTGCTGTCGGTTGCCGAACAGCATGCGGACATCGATTACATCGTACACGCCCTGGGTGTGAATCGTTTTCAAAATTATCGCGCTAACAGCGCCGAAACCCTTAACGCATTGTTCGAAGTCAATCTGTTCAGCCTCATGCATACGGTACGCATACTGATGCCGAACCTTCAGCAGCGCAAGTCGGCCGGACTGGTGGTGATCGGTTCCACCTTCGGCAGCATCGGTTATCCGGGGTTTACCGGCTATTGCGCATCCAAATTCGCCCTGCGTGGTTACGTGGAAAGTTTGCGACGCGAACTGTCCGATACGGCAGTCGATGTGTTGTACATCGCACCGCGTGCGACCAATACTGAACTCAATGATGCGCGTATCGTTTCCATGAACGAGCAGCTGGGTAATGCGGTGGATTCTCCACAACGTGTCGCGAGCGCGGTGTTGCGCGCCATGTCACGCAAGCAGTTAACCAGTTACATCGGTTTTCCTGAGCGTCTGTTCGTTTTGATCAATGGTATTAACTCTCGGCTGGTTGACAAAGGTATTGCCAAACAACTGCCGATTATCAATCGCCTGCTGGCGGAGTGAGGAAAAAAATTATGAAACATCTGACTGGAATTTTTCTGGGTTTGACCCTGCTAAGTGCTAATGCCGTTGCCGGCAGCGGATCGTCGTCCGCATTCGATCAATCCCTGCAGGCTATTCAGTCGCGTTGGGCGCAGATCAACTATTCGAAAGATGAAGATAAAAAAGCCGACGCTTTCAAACAGCTTGCCCAGCAGGCAGAACAACTGAGTCGTGCCTATCCGCAGCGCGCGGAAGCGAAAATCTGGCAGGGTATCGTGCTCAGTACCTGGGCCGGCGCCAAAGGTGGACTGGGTGCGCTGAGCCTGGTCGAGCAGGCGAAAGATCTGTTCGAACAATCGTTGAATATCGATCAGCAGGCGTTACAGGGCTCAGCCTATACCTCACTGGGTAGTCTTTATTATCAGGTGTCCGGCTGGCCGATCGGTTTTGGTGACGATGACAAGGCTAAAGCGTATCTGCAGAAAGCTCTGAAAATCAATCCACAGGGTATAGATGCAAATTATTTCTATGCCGATTACCTGATCGATCAGGGCGACTACCGTCAGGCACAGAACTATCTGCAAAAAGCGCTGCAGGCGCCGTCACGCCCCGGGCGTCCGCTGGCGGACCAGGGTCGGCGTGACGAAATCAAGCAGCGCCTGAAACTGGTGCACGACAATATTGCCGCTCAGGCGGACAGTGACAGTTTTTTTAATTGATGCGGCTTTAATTAACACTGCTTTATTAATCGGGCTTTAATCAAGCCTTAAGATTGATTTGTTGTAATAGCATCGAGTTTCTTTAGAAACCAGACTCCATATTGGCTCCCGTTGTCGCGGGAGCTTTTTTTTTGCTCGCGATTAAAGCCCCACCGGCCGCGCCGGGTCGGGCTGGCTGTAATCGCAAACCCCGTCAGGGAAGATGTCTTCCAGCTGCTTGCGATATGGGCGCATATCGACAGGCTGGTAGAGCCCGCGCTCGATGGCCTGTTGCACCGGTTGC
The DNA here is from genome assembly GCA_965368115.1 of uncultured Gammaproteobacteria bacterium. GTDB lineage: Bacteria > Pseudomonadota > Gammaproteobacteria > SZUA-229 > SZUA-229 > CBDULQ01. The sequence continues at coordinate 3,197 of CBDULQ010000011.1, read as the reverse complement.
AGCGCGCAGCTGAAATAATCGCCCCGTAGCGGTTCTCCCGCAACCAGTCGCGAAGTGCTGTAGGGCGAATACGCTCTACTGCAGGCACCGGGTGGGCGCTGATTCCAGCTACCGTCCCAGACCTGCTTGCCCTGTGCTATCACCTCGCCGTCCCCGGTGAAGCAGCTATCCATGACTGCAGCGGGTTTGTTCTCCGCAACCGAGCGTTGCGGATGTCGGCGCATGTTGTGCAGCCACTCATCGAGCCGATCCAGCGCCAGTGCATTGGGCAGGTGCGGTTTGCGCGACATCCAGATAACCTGATTATCCGCATTGCCCCGAGCGCGAATCATGCGCGCGCGAGCCTGGAACGAGGCCAGGCTGTGATGCATATCCAGATCGTCTTCCATGTAATGACGCATGTCGATGATCGGGATGTCGATGTGCCCCAGAAAGACCTGGCCGGAACGGAAAGCGGCGGCAATGGCGGCGGGGTTCGCGGTGCTGCGCGGCGCCGCCTGTTTTCCATCCGGGCTGAGTTGCATATTGTGCTGACTCCACAGGGAAAACTGCTCGGCCGGTGTATCCGGGTCGCGCCCCAGAAACCAGAAGCGCTCGCTCTGCATCTGTTGCGGATTTTTCCAGCTGCCTACGAAACGGTTGAGGTGTAGAAACTCATCGACATTGAGCTGTCCGGCGCGCAGTGCCTGTAGACCGTATTGCACACCCCGGTTACCCCAGCTGATGCGGGCATGACCGGCGGTGTCGGTGCCGTAAAAATATTTCAGGTCGTCCCAGTACGTCAGGTCGACCTGCGATTGTAATTGCGGCGCGATTTTTTTCGGTAACTGCGGATAACGCGGATTGAGAATCAACGGACTGAGGCCGCGCCAGGCATCCGCGCATTCGGAAGAGCCGAAATTGAAGTGAGGCTGTTTCAGGCTGACCAGGTCCGCGGCCAGTTTGATCCAGTTGAATTTATTGAAGCCCCAGTCTTTCGCGTTAAGGCCCTCGACATAACGACGCTGTGACCAGTCGGACCATTTTGGATTATCGCGCGCGGTGACATCGAAATAATGTTCCAGCAATTCGCAGTCGAGCACGTAGTTGGTCTGGGTGACCATGTCCGGATAGGAATACTGCGCGATCGCAGCATCGATAAGCTGCGAGTTGTTCTGTGCCAGTAGATATTGCTGAATGCCGCCGCCGGAACCACCGATACCGATGGTGTATTCCGGTTCGCCATAGCGCGCAATGAACTGACGTTTGACGCGCAGTGCCGTGTCTTCCGCCAGCCACATGTTGTAGTGGTTCGAAGTTTGATTGGCGGTGGAATGAATCACCGCATAGCCCCGCGCCAGTTCCGGCAGACGGCGTTCCAGCAGGGTTTCCAGTACCAGTCGTCCCTGGCGTTTGCCGATACCGACGCCACCGCGGAACTGGTAGATGAGTTTGCCGTTCCAGTTGTCGGCGGCGGGCTGGTCGGCGCTTTCGTCGTTACCACGCAGGGCCATCAGCACATAGGGGTGGCGGTGGATGGCGCCCACTTCCACGCGCAGGATGAAATCCACCGTCCTGCCGTTGACCTGAACCTGGTCGACATCGCCGTCGGCTTCGCTCAGTTCGCGGAATTCGTCGCTGCCGCGCGGTTTATACAGATACCAGACCCGGGTGCTGAACATGCAATCCTTACTGTAACCGATAATGTCATCGGTCAGTTCGCCATTGGTGTCTTCCCGGTATACCGGTGTGCCTTCACCCTGCTGATTGTCGATCAGGGGCTGGCCCAGAGACGGCTCCGCTTCCAGGGTGCGACACAGAAACGGGTAATGCAGTGGCCCGGCGAACAGCGGTTGAGTCGGGCCCGTTTCGCCAATGTGAATGGGATAGGCGAAAGCGTCATCCGGGCGTTCGATGCGCGACGGATGAGGCCCGGTGTAGCCCGCATATACCTGGCGGCTGGAATAGTCGGCGGGCAGTCGGCTGATTGGCGCGACGATTTCATTTTCAGGTGGCGTCAGCAGATACAGGCCAATGCCGCCGACCGCGAGCAGAATGAACAGGAACAGAATTTTACGTTTCATGGCACGCTATTTTCCGCAAAATAGCCCCGTAAGACAGCTATTTATTCGACTTTTTCCATTATTACGTCTAAAACTTAAAGCATCACTTTAGCATTCGCCGGGGTTTGGCTAAACTTACGCCCGGCCCGTTTATGCCTTTTTAATCATGAGGAAGATGACTTGAATAACAACAGAACCAAAATCGGCGTGGTGCTGGGTCTGGCTGGCAGCATGGCATTGCTGGCCGGTTGTGCCAGCGAGCCTTCACCCTGGTCGAAGCCCCAGTCGCCCTGGGATCAGCGTCGCGAAGCGGCTCCGGCTCCGGCGGCCGATCAGTATAAACAGGATCTGGCGATGGATCAGGGTGCGCAGAATGAGGTGGAACTGAGCTACCAGACCGAACCGGTGGAAAGCTATTCGCCCGCCGCAGAAGAAGCCGCCACCATGGCGTCGCTGGACACTGCTGAACCGGTCGCTGAACCGGAACCGATGGCGGACCCGATGATGGGTGATGATTTCGCCAGTGTTCCCGCCGACTATTACACGGTGCAACTGGTCGCCTCGGTGGATGCCGGTCGCGTGTATAAATTTGCCGAGCAGCATCAGCTGTCCACGCGTTATGTCATTCCCACTCGCCGAGACGGTCTGACCTGGCATGTACTGTTACTGGATGTGTATCCGGATTATGCCTCGGCTCGCCAGGCGATGGAGGAGGTCGCGGCAGGGCTGCCCACCAAACCCTGGATTCGCAAGGTGGGTTCGGTCCAGAAGCTGATGTAACAATTCAGAAAGGCGAGCCGAACGGCTCGCCTTTTTGTTGGCGACTCAGTCCAGTTCTTTGTGGGTGGCGTCGCAGAATGGCGGATTTTTAGTGTGTTTGCAGCCGCACAGGCCGTATTTTTTCTTTTCATCGACTTCGAATGCCACCGGGGTGAAATCAGTGCCCTGGTGTGAGCCGTCACAGAATGGCTGGTTTTTTGATCGACCGCAGGCGCACCAGTAGTGAGTGGTGCCGGGTTCCAGTTCGACCACGTAAGGTTTTTTCTGCGGAATCTCAGGTGAGCTCATGCTGTCCTCGTATTATTCGGCTTATCGGAAGCTCGCATTGTAGCACCGGCTAGACGCCAAATTGACCGACCTCTTTCAGGGTTGCCC
>CBDULQ010000010.1:0-30120 GCA_965368115.1 uncultured Gammaproteobacteria bacterium | reverse complement strand
GGCGGCCGGGCTGGTGAATGCGGTATTGCGTAATTTCATCCGCCAGCGTGAAGCGTTGCTGGAAAAGCTGGATAAAGATGAGCGGGCGCGTTATGCCCATCCGCAATGGATCATCGATCGACTGCGCACCGACTGGCCGGATCAGTGGTCGGCCCTGCTCGATGCCAACAACCGACAGGCACCGATGGTGTTGCGGATCAATACACGGCAGATCTCGGTAACCGACTATCAGTCCCGTCTCGAGGCGCAACAGATTGCAGCTCACCCCCATCCCCATGCCCCTGCTGCACTGGTTCTGGAGCAGCCGGCGGATGTGAGTGGGCTACCCGGTTACAGGGACGGCTGGTTTTCGGTACAGGATGCGGGTGCGCAACTGGCGGCGCCGTTGCTGGAACCGCAGCCGGGGCAGCGAGTGCTGGACGCCTGCGCAGCCCCCGGTGGTAAAACCGGGCACCTGCTGGAACTGCAGACCGATCAGCAGCTCACCGCACTGGATGTCGCGGATAGTCGCCTGACTCGGGTGGCTGACAATCTGGCTCGGCTCGGGCTGAGTGCAGACTTGCTCTGCGCCGATGCAGCCGAGCCGCAGAACTGGTGGGATGGGCGGCCCTATCAGCGTATTCTGCTCGATGTCCCCTGTTCCGCGAGCGGGGTGATTCGCCGCCATCCGGATATCAAACTGCTGCGTCGTGCGGACGATATCGCGCAACTGGCGCAGACTCAGCAACATCTGTTACGTCAGGCCTGGCGTATGCTGGCGCCCGGCGGTCACCTGTTGTACGTCACCTGTTCCGTTTTCAAACAGGAGAACGAACAACAACTGGCAAGTTTTCTTCAACAGCAGGCCGACGCCGAAGAAGTCATTATCGATGCTGACTGGGGTGAAGCACGACCCCATGGCCGACAGATTCTGCCCGGCAGTGAGTCCATGGACGGCTTTTATTATGCGCTTTTGAGTAAAAGCCGTTGATGGGGCTGGAATAAATGACTGAAAGGCGTAAACTTCGCGCCTGTATACAGCAATAAAAATCGACGATGAAAATTCTGATTCTGGGCGCCGGCCAGGTGGGGTCTTCAGTTGCTGCAAATCTGGCTTCCGAAGCGAACGACATCACACTGGTCGATAACGACGTCAACCTCCTTCACGAATTGCGCGACCGGCTGGATATCCAGACCGTAGCCGGCAATGCGGCCCATCCCAATGTGTTGCAGCGAGCGGGTATCGAAGACACCGATATGCTGATCGCCGTCACCAACAGTGACGAAACCAATATGATCGCCTGCCAGGTCGCCTGGACCCTGCACCACACACCCACCAAGATTGCCCGCATTCGTTCTTCCCAGTATCTTGCCCACCCCGAGTTGTTTGTCGGCAATGCACTGCCCATCGACGTATTGATCAGCCCGGAAGAAATCGTCACTAATTACATCAGTAATATCATCGAATATCCGGGCGCGCTGCAGGTGCTGGATTTTGCTGACGGTCGCGCCGTGCTGGTTGGTTTGAAGGCCTACTACGGTGGTCCGCTGGTGGGTCACGAACTGCGCGAAATTCGTAAACACATTCCCAACATCGACACCCGGGTGGCGGCCATCTATCGGCGCGGTCGCGCCATTCTGCCGATGGCTCATACCGTGGTCGAGGCGGACGATGAGGTGTTCTTCATCGCTGCGCGTGAGCACATCATGCACGTGATCAAGGAACTGCGCGCCGTCGATAAAAAGAACAAACGTATCATCATTGCCGGTGGCGGTAACATCGGCCGGCGTCTGGCGGAACGTCTGGAAGGTCGCCACCAGGTGAAAATTATGGAATGCAATCCGGATCGTGCCCGTTACCTGTCACAGCATCTGGATTCCACCGTGGTGCTGCTGGGTGACTCGGCCAACGAGGAACTGTTGCTGGAAGAAAACATCGAGAGCATGGATGTGTTCTGTTCGGTCACCAATGACGACGAAGCGAATATTCTCTCCGCCATGCTGGCCAAACGTATGGGCGCGCGTAAGGTCATGTCGATCATCAATCGTCCAGCCTACGTAGACCTGATGGAAAACCAGGAAGCCATCGATGTGGCGATTTCACCGGAAACGGTGACCATCGGTGCGCTACTCACGCACGTCCGACGTGGTGATGTGGTATCGGTGCATTCTTTACGGCGCGGTGCGGCAGAGGCTATCGAAGCGATTGCGCACGGCGACGAAAACACGTCCAAGGTGGTAGGGCGTACCGTCGAAGAAGTTGGCCTGCCGGCGGGCGCGACCATCGGCGCTATTGTGCGCGGCAAGGATGTTATCATTGCCCATCACGATACAGTGATCGAAGCCGAAGATCATGTCATTCTGTTCCTGATTGATAAAAGTAAAATCCATGAAGTCGAGCGCCTGTTCCAGGTCGGCATTACCTTTATCTAACTGACAGTGCATTTCAAGGTCATACAGCGAATCACCGGAATCTTACTGATGCTGTTCAGCATCACCACGGTGCCGCCTATTCTTATCGACCTCTGGTACGGGGAAGGCACCGCACTCGCATTCTTTTACAGTTATCTCTCCCTGCTCGGCGCCGGACTGCTGCTATGGTTGCCGGTGCGCAAGGAGAACAAGGATCTGCGTCTACGTGACGGATTCGTGGTGGTGGTGACGTTCTGGTTCGTGCTGGGTTGTTCCGGTGCATTGCCGTTCCTGTTGTACGAGCCGCTGGATATCGAAATTGTGGATGCCATTTTCGAATCCATTTCCGCATTGACCACAACCGGCGCCACGGTGTTGATCGGGCTCGATGACCTGCCCCATGCGATTCTGTTTTATCGCCAGGAACTGCAATGGCTGGGCGGCATGGGTATCATCGTTCTCGCCGTCGCCATACTGCCCATGCTGGGTATCGGTGGTATGCAGTTGTACCGTGCGGAAACACCGGGACCGGTCAAAGACAATAAACTCACACCACGTATTACCGAAACCGCAAAAGCTCTCTGGTATATCTATCTGGGCCTGACCATAGCCTGTGCGCTGGCTTACTGGTTTGCCGGTATGGATGTCTTCGATGCGGTTTCGCACAGTTTCTCTACCGTCGCTATCGGTGGTTTCTCCACTCATGACGCGAGTATCGGTTATTTCGACAGTTACTGGATCGAAGCGATAGCCGTGGTGTTCATGTTGCTGGGTGGTATCAATTTCGGTTTGCATTTCGTTGCCTTTCGTCGCTGGAGTTTACGCACCTATTCGGCGGATGCGGAATTCAGAATGTATATCCGCGTGTTGTTGATCGTCGCTGCCATCTGTGTCGGTTATCTGTATCTGACTGGTGCCGACAGTTTTCCCGATGCCTTACGGCACGGTGTATTTCACGCGGTATCCATCGGCACGACCACCGGCTTTGCAACATCGGAATTTTATCTGTGGCCGGGTTTTCTTCCGGTGCTGTTGCTGTTTACCAGTTTTATCGGCGGTTGCGCCGGTTCCACCGGTGGCGGCATGAAAGTGATTCGTGTGCTGTTGCTGATCAAGCAGGGTATGCGCGAGATGATTCGCCTGATCCATCCCAGCGCACAGGTGGTGGTGAAGATTGGCAGGACACCGGTATCGGATTCGGTTATCGATGCGGTATGGGGTTTCTTTGCGGCCTATGTTGCGGTCTTTGTCGTGATGTTGTTGTTGCTGATGGCCAGTGGTCTCGATCAGGTGACCTCGTTCTCCGCAGTGGCGGCCACCATCAACAACCTGGGTCCGGGGCTGGGTGATGTGGGGGCGAACTATGCGAACATCAACGAATTCGCCAAATGGGTATTGTGTGTGGCGATGTTGATGGGGCGCCTGGAAATTTTCAGTTTGCTGGTGCTGTTCACGCCGGCGTTCTGGAGAAAATAATGCCAGACTGGAATCAGCATTACCTGTCTCGTGAAGTGGCCGACCAAACACCCGCCGATGTGTTGTTGCTCAATCAGCATTTACTACCAGGTCTGGGTTCAGTGCTGGACTATGCCAGCGGTCTGGCCGGCAACGGTTGCTGGCTGGCGCATCGAGGCTACCGGGTAACCGCCTGGGATAACTCGGAGATCGCCGTTGCCAAGGTCAACCGGTATGCGGAACAGTACGGACTTGCTCTGCAGGCTGAACAGCATGATCTGGAGCAGCATTCACCACCACCTCGCCAGTTCGATCTGGTGCTGGTCAGTTTCTTTCTGCATCGACCGACCTTGAACCAGTTGCAACAATACATAGCGCCGGGTGGTCTGCTGTTTTATCAGACATTCTGTGGCGAGCGCATTGACGAGCGGGGACCTTCCAATCCTGATTTTCGTCTGCAGCCCGGTGAACTGCTGCGCAGTTTCGATCAATTGCAGCCCGTGTATTACCGTGAAGACGGCCAGCTCGGTGATACGGATGCGGGAATTCGGGGCCAGTCCCTGCTGGTGGCGCATAAACCCCGATCATGAATAAACGCGAATCAGTTGGCGCCAGTACGCTGGTTTATCAGGTTAAATTTCGTGCTGCGTTTCTGTCGCCCGCTTACTGGCCGACCTGGTTTGCGGTTCTGTTGCTGTTTATCCTGATGTGTTTGCCGGCGCTCGTCACCGACGGCATCGCCTGCCTGCTCGGGGATGCGGCACGTCGTCTCAATGGCAAGCGACGGAACATCGCCACCATCAACCTGAAACTCAGTTTTCCCCAGCTCGATGATGCCCAACGTCAGCGCTTGCTCGTACAGACGTTTCGTGCCCAGATGCGCAGTGTGTTGCATTACGGCCTGTTCTGGTTTGCGCCGCGCTGGTTGTTGAAAAAGCGCATCCTGATCGACGGTGAACAGCACATTCAAAACAGTTTACAGGCCGGTCGGTCGGTGATCGTGATGGCCAGTCACAGTGTGGGTCTGGAAGCTGCGGTATCGGCCATCACCATGCGTTACCCGATTTCCGGGCCTTTCAAAGTGATGCGTAATGAGGTGATCAACTGGCTTGTGGCGCGTGGTCGTACCCGCTTCGGTACCATCATCTACAGTCGTGAATCCGGTCTGCGCCCGATTATCCGCGATGTGCGCGCCGGGCAACTGATGTTTTATCTACCCGATGAAGACCTGGGAAAAGAACGTTCCATTTTCGTACCCCTGTTCGGTGTGCAGAAGGCGACCATTCCGGTACTCGGTCGGCTGGCAAAATCCTGCAATGCCGATGTGTTGCCCTGCATCAGTTGTTACGATCATCGTCGCCGTCGATATCATATTCATCTGTCTCCGGCGCTGGACGATTTTCCACAACTCGATGATGACCGCGATGCGCGAACCATGAACCGGGCAATCGAAGAGAGTATCGCCCTGTGCCCCGCTGAGTATTTCTGGACATTACGTATCTACCGTACCCGCCCTGAAGGTGAATCCCGCTTTTACTGATCACCCGAACGCATCACTACCGTTCATCAATGCCTGCAGCAGTCTTTTGTCTGTGTCTGCACGATCTAAATATATGATTTATCAAAGGGTTCGAATGAACGAGCCAGGATGTGCTATGAATATTTAAAAATTCAGGATTATTGAGTGTGAAATCATTCGCTCCCAGGCGTAGATCCCGTACGGTTTATGTTCTCATTTCGGGATTCGGCTTCCTGCTTTTTCTGCTGACGGTGTTCGCTTATACCAGTTATCAGCATACCGGGGAATCCTACCAGCTTATCGAAGAAAGTGTGCACGCCAGTGACAAAATGGAGATCATTGTGCGGCTGATCGAAATTGCCCGTACCCGATCCCGTCTCACCTCGAAAATGCTTTATGAGCAGGACCCCTTCGTCAAAGACGAGATCAACATGAGGCTGGATCAGCTCGCGGCCGAGTTTGCAGAAAAACGGGGACAGCTTATCGGTCTTGGCCTGTCGAGCGTGGAAATGGCGATCCTCAATGAGCAATCGAAAATTACCCGAACGACACTGAAAAAGCAAAGACAGGTCGCAGAGCTATCATTCAGTGACGATCCGCGACAACTCAAAAAAGCGCAACAGATCATGTTCGATAATGTGTTCAGCGGCCAGGTTAAAATCGTCGACCTGTTTATGGAGCTGCTGAGTTATCAGAAATCACGCATCGACGAAGCGCAACGTCGCGCCAGTTTTCATTCGAAAAAAACCTACCGTATCGAAATGACCTTGTACGTCATCATACTGTTGATGGCTTTCCTGGTGGCAATGTCTGTTATAAAACGTATACGCGGCGTGGAAAAAGAACTGTTCGTCGAGAAAGAGAAGGCGGAAATTACCCTGAAGAGTATTGGTGATGCAGTGATCACCACGAATCGTCAGGGGCTGGTCGAGTATCTGAACCCGGTCGCGGAGAAAATAACCGGTTACATTACGCATCAGGTCAAGGGGCGATCGATTACCGATATTTTCCGTGCTTATGATGAATCTAATAATCGCTGGATGGCTGACTGCATCGTCAGCTATCTCGTCAGCGGCACGTACAACATGCCATCCAGTGACGTGGTGTTGTTCGATGCGGAAAACAATAAAATTGATATCTCACTGACCATTGCGCCGATTCAGGATGAAGACGGTCAGGTGCACGGAACCATTACCACGTTCCAGGATGTTACCCGTGAAAAATCCATGGCCAAGCATATCGAACATCAGGCCCGCCATGATGTGCTGACCGGGCTGCTCAACCGACGTGAGTTCGAAACCAAGGTGGAGCAGTCGCTGAAGCTGTTTTCTACCGGTACTTCGCATGCGTTGTGTATCATGGACCTGGATCGTTTCAAAATCGTCAACGATACCCTGGGGCACGCCGCCGGTGATGAGTTGTTGCGCCAGGTTTCCCAGCGCATACGCGGCGTATTGCGACAAACCGATATTATCGCTCGTATCGGTGGTGACGAGTTTGCACTGTTTCTTTCTAATGTCGGGCCGGACGACGCGGAAGCGATTGCGGAAAAAATCCTGCTGGTGATACGTGAGTACCAGTTTGTCTGGGGCGATCGGGCATTTCGTATCGGTGCCAGTATCGGGATGGTCGATGCACCGCCTAAAGTGTCTTCTTACGAGAATCTCTATCATGCGGCAGATACAGCCTGTTACATGGCCAAGCATGAAGGTCGGGATCGTGTACATATGGTGTCATACGATGACGACAACATCACCGAGAAACGCGAACAGACCCAGTGGGTAAATCGAATCAACGATGCACTGGACGACAATCGTTTTACCCTGTTCTGCCAGGATATCTGTTCCCTGTCTGACGACCCTAAGCTGCGGCCGCATAAAGAAGTGCTGATCAGGATGATCGACGAGCAGGGGGACATCGTGCCACCCATGGCATTTATTCCACCGGCAGAGCGTTACAACCTGATGTCGCGTCTCGATGAATGGGTGGTCAACAAAGTCATCGACCAGGTGGCGGCTGATCGCAGCGCAACGGTATACGCGATCAACCTGTCGGGCCAGAGTCTGGCCGACAACAAGTTTACGCGACGCGTGCTGGATGTTCTGCAAAGTCGGCGCGTGGATCGTCAGCGCCTGTGTTTCGAAATTACCGAAACCTCGGCGATTGCCAATCTGCAGAATGCCACCGAGTTTCTGAAGCAGCTACAGTTCCTGGGCTGCTACACCGCACTGGATGATTTCGGCAGTGGCCTGAGTTCGTTCGCCTATTTGCGGACCTTGCCGATCAACTACCTGAAAATCGACGGGATGTTTGTGCGCCAGATCGCCGAAGATGAAACCAGTCGCGTCATGGTAGAAGCGATTCATGCCATTGGCCGTACTATGAATTTACGTACCATCGCTGAGTTCGTGGAAAACGAAGCCATCCGCGACCTGCTGGTGGAAATGGGCGTAGACTATGCGCAGGGTTATTATTTTGGCCTGCCTGAGCCCATGCAATATATCGAGGACACGACACGTTCCAGCACCTCGGTCTGACCTGTTCGATTCACCGGACCGGACACTTTCCTGCTCGCTTTTCCACGGTTAGAATATTTATTTCATATCGCAAGCAGAGCGGTTTATTCCCGTGCTTTATTTTGCCTATGGTTCGAACATGTCAACGCGACGTCTGGGGCACCGTATCAGCTCGGCGCGTAAACTGGGTGTGGCGATTCTTGCCGGTCATCAACTCAAGTTCCACAAACGTAGCCTGAAGGACGACAGCGCCAAATGCGACATTGAACAAACCGGTCGAGCGGATGACCGAGTTTACGGTGTGTTGTTCGATATTCACGAAGCAGACAGGGAAGTGCTGGACGGCTATGAGGGACTGGGCCAGGGCTACGAAATCAAAATGGTGGATGTGCGCATGGGTGATGAAACCTGCCAGGCTTTTGCTTATTACGCAACACTGATCGAGGATGACCTCAGGCCTTATCACTGGTACAAGCAGCATGTGCTGGTCGGTGCACGGGAAAACGATTTGCCGGCCGATTACCTGGCGATGATCGAAGCCGTGGAATCCATGGACGATCCCGATGTACATCGAAGGCAACGCGAAATGGCTGTGCACGATCAGGGTAAAGGACTGCCCGGTTGTAGCAGCTAATTGAAATATGCAGGCCATACGAAAAATAAATTGAACCCGATTTCAGTCAGGTCAGACTCATGGACAGAGTTTAACGACCGGAGGATCACTCGATGAAACCGATTACATTATTAGTCGCACTGAGCGCCCTGCTGATGGCGGCTTCCGTACAGGCCGATGCAAAACATGACAAATGGGTCATTATCGAGAGCATGAGTTCGCCGCTGTACCCGAGTAGCAGTCAAAACAATCAACCGTCTATGCAAGCTGCCAGGCCTGCAGCGCAGGCTCAGAAGCCGTCCACGGATTTGCATGGCATCAAGATTCGTCCTCAGCGGGCGAAAATCAAACCGACCCGCTAAAGCAGCACAACCCGGCCAGTGCAAGCCGGGTTGTCGTTTCGATTTCCCGATCCAGTTATTGATAAAATAGATGGATTATTCGCAGCGCCGATCTGCCGGCAATCTATTTTGTTCAATGCGATCATCCTGTTACGCCTGTAGTACGCAGGGGTTAGACAAAACCTATTGCAACGGTAGGAAATATATATTGGTCAAATGGATTTAAATCCATTCAACTGAGGTCATAGCGACAACAACACGATTAACCCTTACAGACAAAACAGGAGTTGAGGCTATGACGACAAATAAATGCCCGGTAATGCACGGCGGGGCCACAGAGACCAGTATGTCGAATATGGAGTGGTGGCCGAAGGCCCTGAACCTCGACATTCTGCACCAACACGACAGCAAGACCAATCCCATGGGTGAGGCATTTAACTATCGGGAAGAGGTCAAAAAGCTCGACTTCGACGCACTCAAAAAAGATCTGCATGCACTGATGACGGATAGTCAGCCATGGTGGCCCGCGGACTGGGGACATTATGGCGGCCTGATGATTCGTATGTCCTGGCATGCAGCCGGTTCCTATCGTATGCAGGATGGTCGCGGCGGCGCCGGCACCGGTAATCAGCGCTTTGCACCGCTCAATTCATGGCCGGACAACGCGAACCTGGACAAGGCGCGTCGACTGCTCTGGCCGATCAAGAAAAAGTACGGTAACCAACTGAGCTGGGCCGACCTGATTGCCTATGCCGGTACCATCGCCTACGAATCCATGGGGCTGAAAACCTTCGGTTTCGGTTTTGGCCGTGAGGACATCTGGCACCCGGAAAAGGATACCTACTGGGGTTCGGAAAAAGAATGGCTGGCGCCAACCGGCAGCGAAGGCAGTCGATACTCCGGTGAGCGTGACCTGGAAAATCCGCTGGCCGCGGTGATGATGGGATTGATCTACGTAAACCCGGAAGGTGTCGACGGTAACCCGGACCCGCTGAAGACCGCCCATGACGTGCGTGTCACCTTCGAGCGTATGGCGATGAACGATGAAGAAACCGTTGCGCTGACCGCGGGTGGTCACACTGTGGGTAAAACCCACGGTAACGGCGACGCGGCTCTGCTGGGTGCGGAACCGGAAGCCGCCGGTATCGAAGAGCAGGGCCTGGGCTGGAACAATCACACTAAACGCGGCATCGGTCGTGACACCGTCACCAGTGGTATCGAAGGGGCCTGGACCTCGAACCCGACGCAATTCGATATGGGTTACTTCGACATGTTGCTGGATCACGAATGGCAATCGGTGAAGAGTCCCGCCGGCGCCTGGCAGTGGGAGCCGGTCGACATCAGGGAAGACGATATGCCCGTCGATGTGGAAGATCCATCGATTCGCTGTAAGCCGATCATGACCGATGCCGACATGGCCATGAAGATGGATCCGACCTACCGCAAGATCATGGAAAAATTCCGTGCCGATCCGGCGGCGTTCAACGATGCCTTCGCGCGCGCCTGGTTCAAACTGACGCACCGCGACATGGGTCCCAAAGCCCGTTATATCGGTCCGGATGTCCCTGCGGAAGACCTGATATGGCAGGACCCGGTACCGGCCGGTAAAACCGATTACGACGTACAGGCAGTGAAAGACAGCATTGCCGCCAGCGGCCTGAGTGTCAGCGATATGGTCGCCACCGCCTGGGACAGTGCGAGAACCTACCGCGGTTCCGACATGCGCGGCGGCGCCAACGGTGCGCGCATTCGGCTGGCGCCGATGAAGGATTGGGAAGGCAACGAGCCTGATCGCTTGAACCGGGTGCTTTCGGTACTTGAACCGATTGCCGCCGATAGCGGTGCCAGCGTGGCGGATGTCATCGTGCTGGCGGGTAACGTCGGTGTCGAGCAGGCGGCGAAAGCGGCGGGCTTCGATGTTACGGTACCCTTCTCACCGGGACGCGGTGATGCGACGGACGAGATGACCGATGCTGAGTCTTTCGAACCACTGGAGCCGCTGCATGACGGTTACCGCAACTGGTTGAAGAAAAACTATGTGGTGAGTGCCGAAGAAATGATGCTGGACCGTACTCAGTTGATGCGACTGACGGCGCCTGAAATGACCGTGCTGGTTGGCGGTATGCGCGTACTCGGGACCAACCACGGCGCTAGCAAACACGGTGTGTTCACCGATCGTGAAGGTGTGTTGAGTAACGACTTCTTCGTCAACCTGACCGACATGGCGTATACCTGGCGACCGGCCGGTAACAATCTGTATGAACTTCGTGACCGTGCTACGGATACGGTGAAGTGGACGGCGACGCGGGTTGACCTGGTGTTCGGTTCCAGCTCGATCCTTCGTGCCTATGCCGAAGTGTATGCACAGGACGACAACCAGGAAAAGTTTGTGCATGACTTTGTTGCGGCATGGAGCAAGGTGATGAACGCCGATCGTTTCGATCTCGTTTAATACCGCGTCACGCAGGGATGAGTGTCGTCGCTGTGTCTAAAACACACAGCGACGACACGACATTTTCAATCGATCCCGCGTCTACCAGGATTTGTAAGGCAGGAACTTGCCGTTCAGGGTGACAACCACACGATCCCCGGCGGGGTTCTCCTCTTTATCGATGTTCATGGTGAAGTCGATGGCTGACATGATGCCGTCACCGAATTTCTCGTGAATCATTTCTTTAATGGTTTCACCGTACACGCCGACAATTTCATACCAGCGATAAATCACCGGATCAGTGGGAATAATCTGATCCCATTTCTTGTTCGGAAACTCACCCAGTGCTGTCACCACTTCACTGCCGAGTCCCAGGGCTTCGGCCAGCGGTACGGCATTGTCCGATTCCAGGTGGTTCATGCCCAGGCAGGCGGAGACAACATATTCGGGCGCCAGTCCGGCGGCTTTGGCAATATCTTCCCAGCTCATACCCTTGGCTTTTTTCGCTTCAAGTATGGCTTCTCGCATTTCGGTTTTGTTCATCAGGTATCGACCTCTAGATTATGTTGGATAGCAGTATGTTCTTCTGGGCGGGTTGCAAATGCGGTGCCAGAGCATGGAAATCGCGGGACTGGAGCAGGTGCGGTGAATGTGGATGGAAAACTTTGTCCAGTGATCGGGTGAATTGTCTGACAAAGTCGACAATGTTCGCAAAGAATCCGGTTAGATACCTGTTCGCGGGGGTGATTCGAGTGAAAACACGTGTTCCGGCGGGTGGCATGATCCCTGCAATCAGTTCTGGCAAAGCAGATTCGAGGTTTTGTTATGAGCGCACCAGTCAGCATAGATTACATCACGCACACCTTTAAAGGCGCGTCAGCGCCAACCTTAAAAGATATCGAACTGGTCATCAAACCCGGTGAGAAGATTGCCCTCATCGGTCGCAGCGGTTGCGGCAAGTCGACCTTGTTGCACATGCTGGCAGGCCTGCTGATGCCGTCGGAAGGTTGTGTGCGTATTCACGGTCACCAGGTGGCGAAACCCAGTTCGCAATGGAACATGATGTTCCAGAAACCGTCCCTGTATCCCTGGATGAACGTACGTGAAAACGCCGAACTGGGACTGGTGTTCGCCGGAAAAAAAGATCCGCAAAAGATCGATCGTTTACTTCAATTGGTCGGCCTCAGTGACAAAGCCGATGCCCATGTCCAAAGCCTGTCCGGCGGTCAGCAGCAGCGTGTTGCGTTGGCGCGTTCGCTGGCCACTTCACCGGAACTGCTGCTGCTCGACGAACCGTTTTCGGCACTGGATGCCTTTACCCGCGCATCGCTACAGGACGAGGTGGCGGAAATCGCCGACCAGGAAAAACTCACCATGGTCATCGTTACCCACGATATCGATGAAGCCGTTGCCATGGCCGATCGGGTGCTGATCATGTCCGCTAATCCGGGACGCATCGTCGGTGAAATGAATATCGATTTGCCTTTCCCGCGTAATCGCAGCTCGCAGGAATTCAGTCGGCAGCGCGAAGCGCTGATGAACAGTTTCGAAGAACTGGTTGGAGATAAAGACAATAAACAGGAAGTGAACACCAAAGCTGGTAAACGTGAAGCCATGCAGGCTGCCTGACCCCCCAATACGAACACAGGATATTAAACATGAGTAATGACAAAGATGATGAGCTTGAATACATCGCGCAACATGAAATGAGTCGTCGCGACTTTTTGATGGACATGATGGCGATGGGTGGCCTGGCTGCCGGTATGAGCCTGCCCGGCATGAGTCTGGCGAACATGACGCCGCCGGATGACGAAGTGGTCCGCATCGGTTATCTGCCGATCACCGATGCAACTGCACTACTGGTTGCACACGGCATGGGCTTTTTTGAAGATGAAGGCCTGAAGGCCGAGAAACCGACATTGATTCGTGGCTGGTCGCCGCTGGTGGAGGGTTTTGCCGCGGGTAAATTCAACCTGGTTCATTTCCTCAAACCGATCCCGGTATGGATGCGTTACAACAATAACTTCCCGGTAAAAATCATGTCCTGGGCTCACATCAACGGTTCGGCGTTGATTGTCGGTAAACATACCGGTGCGCAGGATTTCAAGGATCTGGGTGGTATGCAGGTGGCCGTGCCTTACTGGTATTCGATGCACAACATCGTATTACAGATGGGTCTGCGTAGTGCCGGTCTGAAACCGGTGATCAAGGACCAAAGCGCACCGCTGGCGAAAGACGAAGTGAACCTGATGATCATGCCGCCACCGGATATGCCACCGGCACTGGCTGCGAAAAAGATCGATGCATTCATCGTCGCGGAGCCATTCAATGCATTCGGTGAACTGAAGGCCGGAGGCAAGATGCTGCGCTTCACCGGCGACATGTGGAAGAACCATCCCTGTTGCGTGGTGTGCATGAACGAAGATACGGTCAAAGCGAAACCCGAATGGACCCAGAAAGTCATGAACGCCATTGTGCGCGCTGAAATTTATGCGCAGGAAAACAAGGAAGAAGTTGCGATGATGATGTCCCGCGACGGTAAGAAATACCTGCCCATGCCCGGCAAGGCCGTAGTGCGCGCCATGACCTATTACGATGAAGACAAATACATGTCGCCCCATGCGATTCGCAACAAGGCGGAATTTGGCAACGGTCGTATCGACTTTTCGCCGTACCCTTATCCGTCCGCGACTAAACTGATCATCGAGTCGATGAACGAAACCCTGGTGGGTGGCGATACGACGTTCCTCAACAAGCTGGATCCGGAGTTTGCCGCCAATGACCTGGTGGATTATAAGCACGTTAAAGCGGCCATGGCCAAGTACAAAGGCTGGGAAAACGCACCGGGTGTCGACCCCGCCAATCCGTTCGAACGTGAAGAAGTGGTGAAGATATGACCGGTGCAGCTGCGGTTGCTGGCCGTCGTGATGTTATGAACAGCAACGCCATCAACTGGAAGGCGATCGCCCTGGCAACAGGGCGTTTCGTCGCGTATCCGGCAACCGGTATCGCCGTCATGCTGGCGCTATGGTGGTTGGGTGGCTGGGCGATTGCCAGCAACCCGGACACCGAATCGTTTGCCGATTTTGCGCCGGCACCGGCGTTTGCGCGTCTCGGCGACCTGTTGCTCAACGGTTATGCCTGGGAGGCGGCGGGTCCGAGCCTGGAGCGTATCGGTCTCGGCCTGTTGTGGGCGGCCCTGATCGGTGTGCCGGTGGGTGTCGGTATCGGACTGTTTGCCGCGATGCGTGAAATCAGTCATGTACCGTTCCAGTTTTTGCGCATGATTTCACCGCTGGCCTGGATGCCGATTGCGGTGCTGGCCTTCGAGACCTGGGACGGCGCCATCGTGTTTCTGATTGCCGTTGCCGCTATCTGGCCGATCCTGTTTTCCACCGCCCAGGGCGTGCGACGCATCGATCCCTTATGGTTCAAGGTGGCGAAGAACCTGGGTGCCGACGGCATGCAAATGTTACGTCGCATCATTCTTCCGGCCATCGGCCAGGACATCTTCGCGGGCATTCGGCTGGCGGTCGGTGTTGCCTGGATCGTACTGGTGCCGGCGGAATACCTGGGTGTGACCAGCGGTCTCGGTTATGCCATCAACGATGCACGAGACACCCTGGAGTACGATACCCTGGCGGCGATGGTGGTGGTGATCGGTGTCATTGGTTTCGTTCTCGACGGCATCTGTGTCAGCCTGATCAAACGATTTAGCTGGCACCATGAAGGTTGAATTCGAAGATGGCAGGGACGCCGTCCACGCACTTCAAACATGCGCGACTGCGTCGATGTTGTGCAGGTATCGGTGGCCGTCTGCCTGGATTTTTTCTGCATTGCGCGTAAGTGCTTCATTTAAATCGGCTTTGAATATGGCCTGGATATTGCACCTGTATAGAATGTTTACAATGTAACCAATGTTTCGATACAGCGCATGAATGTTCAGACTTTAGCAACCACACCCGAAGCGGAATTACTGGTATTACAGGAAGCCGCTCGACTGATTACCAAATCCGCCGATCCCGCACCGGCCATCAAGGGCATACTGCGCCTGCTGTCAGAGCTACTCGGACTGAATCGCGGTCGTGTGTTACTGCCTGAAGAGGTGAACGGTGAACTGTCCATCAAATATGCCTACGGTCTAACCGAAGAAGAGCGGGCACGTGGCCGCTATTCCATCGGTGAAGGGATTACCGGCAAGGTGTATCAAACCGGACAGCTGGCGCTGATCCAGAATATCGACGAAGAAACCACCTACCTGGCGCGAGCCGTTGATCGCACTACCCTGCCCGATGAGGCGGTGGCGTTTATTGCCGTACCCATTATTCTCGATGAGTTTCCTGCCGGTGTGCTTGCGGTGCATCGTTTGCGCCAACGTGAAAGGCCTTTTCAACGGGATGTCGCTCTTTTGCAGGTGCTGGCCACGTTCATCGGTCAGGCCCTGCGCGTGAATGAACTGATTGCGGAGCGCACCGCGCATCTGGAATCGGAAAACCGCCTGCTGAAAAACAAACTGGAAAGCAAGGGTGCGCATTACGGCATCATCGGCCAGAGTCCGGCACTGTATCAGGCAATACAACAGGCGCTGCAGGTGGCAGGTACCTCGACCACCGTGTTGCTGCTCGGCGAATCGGGCACCGGCAAGGAGCGTTTTGCAAAAATGCAGCACCTGGCCAGCGACCGGGCGGAAGGGCCTTTTGTAAGTATCAATTGTGCCGCGATTCCGGCATCGTTGATCGAGTCTGAACTGTTCGGTCATGAAAAAGGTGCTTTCACCGGCGCCACTGGTTTGAAGCGCGGTAAGGTGGAAATGGCGTCCGGCGGTACCCTGTTTCTCGACGAGATCGGTGATCTGGATCTGGACCTGCAGGCGAAACTGCTGAAAGTGCTGGAACAGAAAGTGATTCAACGGGTTGGCAGCAGCAAGGATATTAAAGTGGATGTGCGTGTGCTTGCCGCAACACACAAAAACCTGCAGGAAGCCGTGAACGAAAATCGATTCAGGCTGGATCTGTTTTACCGCCTGAATGTGTTTCCCATTCGGCTTCCGCCGTTACGTTCTCGAAAAGGTGATGTGCCGATTCTGGCGCGTTATTTTCTCAACGCGGCCAACCAGGAATACGGGCAGAACGTGGTATTTGCGCCGGGTGCGATCGAGGTGCTGGATGGATACTCATGGCCGGGCAATATTCGCCAGCTGGAGAATCTCATCAAACGAGCGGTGCTCATGTGTACCGATACGCAAATCTCCAGCGACCTGATCAAGGATATCCTGGTGGACGAGGAAGGTATCAATACGCCCGACAAAGCGCTTGCATTCAGCGATGCGAGTTATGTCTCGCATAATCCGCCCAGCCCGAGCCCCCAGTATTACGATCATGATTTCTCCGCCGAAGGTTTACGCCCGTATATCAAAGTCAATGAAAACGATAAGGGAAGTATCGTCGCCGCGATGAGAAAACATCACGGTAACAAAACCCGCGCCGCACTGAGCCTGGGGATGACGCCGCGGCAATTGCATTACCGCATCAAGAAACTGCAAATCGAAATCTGAATTTGAGTTCGCTTAGAAATATTGTCCGGAGATGCCGATGGCGACCATCAACAATCCGAGACTGAGATTGGTGGCCATAACCGGGCGCATTCGGTTCATCACTGCGGCCGCGGCGGGCGTATCGGTTTGTGCGAGCGCACGTCCCAGCGCACGATACAATCCAAAATAAAGATACCCAAAGAATGCGATCATCAGCAGGCCGATCAGGTGCATCAGTGTCAGGTATAGTGCAGTGCTGTCAAAGCCGTCGAAGCGTATGAACAGGTCGCTGTAACCGGTGATCAGTAGTACCGCAATGAACACCCACACCCAGGGGAAAAAGTGACTGTAGGCGGCGTGCCAGAGTTTGAGTCGCAGTGGCGGCTCCAGGGCTGCGTTGGCGGCAGGGCGTAGCGCCATGTAAGCGAAAAAAATGCCGCCGATCCAGGCCGTGGCGGCAATGCCGTGCAATGCCTGGATCAGCGCACTTAGTTCAGTCATCATGCTGCCCAGCTACTGTGACCGGGTTCGATCGGTAGTTCGGGATCACGTGACCATTCATTCCAGGACCCGAAATAAAGGCGTACATCTTTAACTCCGGCTTCTTTTAGCGCCACAAAAGTATTCGAGGCGCGTGCACCCTTGAAACAGTACAGGTAAACCGGTGTGTCCGGATTGATGCCGACGGTGCTGCACTCGGCCTGTAATTCTTCCTTGCTCTTGAACATCGGAACTTCTTCACCCGGTTTCATCATACGATACCATTCCAGCCAGACAGCGCCCGGAATACGTCCTTTACGCGGACAGAAATCGATGCCGTAAGGCGATGAACTGGTGCCCACCCATTCGTCCACATCACGCACGTCGAGTTTGACGATGCCCGGATTATCCAGCGCAGACAGCATGTCGTCCTTGGTGAGCATGATACCGGCGGCGGCTTCGTCGATGCTGAACGATTTGGCTTCAGGCAGGGTGGCTTCGGTTGTTGTCGGCAGGCTTTCCGCAACCCAGGCCTGGTATCCGCCATGCAGAATGGCGGCTTTCGGGTAGCCCAGGAATTCGAGCAGGAAGTAGCCTCGGCAGGACTGACCGAAACCGGTATTCATGGTCTCTTCGTAAATTACTGCGACTTCGTCGCCGGACAAACCTGCTGCGCCGAAGGCTTCGGCAAATTTGCTGCGTAATTCTTCCAGGCCTTCCTTGGACGAGGTGGCGAGATAGGTAAAGATATCGTGAATATTGACGGCGCCCGGAATGTGACCGGCTGCATAGGTATCGGGTGATCGGGTATCGATGATTACCGTCGGCAATGATTCACACATTTCATGAAGCTGGGTAGGGGAGATCAAAATGTTTTCACTCATGGGGGAGGCTCCTGTGCGTTGTCTACTAGCATTCCACTGAGCAACCTCTGTGCCATGCATGCACTTCGCGTTAAAACGGCATTCCATGCCTTCACGTTGAGCAGAAGTGCAGGACAATGTCAGCACTGTCGCCAATCAGGACAATCAGCCGAAGGTATTTGAAAATGGTTGAATACATGTGGCGCCGAAAATTTTTGTCCGGCGAAGGATGTGATTGTGAAGATTTCGTGTGTATTGAAAAAAGAATGGCCGAGGAGTTCGACAATCTCGACAAAAACCCGGCTTTAATCGACATTGTCGACAAAGTGCTGCAATCAAGAACTGCTCAAAAAGTTATAAAAATCACTTAACTGATTGATTTGGCGTTTGATTCCAGGTCTGGCACAGCGGTTGCAATTTCTCCTGCAAACAGTCCATCACTGATAAAACAGGAGAACACATCATGAGTACTGATCCAGTCACTATAGCAAAATCCATGAGCTGTCTGCGACCGCTTGATTCAGACGGCTTGAAAGCGCTGGGTGAAAAAGGCAAAGCCAATCCGCAATCGGTGGTTACGCTGAAAGCCAAAACCGTGTGTGAAGGCCAGTTCCGCATGCAGACATACGTGCGTAATCTGGAGCCGATGCTGATCGACGAGCCGCCTCATCTGCTTGGCGAAGACAATGCGCCTAATCCTTCCGAAGCGGTACTCGCGTCGCTGGGTGCGTGCCTCGCTGTTGGCGTGCACGCTAATGCCACTGCACGCGGTGTCAAACTCACTAAACTGGAACTGGAACTGGAAGGCGATATCAACGTGACCGCTGTCTGGGGTACCGGTGATCTCGACGAAGCGAAGACCCTGGGTTTCTCCGCTGTGCGTGTGAAGATCGATGCGGATGGTGATGCCTCCAAAGAAGAGATTGCCGATATCATCAATCATTCCAATGTCTGGTCGCCTGTTGCCAATACGCTGCGCAACAATGTTGAACTTGAAGTTATCTCCGCCTGATTTTTGAGTGTAAAGGACATCATCATGAGCATACCCGCGACGTTAGTGCCCGATACCCTGTTAGATGAATCGGCGATGTTAGAAGCTGCCCAGGGCATTATCGACAAAGACCTGAAACCCTTAACAGTACAGATTGATGTCGATGGTTATTACCCTGAAGCGGTGATGCGCAAACTGGGTGGCATCGATATGTATCGGCAACATCTCTCGGCTGCGCGCATGGACGGTCAACACGACCTGGGTGCCGCCATCAAGGGCATGGCCGCGGTGTCTCATGAATGCATGTCGACAGGCTTTGCCGTCTGGTGTCAGGACACCTGCGGCTGGTATCTGCAGAATGCGGAAAGTGCCGAGGTGCGCGATGTCTGGTTGCCTAAAGTGGCAACCGGCGAAGTGCTGGGTGGTACCGGTATGTCTAACACCATGAAGGCGTTTGCCGGCATCGAGGACTTACGCCTCAAGGGGACTCGCGTCGACGGCGGTTACCTGGTCAATGGTTCTCTGCCATGGGTGTCCAACCTGGGCGACGACCATGTGTTCGGTACCTTATTCGAGCTGAAAGGTGAACCCGGTGGAAGCGTCATGGCGCTGATCGACTGTGCCATGGAAGGTTTCAGTTTGCGTCAGTCCGCGCACTTCACTGCGCTTGAAGGTACCCGTACCTTTGCCTGTATTTTCGATAATGTGTTCATCCCGGATGCCATGGTCATCGACCATGACGGCGCTGCTTTTCTGAAGCGAGCGCGGGCCGGGATCGTGATGCTGCAGCTCGGTATGGGCGTGGGCAACATCCAGTCCTGTATCGACATCTGCCGCGAAGTCGAACCCATGCTCGGTCACGTCAATTGTTACCTGGAAGATCGTCCCGAGGAGTTGCAGGAAGAGCTGGATGATGCCGTCGACGCAGCGCTTGCACTGGCTGAAGACCCGTTCGAAACCTCGCCGGATTTTTTCCGCGAAATTCTTCAGTTACGACTCGCTGCAGGCGAGCTGGCATTGCGCGCATCTCAGTCTGCCATGCTGCATACCGGCGCCAAAGGTTATCTGAAAACCGCGCCGGCCCAGCGTAAGCTGCGAGAGTCCTATTTTGTTGCCATCGTCACGCCGGCGATCAAACACCTTCGCAAGGAACTCGATGCAATGGAGGCCGGTTGAGTTCATCGATGAGTTTGTAACGGTCACTCCCTAACTCCCTAACTCCCTGAACCCGTGAGATAGAACAGCCATGAAAACATTCGTAACCGGGCTGTCGGCGGATGCCGCAGTCGAAAAATTACTCGCCGAGATCGAAGCGCAGAATATGCGTGTGGTCGCTCATATCAACGGCCAGGCCAATGCGGCGAAAATGGGCAAGCAGGTGCCTGCCGATCAGATCCTCGAAGTGTTCCGGCCGGATTTCGCCATTCGCGTCTGGGCCGCCTGCAAACCGGCCGGCCATGATATTCCATTACGTATTCATGTGTATGAAGACGGTGACGAAGTGAAGGTCGCCTGTCGCATGCCGAGTGAAACTTTTGCGCCCTATGATTCCGCAGCTTTGAGCGAAGTCGGAGAAGAACTGGATGTCATCTTCGGCAAGATTCTGGATGCGGTAACGGTATCCTGATATGAGTGAACTGCCTTATCAACGCTGGATATGTGATGCCTGCGGCTACATCTATGATGAAGCGGTCGGCGATCCGGACTCGGGCCTGGCGCCTGGTACTCGATACGACGATATTCCCGATGACTGGATGTGTCCCCTGTGCGGGCTGGCTAAAAGTGATCTGCGTTTACTGCCGGAAGCACCGGCAGTTGCTGCGCAGTCGAAGATGGTTAGCAAGAAACCCGGGGGCCTGAGTCGCGGTGGCGATGACTATATTGTGATCGTCGGAGCCGGTGTTGCCGGCTGGTCGGTAGCTGAAGCCATTCGTCAGCAGGACAGCGAGACTCCTGTTTTACTTGTAAGCGCCTGTGATGGCTCGAGCTACCCCAAGCCGGCACTTTCTACCGCTTTTGCGCATCACAAAACGGCAGACGACCTGGCCGATCAGGATGCGGAAAGTAAGGCGCAGTCACTGGGTATCGAACTGCGCACGCAAACCCGCATTATTAAAATCGATCGAACCAAAAAGCGTTTGACCACTGTTAAAGGTGGTATTAGCTATGGCAAGCTGGTGCTTGCGCTGGGTGCAAAGCAACGTAAGTTGAGCGTGGATGGTGATGCAGCCGATTGTATTCTGCGTGTAAACGACCTGGCGTCATATCGTGATTTACGCAAAAAACTCGACGCCAGCATTAAACATATTACGATTCTCGGTGCGGGTCTGATCGGTTGCGAATTCGCCGAAGACCTGACTACCGCCGGCTACGCAGTCACCGTGATCGATCCGGCCGAACATCCCCTCTCGAGTCTGTTGCCGGAAGATATGGCTGCGGCTTTAAAACAGGCACTGGAAAATCGCGGTGTAGTCTGGCGCATGAACAACCGGGTGCTGGCACTTAAACATACCGGGGACGAACTGGAAGCTGTGTTGTCTTCCGGTGATATATGCCGAACTGACCTGGTACTATCCGCCGCTGGCCTGGTAGTCGACACGGCGCTGGCAGAAAAAGCCGGGCTGGAAATCGACCGGGGTATCGCCACCGATCGTATGATGCAGACATCAGATAAGGCCGTGTACGCCATCGGCGATTGCGCATCGGTCGAAGGTCGTATCTTTGCCTATATCGAGCCGATTCGTCGTCAGGCCGAAACCATTGCGGCACAACTGCGCGGCGAGCACCGGCCGTTCGATATTCATCCGCCGCTGATTCGGGTCAAGACCCCGAGTTTTCCACTTGCCATTTGTCCTCCTCCCGTCGAGAACGCCGACACCTCACTCGCGCCTAAACCAGGCGGCGAAGGTCGGCTCGACTATGTGGTGAACGATCACGTGGTCGGATTCATTCTCAGCGGTCCGCAGGCCAGCCATGGTGCTGCCCTGTATAGAGAAATTACGTCCTGATTTAATCCCCCTTTTTTAATCAACCCAGCACTCTCTAGTTGTGATAGGAGAACATATGAATAAAACCACTCTGGCATTGTTAACGAGCGTCGTCTATTTGCAGGGCGCGTATGCGGAGTCCAGCTTTACTGATGCCCTGACCGGCGGCAAGACCAGCATGGATATGAATCTGCGCTATGAATCCGTGGAACAGGGCAATGCACTGGATGACGCCAGCGCAATGACTTTGCGTACGCGGCTCGGTTATACCACCGGCGTATATGAAAACTTTTCAGGGATGATCGAATTCGAGGATAGCCGCATTGTGGGTGGTTATGACGAATATTCGGTCCCTCCTGCCGGATTTAATCCGGGCATGTATTCGGTGATCCTAGATCCGGAAACGACCGAGCTGGATCAGTTCTTTGTTAAATTTCAGTCCGGCGGCTTTACTTCAAAAATCGGTCGCCAGGTGATTACCTATGACAATCAACGTTTCATCGGTCATGTGGGCTGGCGTCAGGACCGACAAACCTTTGATGCTTATCGATTCGATTATGCTGCAAATGATGCACTGACGATCAGTTACAGCTACCTGACTAAACGTAATCGCATTCTTGCCGAAGCAGCGGATGTGGATTCGAAGGACTCACTGCTGAATGTGGCTTACAAAACACCGTTAGGCAAACTGGTCGGTTATGCCTACCTGCTGGAAGTGGATAACAACACCGACAATGCGCTCGATACTTACGGTGTGAGTTTAACCGGTGCGACCGAGGGCGAAACCAGAATCAAGTACCGAGTCGAGTACGCCACTCAGACATCCGAGGCTGGTGCCGCTGAATTCGATGCTGACTATATGCTGCTGGAAGGTGGTACTGGTGTTAGCAGTGTGAATTTGACACTGGGCTATGAAGTGCTGGGATCGGATAGTGGTAATTATGGTTTCGCCACACCGCTGGCCACGCTGCACAAGTTTAACGGGATGGCGGATCTGTTTCTGGCTACCCCGACAGGTGGACTGGTGGATGTGTATGTCACTGCAGCGACCAAGCTGGGCGGCGGAAAATTCATCGTCAGCTATCACGACTTCAGTGCCGATGATTCTTCAGGAGGTATCGACGACTACGGTGATGAAATCGACCTGGTGTACGTGAAGAAATTCAGCAAGCATTACGTCGCCGGTATCAAATACGCAACTTATTCTGCCGGCGATGCACTGGTGGATACGGATAAGCTCTGGGTGTGGACCGGCTTGAGCTTTTAATCTCGGATACTGAAAATATCCGACACGCAAATGAGTGTCTGTCCGGATTGATCACTGGAAATATAAAACGGCCTCTCTAAACCGTACCCGGAAGAGAGGCCGTTTTTATGGCTGGCCAGACTGATGCTAGACCCGATAATGAACATATTTGCAGGCAGGACGGTCAGGTTTAAGCTCGTGTTCTAATTGTTCAACTCAACAGATGTGGAAACTGATTCACCCATTCGGGTGAGTTGCTTTATTGAATCGATTAAATTCTGAAAAGTTTTTCGCAAATTGGACTCAATGAGTGTTTGGAGGGGGTATCGGCTGAATGTAGAATGAGGCGACAAAAAAATCATCCGGAAAAAAATAGATTTTCCGGGTGGACTAATAAATCGATAAAGGAAAATTGTGTTGTGTTCGGGATGTGTCGTTTTCTTTCAGTTGGCCTGGTTCTGTTTTCTGTGGTTTCATGTGGCGGCGGCGGGGGAGAAGCGCCGCAGCCGGAATATGAAATATCCATCAATGTATCCGGGCTTTCAGGCACCGGGCTACGCCTGAGTAATAATTCCTCAGATGTTCTCGATGTCACCGGCAATTCCATCCACACCTTTTCAGTCAAGCTTAAGTCCGGTGATGATTACTCAATTTCAGTGATTCAGCAGCCGGTCAGCCCTTATCAGATATGCAGCATCAATAATGCCAGCGGTACAGTACAGAATACTGATATCGACAATATATCTGTAAGCTGTGTTAACAACAGTGCTCCCGCTGCTGTGTTGTTATTTCCGACTGCGGTATCCATGACCGATAGCGATAGTATCACGGTAAAGGGAACGGCTTCTGATGTGGACGGTGATCTGATTCAGTATGTGAAGGTAAACGGCGTCAGCGCGACTAGCTCGGATGATTTTGCACATTGGAGTGCAACCATACCACTGGGCGATGGTGCTAACTCAATCACCATAGAGCTGGCAGACGCCCATGGATCGCAGGCTGTTCTCAGTGATGTCGCCAGTGTGTATTTCAAAGGACCCATCGTATACAAGCCGAGTGCTCTGGCGATGAATGTCGCTGGCGATGAACTCTACGTCGCAGATAGTGAAAAAGATGCGGTAGTCGGAATTAATGTGCCTGGTGGTCAGCGCAGAGTGATCTCGGGGCGAGGCGTTGGTAGTGGCGCTGACCTGAATGGATTGTACGGTCTCGCGCTCAATCCGGGTAACGGGCAACTGCTGATTGTAGATGTTGATAGCGATCGGATATTGTCCGTCGATCCACTGAATGGAAACCGAAGTGTCGTCTCGTCGTCGACCCAGGGCATGGGCCCGGTATTTAATTCGGTGCTGAATATCGATGTGGATGCAGATGTACAAATAGCCTATGTCAACGATCGTTCGAACCGAGAAATTGTTGCTATCGATCTGGCGACAGGGGATCGCAGTGTAATCAGTTCAAACAGTGTGGGTAGCGGGACTGCATTCAATGATCTGTATGATCTCGCAGTAAATACGACTACCGGAGATGTTCTGGCGCTGGATATCGGCCTGGACGCCGTGATTAAGGTGTCTGTAGATGATGGCGCTCGAACCGTTGTTTCCGATGCCGCCACCGGAGGGGGTGCTGCTATCGATCGCGCGCAATCGATTGTCTATGATGCGATCAATAACCAGGCGATTGTGCTTTGTCTGGATTATATAGTGCGGGTCAATCTGGATACTGGCGTCAGGAGTCTGGTTTCCGGGGGCGGGACTGGCAGTGGCGAAGGTTTCGATTTTATTCGCGGTGTTGCACTGAGTGCCGATAGCGAAATTATTTATGCAGCAGAAATATTCAATAGCAATATCGTGGCGGTGGACGCAGCAACGGGTAACAGAAATGATATTTCAGGTTATTTCACTGGCAACGCCTTACACTATACGTCGCCGCGTCAGATGACCGAAGGGCTGCAAGCGAACCATATTACACTGGTGGATTCGCGAAATATTTTCGATATCAATTTGTCGAATGGAAATAAGACCATCATTACTGGAGAGTCGGTAGGTACAGGTGCCACGATCTCAGGTATGAACGGTGGTTATTACGATGCTGTCGATAATCTATTGTATGTCGCCAATGGATATCCTGCGGCGCTGTGGTCAGTGAATCCCGATACAGGTACTAGAATGACCGTCTCCCAGCCCGGTTCGCCCGGCGTGGGTAGTGGGGCAAGCTGGACTGAACAGGCGAACGCTATTGCGGTTAAGACCAGTATTGATACCGCGTATCTGTTTCCGACAACTGAACCAGTGGTATATGGCATCGACCTGCAGACCGGGGAGCGCGCTATCGTATCTGCTGTTGGCACAGGTGCGGGCTACCCAGCGTATTATATGCGCGACGGGTTATACGATTCCGCCAACGACCGATTGCTGGTTGTTGATAGTTTCTCAAGATCCATTCATTCGATTGATCCGGAGACGGGCGATCGGACGCTGCTTTCCTCGAACGGTAACAGCGTAAACTACTATGGTGCTTTTACCAGCTACCCGAGAACCGGAAATGGTAATAACTTCGATCAGCCTCTGGGTATTGGTATAAATCCGACTGGCACAGTGGCCTATGTCGCGGAGCGTGACTTGAGCGCCCTGTATGAAGTAGACCTGGCTTCCGGGAATCGGTCCGTGTTGTCAGATTCAACAATTGGCACGGGGCCTTTGATGGTCAGGCCTTCCAAGGTGCTTATCGATGCAGAGCGGAATGTTGCATTTGTATCCGACATGAGTTTTCAGGCTGTGTACGCAATTGAACTGGATACCGGTGATCGGGTGGTGATTTCAAAATGACTGAGGTCGTGCGATGAAGGTGAAGCAATTGTCCATCGCACGACCGGATGCGTTGATCAAGTGATTACAGATCCTGACGATGTTTCTGTTTCGACGTAAGCACACTGCGATAGTATCGCCCCAGGTTGCGATCCCGTGCCCGTTTCTCCGCCAGTGTTGCGCTGTTGAAAGCCTGTTCCCTGCTTAGTTTCTGGTAACTGCTGAGTCGGCGTTCGTCCAGTACGCCATCCGCAATGGCTTTCTGCACCGCACAGCCCGGTTCGTTCTGATGGCGACAGTCGCTGAACTTGCAGCGGCTCGCCAGCTCGTGAATTTCCGCGAAGGTTTCTTCTATACCGTGTTCACAGTCCGCCAGCTGCAATTCGCGCATGCCCGGTGTGTCCAGCAACAGTCCGCCGTCGGGCATGATCAGCAATGAGCGTCGGGTGGTGGTGTGTCGGCCCTTGGCGTCGTCTTCCCGAATCTCCTGAGTCAGCTGAACCGATTCGCCCATCAGTGAGTTGATCAGGGTCGATTTGCCGACGCCGGAAGAACCGAGGAACGTTACCGTCTGGCCGACTCCGCACCAGGGTAATAATTGAGTCGTACAGTCAGTGTCCAGTGCGTTGACACCCAGCACAGGCAACAGGCTATCCAGCGATTGAGCTGAATCGATATAGTCCTGTGGATTGTCACAGCAATCCATTTTAGTCAGCACAATGACCGGCTCGACATCCGTATCCTTCACCAGCGCCAGATACCGTTCGATACGGTTCAGGTTGAAATCCTGATTCATGGAACTGACGATAAACGCGGTATTCACATTGGCTGCAATCAGTTGCTCCGCCACTTTAGTGCCGGCCGCTCTGCGACTGAACAGGGAAAGACGATCGAGTCGACGCTGACACTGTTTGTCCTGGTCGAGTAAAACCCAGTCCCCCACGGTCAGTGTCGGCATGTTGGGCAGCACCGGAAGATGAAGTGCTTCGCTTTCGGTGAGCGCGACAAACTCGGAGCGTTCGTAATTAAAGATGCGTGCAGGAATAGACTGTTCCCATTCGTCCAGGGACAGTTGTTGCTGAAAAAAGGTTTGCCAGCCGAGTTGGCTTAGCGAGTGAGTGGAAATTGTCATAAAACCCCCGACGTCCTGACGACGTTCAGTAAGGTAACTGAACAGAGGCTTGCGGCCCCGGTTAAAGCCGGGCTATCGTGCCAGCCGGAATATTAGCGACGGCTAGCCCTGGAGGTTGTTACGACAATCATATGAACTGTCCTGGCGGAAGAAATACCTGTGAGGATCATATCAACTGCCTATATTGGCTGCAAGGTTTGCGATGAGCCGGGCTTGACAGCTGAGCCGTAATAATTCGCACGGACATACGGTCAGCAGCATAAAAAGGGATAAGCCTTTTTTAAAAACCGTTCAGCGATGGGAGGCAAATGACTTTGCCTCCCGGTCCTGTTCTCTTTGGCACAGTAATCCTGATTTTAATGCGCAGATAGTTAGGCGCAATGTCGAACATGTTTTTAAACGCTACCGCGACAGAATCACCTGCTGATCATTTTCCAGATCCACCGCAAATAGCGCACCGATTCTTTGGTCGACAACCAGTGCCGTGTTGGTGCTGCTATTCGTCGCAACACCTGCAGCGGTTGAAAAGGTGATATCGCCATTGGGTGCGTTATCGTCGGCGACAATACTGCGTGCGCCGGTAGTGAGGTCGACAGCGATCAATGCGACCGTGGGGTTATTGTCGGTCACCAGGGCACGGTTGCCTGCGCTATCCAGAGTGATATCGAACGGCGAATCAAAGGGGTGATCACCGTTGGGTGTGGCAGCATCAGACAAAATGCTACGACTGCCGTCACTCAAACTCACCGCAATCACCGCCTGCAAACCTCTATCGACAACCAGTGCTCGGTTGTTGGCGCTGTCCAGGGTGATACCGAAAGGCCGGTCAAAGGCGTTGTCCGCATTCGGTGTGCTGGCATCGGACAGGGTGGTGCGAACTCCGCTGGTAAGATCCACAGCAACAATGCCGGGCCGATCGAAATCGATCACCAGTGCACGGTTGTTGGCGCGATCCACCACGACTCGTGTCGGCTTGAGAATGACATTGTCTGTATTCGGTGTCGTGTCATCGGACAGAATCGTGCGTGCGCCGGTCGTAAGGTCTACCGCGACCACCGCATCCAGAAGGAGATCGCACACCAGTGCGCGGTTGTTGACTTCGTCAAGCGCGACGCCCACAGGTGCAAATAACTGATTGTCTGCATTGGGGGTGTCGCGATCGGAAATAATTCTGCGTGCGCCGGTGGCCAGATCCACGGCGATCAGACCTGGCAGATTGAGATCGGTGACCAGCGCACGATTGGCGGTCGGGTCCAGGGTTAACAATACCGGGCCAGCCAGGGTGTTGTCGGTATTCGGTGCAGCGTCGGACGATACCAGACTACGGCTGCCGTCGCTGAGATCCATGTCGATCACGGCGGGCAGGTCTGAATCGACAATCAATGCGCGATTGTTGGCGGCGTCTAGAACGATGCCTTCCGGTGCTTCAAACGCATGGCTCGTATTGGGCAGAGTCGGGCTGGATACAATGCTGCGCTCACCGGTGGTCAGATCGACCGCGATCACGCCTTGCAAGGTACCCTGGTCGGTCACCAGTACCCGATTGTTGTCGCTGTCGAGTGCCAGGCTTCGCGGGCTGGAAAAACGGTTATCACTATTCGGCGTTGTGTTATTCGAGAGGATGCTGCGTGCGCCGTTGCTCAGGTTCACGGCAATCACCGCCCGCAGCGAGCGATCCAGTACCAGCGCCCGATTGTTGTCGCTGTCGAGCACAAGTTGCGACGGAAAAATGAAGCTATTGCTTGCATTCGGCACACTGTTGCTGGATATAATCGTGCGCGCACCGTTGCTCAGGTTCACGGCAATTATTGCATCCCGGTCGGTGTCGCCCACCAGCGCACGGTTGTTAGCCGGATCCAGTGCCAGACCAAAGGGAGACTGAAAGGCGTTGCTTGAGTTAGGCGTGCTGCTGCCGGACATGATGCTGCGCGAACCGTCGTTAAGGTCGACCGCAATCAGCGCGTCGAGCGTGGAGTCGGCGACCAACACACGATTGTTGGCGCTATCCAGCACCAGCGCCCGCGGCGTCTGAAACAGATTGACGGCGTCGGGTGTCTCGACATCAGAAATAATAGTGCGCAGGCCGGAACTCAGATCCACGGCAATCAGCGCATCATTAACATCATCAATCACCAGTACTCGATTATTGGCGCTGTCCAGTGCCAGATTGGTCGGGTTGGCAAATATGTTAGCGGTGACATTCACCTGAGCGGTGGCCGCAGCGAAATTACCATTGTTGGCTATATCTGCCGTCTCCACGGTGAGTGTGTTGAGACCTTCAGTTAAGGGCACGGTCACCTGCCAGGTGGCGAAGTTATCGCTGCTGCTGGCATCGATACCGTTAACCCGCACCAGGGCGATGTCGCCATCGTCTTCAGCTGTGCCGCGCACGATAATACTGCTGGCGTCAGTGCTTGAGACTTCGGGTGGAAAGGTGATTTTGGCCGATGGTGCAGGGTTGACGGGACCGCCAGCACCCTGGTTGCCGCCACCACCCCCGCCGCCACAGGCGGTGAGCGATAACACGGCAAAAATAACGAACAGGTTCAGAGCAGAATTCATAATGAGTTTCCTTTTGATGTGTTAGGTCCATGGCCTGAGCGAATGAGTAACGGTCTGCGCCGCCACTTCTTTTATAAGGACTTGCGTTTCAGGCGCTGTCATAGCCACTTACGTATCGATCTGGTGGGGGGATTCAGAAATTTGTGTGATGGGATTCACGTTCGGGGTGCAACAGTGGCCAGTGTTGAATCGGCTCAGGAATAGAAAACAATAATGGAAAAAACGTCATACCCGCGAAGACGGGTATCCAGTC
>CBDULQ010000009.1:0-33466 GCA_965368115.1 uncultured Gammaproteobacteria bacterium | reverse complement strand
CGCCGCGTCAGGCGCGCTGGGGTGTTGCATCGTCCGGCAGGGACTGCTCGACTTCATACTGGCGCGACAGGATCTGCAACGCGGTTTCCTTGTCGGAAAAGAACATGTCGGCGCCCAGCTGTTTGACCAGGCCGCTGTTGTAGAACGCCTGCATCACCTGATGCTTGAGGCCGCTGAACATGATCTTCACACCATATTGCTTGAGACGCTCATCCATCTCGCGAACTTTCTCGACACCGGAGGCATCCACTTCGTTGATACCACTGCCGATCACCAGGATGGCTTTAGCCTGGGGAAACTTACGCTCCGCCTCCAGGATGGCATCTTCGAAATAGGCCACATTAATAAAGGTGAGTGCACCGTCGAAACGAATCGGCACATAGTGCTTGCTGATCGGCTCCAGCTGATGCACCCGAATCCCGCCCAGGGTGCCGTCCGGCTTGCGGCTGACGATTTCCACCCTGGGTTTCATGGTGCGGATCAGGGTGTGCAACACGGTGAGACCGATACCCAGCAGAATGCCGTTGGCAATGGACGGTGCCATCAACAGGGTGGCAAAGAAAGTCACGATACCGATCACCGCACCAAAGCGGTCCACCTGCCAGGCCTGGATCAGGGGTTCAATACGAATCAGGCTGAATACCGCGATCATCACGATGACCGCCAGCACCGCCTGCGGCAGGTGGTACAGATACTGGGTGAAAAACAGTAACACCAGCACCACCGCCAGCGCACTGATGATGGCGAACAAACCGGTTTTGGCGCCGCTGCGAGCCGCCACCGCCGAGCGGGAAAACGAGCCGCTCACGGTATAGGAACTGAAGAAACTGCCGGCGATATTAGCCAGGCCCTGGCCGATCAGCTCCTTGCTGGTATTCACCCGTTCACCGGTACCGGTGGCAATCGCCTTGGAAATCGATGTCGCCTCCATAAAGCCGATCAACGCCATCACCAGTGCCGCCGGTAACAGTGCCAGCAACAGATCCCACTGCACCTGGGGCACGGCGAATGCGGGCAATCCCTGGGGAATCGATCCCACCACCGCACCGCCGGCGGCAAACACCAGTCGATCGCCATCAATGCCGCTGAAGCGCCAGCGTTTACCATCACCTGCCTGGCCCTGCGGCACTGCATCGTCAGGATACAGTTGCCAGTCGCCGTTAGTGTCCTGCACCGCCTGCAGTGTTCTCGAATTCAGTTCCACCTGCATCAGGGTATTGTCGGATTTCAGCAGACCGAGCTGTTGCTCCAGCACGGCGACCATGGCCCGTAGTTGCGCCGCTTTCTCGATATTCAGCAATCCACCGCTTTCATGCAATGCATCGGCTTCGCGATTCTTATCGGCGATTTCGCTAACCAGGTCGCGAATACCGTTGCGGTTGTTACGGAATTGCTCGATGCCCTGCACAAGTTCGGCATCGGCGACCTGAGAGAGATTCAGTTTCATACGATCGTCGAAACCGATCATCGCACTGACCACGGTCGTCAATACCACCACGATCAACACACCCGGCCAGGCCGGCGCTACGCGACGTAAACCGACAATCAACAACCAGGCAGCGATCGCAAAACCCAGCGTCATCCAGTGCAGCTCGGGTATCTGTGCAAGCACGCGCCACAGATCATCGAGATAAAAATCGGTTCGCGGGAAAGGTACGCCGAGCACTTTACTGAGTTGGGACAAGCCGATGATCAATGCCGCCGCGTTGGTGAAGCCGACGATCACCGGACTGGATA
The DNA here is from genome assembly GCA_965368115.1 of uncultured Gammaproteobacteria bacterium. Lineage (GTDB taxonomy): Bacteria > Pseudomonadota > Gammaproteobacteria > SZUA-229 > SZUA-229 > CBDULQ01. Next base: position 31,729 of record CBDULQ010000009.1, on the reverse strand, counting down.
ATAAATTGACAATGGCACCGAGCCGGAACAGGCCCAGCGCCAGACGCAACACGCCGACCATCAGGGCCAGCATCACCGACAGCTCGATGAAATCGACGCTGCCGGGCGAGGCAAACGGAATTAGCGCTGCTGCTGACATCAACGACAACATGGCCACCGGCCCGGTATGCAACTGACTGGACGATCCCCACAGGGACGCCACGATGACCGGCACGAAAGACGCATACAAACCATATACCACCGGCAGACCGGCGAGCTGTGCATAAGCCATGCTCTGTGGTACCAGCACCAGCGCCACGGTCACACCGGCCAGCAGGTCGGCACGCATGTTCTGGCGGGTTAACGGAAACCAGCGCAGAAACGGCAACAAATTGTAAACAAACTGAGGCATCACCGATCCCCTATTTATCACTCATCGGCTAAGCAAATTCTGTCTGATCCAGGCGAAGAATCCCCCTGCTCAACATGGTTTTCATAACCATGAAGCATGAGTGTTGTTGTGTTGGCTGGAATCAGAACGCCTAATGCATTGCTGCACACTTCGACTGGCTATGCGATTAAACCCGCGACGATGACGTCGGCACTAGCGATGAAGATAAGACGGCCGGTTGTGCCCGGGGCAACAACCCATGATGCGACCCATGCATCGACCTGAAATACAATGCCGAACATCGACTTTGCTCATAGGCAATCCGCGTCGATTCGACGATTGAGTTCCGCTTTATCCGCACCGGCATAATGGTTTTATAAACACGGTACCAATCGAGACTGGCATACTAGAGGGGCTTTCAGTTAAAAAACAGTCGAAATAATTTAACTGATCAGTAGACGTTTATTTATGGGTTGCCGTTCAACAACGGCTTAGATAGACAGGACATCACTTGAAAAGCAGCCGTGATGCGAGTTCGCTGATCACACAGGAACACCGAACCCACATCAACAGCAGTGTTATTTTTTCGGCACGTAAATATCGGTACAGGTACCCTCAACGATTTCACTGGCGAAGTTGATGGTTTCCGACAGGGTGGGATGAGGATGAATCGTCAACCCGATGTCTTCCACATCTGCGCCCATTTCCACACCCAGAGCCGCTTCGGCAATCAGCTCACCGGCATTCTTACCGAGAATACCGCAACCCAGCAAACGATGAGACTGTGCGTCGTACAGCACCTTGGTCATCCCGGCTTCCGCGCCGACCGACAATGCGCGACCACTCGCCGCCCAGGGGAACACGCCTTTTTCATAAGCGACGCCGGCTTCTTTCAACTGATCTTCGGTCTGACCGCACCAGGCCACTTCCGGGTCGGTATAGGCCACGGAAGGAATGGTGCGCGCATCGAAGAAACGTTTGTGACCCGCGATCACTTCAGCCGCCACCTTGGCTTCATGCGTTGCCTTGTGCGCCAGCATCGGCTGCCCCACCACATCGCCGATGGCAAAAATGTGATCGACGTTAGTGCGCTGTTGATTGTCGACCGCAATAAAACCGCGCTCGTCGACCTGCACACCGGCTTTTTCCGCATCGATCAAGCGACCGTTAGGTGTACGCCCGATGGCAACCAGCACCGCATCAAAGGTATCCTGTTCCGGTGCCTTGTCGCCTTCGAACTTACAAACGATACCTTTTTTCTCCGGTGTAATCTCGCTCACTTTTGTATTTACAAAAATATTTTCGTAGCGTTTCTTGAGCATTTTTTCGAACGGACGAATCAGGTCACGATCAGCACCGGGAATCAAACCGGGACTCAGTTCGACCACAGTGACACTGGCACCGAGTGCGTTGTAGACGGTAGCCATTTCCAGACCGATGATACCGCCGCCGACGACCAGCAGACGTTTCGGAATTTCGTGTAACTCAAGTGCATCGGTGGAATCCCAGACTCGCGGATCGTCCCAGGGCACAAACGGCAGACGCGCCACCGATGAACCTGCGGCAATGATACAGTTATCGAACTGCACCACCTGCTTGTTGCCATCGCTGGCTTCCACTTCGATGCTGTTGGCAGAGGTGAAACGCCCATAGCCTTCCATCACCTGTACCTTGCGTTGTTTTGCCAGTTGCTTCAGACCACCGGTCAATTTTCCGATCACCTTGTTCTTGTGATCGCGCAGTTTGTCGTTGTCGATCTTCGGCGCCTTGAATTCCACACCCAGCCCGGCAAACTCCTGCGCTTCGCTGACTACTTCGGCCACATGCAATAAAGCCTTGGATGGAATACAACCGACATTCAGGCACACACCGCCCAGGTAAGGATCTTTTTCGATCAACACCACCTGCTTGCCCAGATCGGCGGCGCGAAAAGCCGCGGTATAACCGCCGGGTCCGGAACCCAACACCACGATTTCCGCCCTGATGTCCGCATTGCCGTCGAACTCGGCCGCCGCAGGTGCTGGCGCCGATTCGGTTCTAGATGCTTCGGCAAACGCTGCAGCCGATTTTGCCGGCTCGTCGGCTTTCGTTTCAGGCGCTGATTCAACGCCACCGGCCGTCGCTTCGACGGTACAGATCACCGCACCCTCGCCGATCTTGTCGCCCACCTTCACCTTGATGTCTTTCACCACACCGGCCGACGACGACGGAATTTCCATCGCCGCTTTATCCGACTCCAGGGTAATCAGCGACTGTTCCTGTTCGATGGTGTCACCGGGTGAAACCAGGATTTCGATGACTTCCACCGCATCGAAATCACCGATGTCCGGGACTTTTACTTCTATTGTGCTCATGACTGAACCTTTGATTTCGCCACATAAACTGATATCGGGATCAACCGTTTACACAGCGGATAAATGTTTACAGAAGAATGCGTCGTGCATCACTCAACAGATGACTGATGTAGGCCGCAAACCGCGCACCATCCGCACCGTCGATGACACGATGGTCATAGGACAGGGACAGCGGACACATCAGGCGAGGTTCGAATTCCTTGCCGTTCCACACGGGTTTGATATCCGCTTTGGACACACCCAGGATCGCCACTTCCGGCGCATTCACAATCGGCGTGAACTTGGTGCCGCCGATACCGCCCAGGCTGGAGATGGACATACAACCGCCCTGCATGTCGGACGGCGTCAGTTTCTTATCGCGCGCTTTTTGCGACAGTTCTTTCAGTTCGATGGAAATATCGACGATGGTTTTCTTATCCACATCGCGAACCACCGGCACAACCAGACCATCCGGCGTATCTACCGCGATACCGATGTGGTAGTAATTTTTCATGATCAGGTTTTCGCCGCTGGCGTCCAGCGAGGAATTGAAGCGGGGGTATTTCTTCATCGCCACCACAAGCGCTTTCATAATGAACGACAACAGGGTGAACTTGATGCCCTGCTTGGCATACTCATCGTTACTCTGCTTACGAAAGGCTTCCAGTTCGGTGATATCGGCTTCCTCGAACTGAGTGACATGGGGAATAGTCACCCAGTTGCGGTGCAGGAACTTACCGGTGAGTTTGTTGATCTTGGTCAGTGGTTTGACTTCGACTTCGCCCCACTGGCTGAAATCGATATCCGGCATGGGTTCGACACCCAGACTACCGCCGGTACCAGCACCGGTCGTTAACGCCTGTTTAACGAACGATTGTACATCGTCTTTCAGAATACGATCTTTCGGCCCACTACCGCTGACCTTGCTCAGATCGACACCCAGCTCACGAGCAAACTTGCGTACACCGGGTGAGGCATGGGCGTTCTTGAATCGTTTAACGTCGATATTCGCCGTCGGCGACGGTTTCGGCGCTTCTTTTTTCGGCGCCGGTGCAGCAGGTGCAGAAGACTGTGCTGCCGGTTTACTTTCTGCGGCAGGTGCAGCGGCTGGTTCTGCGACTGCGGGTGCACTGGCAGCCGCCGCACTTTCATTCGCGGCGCCTTCTTCCAGCATTAAAATCAGCGCGCCTTCGGAAACCTTGTCACCGACTTTCATTTTGACCGACTCGACAATGCCGGCGTGGGTCGCGGGAATTTCCATGGCCGCCTTGTCAGATTCCAGTGTAACCAGGGAATCATCCACATTGACCTGATCACCCGGCGACACCAGTACTTCGATAACTTCGACCTCATCGAAATCACCGATATCAGGAACTCTTACTTCAACTGTGCTCATAACTGAACCTTTGTTCGCATCATGCATGTGGCGAAGCCATGTCATTCACGGCTCGCCTCATTGCGCAAAAAAATTAAACGGTCATCGGATTCGGTTTATCGGGATTGATACCGTATTTCTGAATCGCTTCATCGACTTTACCGGCGGGGAAATCGCCTTCATCGGACAGAGCTTTCAGCGCGGCAATCACGATGGACTTCGCATCGACTTCGAAATGCTTGCGCAATTGCGCACGGGTATCGGAACGACCGAAACCGTCGGTACCCAGCACGTAATATTTATTGGGCACCCATTTACGAATCTGGTCGGCATAGGAGCGAATATAATCGGTCGCGGCAATCACCGGACCTCGACGATCTTTCAGCGTCTTTTCGACATAGGATACGCGCGCATCTTTCAAAGGATGCATGACGTTCCAGCGATCACAGTCGTTGGCTTCGCGCGCCAGTTCATTGAAACTGGTGACGCTCCAGATGTCCGCGTCGATCGACCAGTCCTTGTCCAGCAGTTTGCCGGCCTCGACCACTTCGTTGAGAATCGCGCCGCTGCCCATCAGTTGCACTTTCTTACGCCGCTTACCGCCACCCTGCAGCAGGTACATACCCTTGATGATGCCCTCTTCCACACCTTTCGGCATTTCCGGGTGAGCATAGTTATCGTTCATGACGGTAATGTAATAGAACACGTTTTCCTGCTCTTTATACATTCGGCGCAGGCCATCCTGCACGATCACCGCCAGTTCGTAAGCATATGTGGGATCGTAGGACACGCAATTGGGAATGGTCGCGGCGACCACATGACTGTGACCGTCCTGGTGTTGCAGACCTTCGCCAGCCAGCGTTGTACGCCCTGCGGTACCGCCAAACAGGAAACCGCGCGCCTGCAGGTCACCGGCGGCCCAGGCCAGATCGCCGATGCGCTGAAAACCGAACATGGAGTAATAGATATAGAACGGCACCATGTTGACGCCGTGATTACTGTAAGCAGTCGCCGCCGCCAGCCATGAACACATGGCGCCGGCTTCGTTGATACCTTCTTCCAGAATCTGACCGGACTTGTCTTCCTTGTAGAACATCACCTGGTCTTTATCCTGTGGCGTATACAACTGACCCACCGATGAATAAATGCCCAGTTGACGGAACATACCTTCCATACCGAAGGTCCGCGCTTCGTCAGGCACGATGGGTACGATGTTCTTGCCGATTTTCTTATCTCGACTAAGCAGGGTCAGCATGCGTACGAAGGCCATGGTGGATGACATGGTTTTCTCACCGCTGCTCTTTAAAAGTGGTTCGAAGACATCCAGTTCCGGCACTTCCAGCGGCGCCGCCACGGTTTTCCGCGCCGGCATGTAACCACCGAGTTGTTTGCGACGTTCTTTCAGATACTGAACTTCTTCGCTGTCCTCGCCCGGATGGAAGTATTCAGCCTTGGCGGCTTCTTCATCGGAAATGGGAATACGGAAACGGTTTTTATAAGCCACCATTTCTTCTTCACCCAGTTTCTTCTGCGAGTGTGTCCGCATCTGACCTTCACCGGCGGACCCCATGCCGTAACCTTTAACAGTATGCGCAAGGATAACCGTGGGCTGACCTTCGGTGTGAACCGCTTCGTTATATGCGGCAAAGACTTTATGCGGATCGTGACCGCCCCGGTTCAGGCGCCAGATGTCGTCGTCGGACATGGTAGCGACCATGGCTTTCAGTTCCGGGTATTTACCGAAGAAATGTTCGCGCACATAGGCGCCGTCCTTCGATTTGTAATTCTGGTAATCGCCGTCCACGGCCTCCATCATGCGACGTTTTAATAAACCGTCGTGATCTTTCGCCAGCAGTTTGTCCCAGTAGCTGCCCCAGATCACTTTCAGCACATTCCAGCCGACACCGCGGAACACCGACTCCAGTTCCTGAATGATCTTGCCGTTACCACGCACCGGACCGTCCAGGCGCTGCAGGTTACAGTTCACCACCCAGATCAGGTTGTCGAGCTTTTCGCGCGAGGCCAGTGAAATGGCGCCCAGTGTTTCCGGTTCGTCCACTTCGCCATCGCCGATGAAACACCACACCTTGCGATCACGGGTGTCAGCCAGGCCCCGGTCCTGCATGTATTTCATGAAGCGCGCCTGGTAGATGGACTGGATCGGACCCAGACCCATGGATACGGTAGGGAACTGCCAGAAGTCCGGCATCAGCCAGGGGTGGGGATAGGACGACAGACCTTCACCGTCCACTTCCTGACGAAATTTCTCCAGTTGTTCACGTTTCAGACGGCCTTCCAGGAACGCCCGTGAATACATGCCCGGTGCAGAATGACCCTGGAAAAAGACCAGGTCGCCACCGTGTTCGTGGCTCGGCGCACGCCAGAAATGATTAAAGCCCACGTCATATAGAGTGGCTGCCGAGGCGAAGCTGGCAATGTGGCCGCCCAGTTCGGAAGCCTTGCGGTTGGCGCGCACCACCATGGCCGCCGCGTTCCAGCGAATGATGGCTCGGATGCGGCGCTCGATGGCGTTATCGCCGGGCAGCGGCTTCTGCAAATGCGGAGGGATGGTGTTGACGTAAGCGGTATTCGAGGAATGGGGCAGGTTGACGCCGGACCGGCGCATGGTGTCGATCATTTGCTCGAGCAGGAAATGAGCGCGTTCTACACCTTCATGCTCCAGCACCGCGGCCAGTGCGTCCAGCCATTCCTGGGTTTCTGTCTGATCGATATCCTGATTCTGCATTTCAGCAGCCATGGTAGGCCTCCCGGGTCTGTGCCCATGACAATGTAATTGACCGCACATCTTCCGGGTTTACTCGGAAAATGCAAGGGTATTTTTACATCGTTGAAAAAATAAGTTTATTTATCATAAACTTATGAATGCGAAATAATTTACGAATCACAAGTATAGACTAATATACCGTCTGTCGACACTGTCCGGTGACACCGCCGCATGACCCGCGAACGGCGCAGCGGGAGCAACGCCCGTCTCACTGCCCGGTCATCGCACGGTCATATTTCGGGCGCAGACTCGATGTCCCACAAACACGCCACAGCGGCCGCTCAGTGACATTTTCATGTCAATCAGGGTGCTGATGTCATCGAAATATCACCCCGCATTAACCGACCGTACATATGACGAGCAGATACTGATTCCAGACTCAACATTATTGGGACTGGCATGCGTATCACCCTGGTGACAGAAACCTATGTACCGGAGATCAACGGCGTCGCCAAAACGCTGGAACGGCTGGTGAATGAACTGGCGCGGCGTGGCCATGCCCTGCATATCGTACGTCCACGTCAACAACAGGACGGCGCATCCTCCTATCCCGAGACCCGGGTCAGAGGCTTACCGATTCCCGGCTATTCCGGTTTACAGTTCGGCATGCCCGCCGGCGGCAAACTGAAAAAACTCTGGCAGGACACCTCGCCGGACATTATTTATGTGGCCACCGAAGGACCGCTGGGTTCCTCAGCGATTCGCACCGCTAATGCCCTGGACATTCCGGTAGTCAGCGGTTTCCACACCAATTTTCATACCTACAGTAAACATTACCGACTGGGCTGGCTGGAAAAACTGATCTTCGCCTATCTGAAGAATCTGCATAACCGCACTCGCTGCACCCTGGCGCCTTCGCCGGACCTGGTGGACCAGCTTAAACAACTGGGTATTCGTGATGTCGACCTGTTCAGCCGCGGCGTCGATACCGAGCAGTATCACCCCCTGCACCGCAATGCCGAATTAAGACAACAATGGGAAATCGATGCGGACGCACCGCTGGCCCTGTACGTAGGCCGTATCGCCGCGGAAAAAAATATCGATGTAGTGATTCGCAGTTACCAGGCCATGAAGGCCGAACAGCCGCAGGTGCGATTGATGATGGTTGGCGACGGGCCGATTCGCCAGCGCCTGATGCGCCAGCATCCGGACATTATCTTTACCGGACCCAAACTGGGACTGGAGCTTTCACAACACTATGCCAGCGCGGATATTTTTCTGTTCGCTTCGGAAACGGAAACCTTCGGCAACGTCATTCTCGAAGCCATGTCCAGCGGACTGGCAGTGGTCGCCTATGACTATGCTGCGCCGCGCATGCACATTACTCATCAACACAACGGGCTGACCGTGGACTTCGGCGATGCAGACGCATTCCGTGACGCGGCGGTCGATCTCGTCAGGAATCCCGAAACTCTCAAGATGATTCGTCAGCAGGCCAGAGTCAAAGCCGAGCAAACCGACTGGAAGCATGTCATCGATCATTTTGAAAAGGTACTGGTGCGCTATGTTAAATCAGAATCCCATCGTCAACGAGAATCCAAAGAACCTGTTTCAGCGGATGGATCAGCATGAATATCAACTTTGTCTCCTGTTTAACCGATACACGCATTATGAAGTGGTTAGAGCACTGTTTGCCGTCATCAGTCGACTGGGAAATGGTGTTTTCTGGTATGCACTGATACTTGCCCTGCCGCTTATGTTCGGCATGCAGGCGCTGCAGACGTCGATTATGATGGCGATCACCGGTGTTATTGGTGTCGTTATCTACAAATTGCTGAAGAACAACCTGGTACGACAACGCCCCTGCATCCAGCATGCGGCGATTCAGCAGGGCACCGCCATGCTCGACCTGTACAGTTTTCCATCCGGCCATACCCTGCATTCGGTCAGCTTCACCATCATCGCAGTACAGGCTTTCCCGCAACTGGGCGTAGTCCTGATTCCATTTACCATGCTGATTGCCGCATCGCGCGTGGTGCTGGGTCTGCATTACCCCAGCGATGTTGCCGTGGGTGCGATGATCGGCAGTTCGCTGGCACTGACTACCATCGGAACGGTTATTTAGGCGCCAGCCGGCCGACCGTTCCACATCGTTCCCGGTGTGCAATACACCGGGGGTTTGCCCGTCTCTCGCCTCAAACCATGTCCTGACACGCCTGCCCCGCTACATATATTTCAGAATATTCGATTACCGTATATTTCCTGTTCTGCAACCTCAACTTTACCTTTACCCCCGTCAGTGCCATATTACCCCGGCAGTTCAAGCAGTTCCTGCAGTATCCGTAGTAGTAAACCGTTCCCTCGTTACTAAAGGATGGCAAGACATGCATATCGAATCCTCGCTCCAGAAAACAGCCCCCCTATACCACTCGTCTTTACTCTCATCCCTGACAAAAGATCAACAACAGCGCCTGTTAGATTCTTCGAGAATCGTTCGTTATACATCGCGCAAACGTATCGTCGCTCAGGGTCAGAACGCCAGCGCCTTCTATATGGTGTTATCCGGTCGGATCAAACAGTATCGAATATCCAGTGATGGCAATGAACGTGTCGTCGATATTTTACAGAGCGGACAGGTCTTTGCGGAAAGTATGTTGTTCTTCAAAAATGCTCGCTATCCTTTCTTTGCAGAAACACTGGGCACAACTGAACTCATCGCTTTCAACGTTGAAACGTTCATCGAAATTTTGCAGCAATCCAACGCGACCTGCTTCATGTTGATGGGCATGATGAGTGAAAAAATAAACCAGTACTTCGAACAGGTCGACTGTCTCACCCTGCAAAATGCGCAATGCCGACTGATTAATTTTTTGCTCAAACAGATTCCCGATCACCAGCAACGTTATAATTCCTGCACGATTCGATTACCCGCAGCCAAGTGCATCATTGCATCCTGGTTATCAGTCCAGCCGGAAACACTCTCGCGTCAGTTAAAAATACTGAAGGCCAGTGAACTGATCAAGGTTCGCGGCAACCAGATCACCATCAACGACATCGAGCAGTTAAAACGGCTTATGCAGGAAGAGCCGTCACCCGATTCACTACATCTCGATCACCCCGACACGGCGCTCGATACTCGTATGACAAACAGGTCGAGCGTGCAATACGCATTGCAGTCCGGCTGTCCCTGAACCGCAAAGATATCGCACACAGGTCAGCAACCAGGTTCTTCTTCATCACGCCGTCCGGGTCGACGATACAGATAGTCGACCCGGACCAGACTCCGGTCGACAACCACCCTGCCCGGTCTGATCGCTTTCGACAAAGTGGTTTTACCCCGACTATTTGGTGATACAATGCCGCTGTCTGGCTGCACCCAGGGGAGCATGGTGTTAAACCGCGGTTCGATATTCAAGATCACTGGCGCATTGAGTATGATTTACAGCCTGACGCTGATCCTGCCCGCCCTGATCTCGATGCTGTTCCATGATGGTGAACTCTGGGACTTCGTCATCAGCCTGGCGATCTTCCTGGGTGGCGGTCTCTTTCTTTACAGCCTGGGCGGTAAACATAAACTTGCCCTGCATCGCCGCGACGGCTTCATCATTGTCGTACTATTCTGGATCATGCTCAGTGCCATGGGCACGGTGCCCTTCCTGTTTGCGCTTAACATTTCCTTTGTCGATGCCTTTTTCGAATCAGCCTCCGGACTGACCACCACCGGCGCCACCGTACTCAGCAACCTGGACAGCATGCCCGAGTCGATTCTGTTCTATCGTCAACAATTACAGTGGCTGGGCGGCATGGGCCTGATCGTACTGGCAGTGGCGGTACTACCGGTGCTGGGCATTGGCGGTATGTCCATCTATCGCGCCGAATCACCGGGCCCGATGAAAGAAGAGCGCATGACGCCACGGCTGGCTAAAACTGCACGCTATCTATGGAGTTTGTATATCAGCATCACCCTGCTCTGTGCACTGGCCTACTGGTGGGTCGGTATGACGCCCTTCGATGCCGTTGCACACAGCATGTCCACTGTCTCCACTGGCGGCTTCTCTACGCATGACGCCAGCCTGGCTTTTTACGACAGTAAAGCGGTGGAAGCGGTAGCGATGATTTTCATGCTGGCAGGCGCCATCAACTTCAGTGTTCACTACCTGGTCTGGCGACGCTATAACCCACTCAGTTATCTGCGTGACATCGAAGTGCGCAGTTTTCTCATCATCGTCATGATGCTGATCCTGTTTACCGCGGTGTCTTTGCATCTCAGTGGTTTCTACGAAAGTATTCCGCATGCCCTGCGCGAGTCTGCATTCGAAGTTATTTCGGTGATCACCAGCACCGGTTTCGGTCTTGACGATTTTTCCGTGTGGCCGTTGTTTCTGCCGGCATTGTTGATCCTGAGCAGTTTCATCGGCGGTTGTGGCGGCTCCACCGCAGGCGGCATGAAAGTCATGCGACTGCTGGTATTGCTGAAACTCGGCCACCGGGAGATGAAAATGCTGATGCATCCTCACGGCCTGTTCCAGATTAAGCTGGGACGTCAGAAACTGGACTCACGGGTATTGCGAGGTATCAGCGGCTTTTTTGCCATTTACATCCTGACGTTCGTATTTCTCATGCTGATGCTGATGGCCACCGGTGTTGACCAGATATCCGCATTTTCCGGTATTGCCACATGCATCAACAACCTGGGGCCGGGACTGGGTGAAGTCGCTTATTCCTTCAGCACCATCAACGATGCGGGCAAACTGATTTCGGTGGCCGCCATGTTGCTGGGCCGACTGGAAATCATGTCGGTCATGGTGTTGCTGCATCCTGCTTTCTGGAAATAAAACGCCCTTCCCTCGATAACCGCTCAGTGTTTGAACACCGGCCGACGCCGGACCTGATGCAGGGTTTCGAAGAATGCCTCACCGATCATGCCATGTACTCGGGTCGTTGGGTGAATCTCGTCGAAAAAGATGAACTGGTCCGCGTTGAGACCGTAGTTGCAATCCGGGTGGAACTGCTGGGTCTGTAGATAGAAACAGGGCTCGGTTGTATGACTAAACCCCAGTTTATCGGCGTGACGAATCAGCTGTGTGAATCGCTTGAGCAGATCGAACTCGGCCAGCTCAATGTGATGATGTCGACGAAGTTTGCGTACTTCCTGATGCAGGGCGAACCGATATAGACTGCTCATCCAGTGTGCGCGCACAATGATCGAAGGATCTTCGGTAGCTGCGGCAAGCAAACGGGTCTCTGGAATCAGGCCAATATCGGGTGTATTGATCACCAGAAATTTTTTCGCACCACTGGCAGCCAGCATACTCATGGCTTCGCGCACGGCGACGGCCGCGGCGCGTACAGTTTGCCAGGCCAGTATTGGGTCACTTTCATCCCGCGCATCGCGCACATCATTGCCGCCGATAAACATCACATAGAGCGCATCGCCAGGTGCCTGGTAACCATGGTTAGCCTGGAAACTCAGCACCTGGGCTCGCAGGTCGATCGGTGCTTCTCCATTGGCTCTGGCACCGGCCACGGCATAATTGCCGCCCTGTTCAGCACCGATCAGGTACAACGATGCCTGTGCGTCCAGGCCCAGTTTTGCCGCCAGAGCATCCACAGCGACCGGTCCGTTGCTCACCCTGTTCATGTAATAAGGTGGTGGAAAGTCACCATTTACCGAAGCCAGATTACCGGTATCGGACAGGCTGTCGCCAAAGATGTAAACCTGCCCATAATCGAATCCCGGACTCGGTCCCGCGTCGACACGGCCCATGGCAAGCAGGCTGAGTGCAAATAGTAAAAAAGCAAGCTGTTGTCGTTTTGTCATTTCATCCTCCGGAATGCGGACTGATGATTCTGCTGATCAGTCTTGCGTTGTTGTTATTGTGTCTGATATGCGCCGGTTTGACGGCAGAATCGTTACAATCGCGCGACCAGCAAACGATGAATTTCGGCATCGCTAAGCACGATCGGATTGGTTTTCATGCTGCTGCCACGCGAATGAGCAACCACGTGATCCAGTTCGTTTTCCTGTACGCCATAATGCGCCAGACCGGGCAACTGCAATTGTTCGGTCCAGTCGTCCAGTAAAGCGATCAAGCTATCACGGGCCTCATGATGATCACGAATACGACGTTCGCTTAATATCTCCGCCAGTCGCGCATACTTTTCCAGCGCAACATTGTCGGGCTCGCGCTGTTGCATGGCCTCGATATTCACTCGAGTCGCCTCGGCCACCAGGGTGCCGCAAACCACGCCATGGGGGATGGGATAAAATGCACCCAGCGGTGATGCCAGGCCATGCACCGAACCGAGACCGGTTTGTGCCAGACAGATACCGGACAGCATGGACGCATATGCCATCTGTTCACGCGCACGTGCATCGTCACTGTTGCGGTACAGGGTCAGCAGTCCGTCTCGAGCAGCACGCAAACCACTGATGGCCAGTGCCTCGGTCATCACATTGGAGCGGCTCGACACATAGGATTCGAGTAACTGGGTCAGAGCATCCATACCGTTGGCGGCGATCACACCGGGCGGGCAGCTGGCCAGCAGTTGCGGATCGACAATGGCGTATTCGGCGACCAGTTTGTCGTCGCGAAACGATTTTTTAAAACCGTCTTTGCCCTGCACGCTGAGCACAGCATTTTTCGTCGCTTCACTGCCGGTTCCGGCAGTGGTGGGTACGGCGATGAAGGGCAGTGCCGGACCTTCATAAGTGAGTTCCGGCCCCACGCCTTCCAGGTAATCCATCACCGTGCGTTGCACTTTCAGTAATCCGGCGATCGCCTTGGCCGCATCGAGTGCGCTACCGCCGCCGATGCCGAGTACCACATCGATGTCTGCGGCGGCGAATTGTTTCACCGCATCGTCCACCATTTGCGGGGACGGTTCACCGGGCACCTGACATAATTCGAGACTCAGTTGCCGCGCACTGAAATCATCCTGCAGCTGTTGATAATAAGTACTGTCGAGAAATGATTTTGCACCGGTCACCAGCAGTACACGTCGACCGTAAGCCGAACACAGTTGAGCCACGTTATTGAAAACACCGTTACCGAATTCGATACGCGGAAGACGGGCAATGGAAAACGCATGAAAATCAGTTTGCATATTCAGTCCTGCGGATACAGCCCTCGATACACCACACCGAGACGCGGCTCGGCCATCCAGTCGGCAACACTTGCGCGCCATTGCTGATAATGTTCGGTTTCCTTGTGTGCCGCGGCAGCTTCGCGACTGGTGTAGGCTTCGTATAAAACAAACCGGGTGGGATCGTCGGCCTGTTGCAATACGTCGAAACGACGATTGCCTGATTCATCGATCGAGGCCTGATGATTGCGTGCACAGGCGGCGATAAAATCATCGACATGATCCGCCTTAACCTGAACATGAACAATGGTCACATGCATGGTTTTCTCCTCCTCGATCATTTTTGCCGCACAGAATGACGCGATTCATGTGCAGGGTCAAGCCATGCTAAGATGGACCGATTAGCATTTCATCAGCAACTTCTATGACGCTACCGCGACTGATTTTATTTCCCCGGCACAATGAACAGACTCTGGACCATGTTGCACCGTTCATCGATCGGATGACGGCTGCGGGACTGATCGGACACCCTCTCGACAAGGACACTTTTCAGGTCGGCTCCGAATTCCTGAGCCTGCTCACCTTTCTCGGGTGCGCGCCGAATATCCAGCTGTCGCCGGACGACGGCGACCAGTTCTGCTTCATCCGGCTTTATCCGGCGCTCGATACCGCACAGTGCCTGGGTGTGACCGGCACCATCAGGCCCGGCTGTCCGGAATGCCGACACAAGCTGACCGGCTGGCAGTCCGATGTCGACTGGCGACTGGCGACCACACCGATTCAGTGCCCCCATTGCGGAACCGCCACCGCCATGGCCCGGCTGCGCTGGCGACATGAAGGTGGTTACGGACGTTGCGCCCTGACCATTGCGCGGATTCACCCCCACGAAGCGGTACCCACCGACCAGTTGCTCGCGGCGCTGACCGAAGCCAGCGGATTCGACTGGACTTATTGTTATGCAAATGACAGCATAACCCTTGACCAGGGAAAATGACCCGGCCAATTATCCAGTTTTGGAAAGTTGTCCATGAGATTCCCGGTCAGCGCCGTGTTTGATCACTCGAGCATGTGATGACAATTCGGCACGGAGCCAACTATAGTCATTAAAAGAAGTGCCTCGCAGCGAATCCGATTCGCTGTCGCCCCCAGCACCGAGGAGGAATCTGCCATGTCTTTTGCTGCGAATACCGATCTGGAACGCCGGATTTACCCACGTATCGCCGTCAATGGCCAGGTGAAATACAAACTTGAAGAGAATGCGGATTACCGCGAAGGTTTGATGATCGACATCAGCCAGACCGGCGTGCAGATTCGTCTCGATGCCGCACTCTCGGTCGACACCCGACTGTTTCTGCGTATGGAAGCGGACAGCGAACAGGACACGCCGATCGAACTTACCGTGGATGTGGTGCGTATCGGCGATAGCGACGATGCGGGCCTGAACTGCTACGGTTGCATGATCCTCGACGTTCGCGAACTGTAAATCACAACCCGCTCCCCGCTCCACTCAGGCTTTGTAATGAGTCAGGAAGTGATGCATGCGTTCCATCACGCCTTCCATCTCGTCCTGACGCGGCAGGAACACCATGCGGAAATGATCCGGCTTCGGCCAGTTGAATGCAGTGCCCTGCACCAGTAACACCTTCTCCTGCAACAGCAGATCCAGTACGAACTTCTCGTCGTCCTCCACCGGATACATCTCGGTATCCAGTTTCGCAAACAGATACAGCGCGCCCATGGGTTTGACGCAGGACACACCGGGCAGCTGGTTCAACATCTTCCAGGCATATTCGCGCTGATCATACAGGCGGCCGCCGGGGCGAATCAGGTCCTGGATACTCTGGTAACCGCCCAGCGCAGTCTGGATGGCGTGCTGACCCGGCACGTTGGAACACAGGCGCATCGATGCCAGCAGCTCCAGGCCTTCGATGGAATCAGTGGCACGGTGCTTGGCACCGCTGATCACCATCCAGCCGGAACGAAAACCCGCTACCCGATAGGATTTGGACAGACCGTTGAAACTGACGAACAGGACATCGTCGGCCAGCGAGGCCATGGTGACGTGCTCGGCACCGTCGTACACGATACGGTCGTAGATTTCGTCGGCATAGATGATCAGGCCATGCTTGCGCGCCAGCTCGATAATCTGCAACAGCACCTCGCGGGAGTACACCGCGCCGGTGGGGTTATTGGGATTGATGACCACAATACCGCGGGTATTGGGGGTGATCTTGCTTTCCATGTCGGCGATGTCCGGTTGCCAGCCGTTGTCCTCGTCGCATAGATAATGCACGGGCGTCCCGCCGGCCAGGCTGACCGCCGCCGTCCACAGGGGGTAATCCGGCGCCGGTATCAGGATTTCCTGACCGTTATCAAGAAGCGCCTGCATAGCCATGACGATCATCTCGCTGACCCCGTTGCCGAGGAAGATATCGTCGATCTCCACGTCACTGATGTTCTTCTGCTGGCAATCCTGCATCACCGCCTTGCGCGCGTAATACACCCCTTTTGAATCACTGTAGCCCTGGCAGTCGGCCAGGTTATGGATAACGTCCTGGATGATCTCATCCGGTGCCTGCAGACCGAACGAAGCCGGGTTGCCGATATTCAGCTTGGTAATGCGATGGCCTTCCTCTTCCAGCCGGCGGGCTTCATTGAGCACCGGGCCACGGATGTCGTAGCAGACCTGATCCAGCTTGTGGGATTTGCGAACTTTACTCATGGTTTAGGTGTACGCCTTTGATCGATACACGAAAGACTGGGTATATTACATGTTTTTAACTCGGCCCAGATAAAATAATAGCGGCTGGGGGGCCCGCCTGCTCAGGGATGGCGCCGATTTTGCGGGAAAACAGTGAAGCGTTTAACAGGGTGCAATATTCCTCTTGCCGGGCGCCTCCAGATGAGTACAATTCTCATTTATAAATATGATACCGGACCACGCTAATGAACGACCTGATCACCACCCTGCTGGATTGCCCGAATCTCAGCCTGCGCCTGCTCGATGCGCATACCGGCCGCACGGTTAAAACCCTCAGTGCGGAACAGTTGCGCCAGTTGACCCAGCTCGACCAGCCCGGCTGCAGCATCCCGGAATGCGACAATACCGCCTGCCCGAATCGCGCTGAAACCGACCATCTCTAAGCCGCCGGTTTACGGAGTCACGCTCAGACCTTACGCCACACCAGGGTCCGGTTGTTGGCGGGCATTTCATAATCGGCATACAGCTTGAGGCCATGCTGTTCGGCCAGTCGCTGTAAATCCTCGAAATTCCGAATGCCGCTCTGCGGATCGCGATCCTTCAGCCATTGATCGAAACGCGCATTACTTTCACTGGTAAACTGACCGCCGTAATTGAACGGCCCGTACTGGGCGAACACGCCGCCGGTACGCAACATGCGACCGATGCCGGCAAACATATCCTGTACTTTTTCCCACGACACGATGTGCGTGGTGTTTGCGGTGAACACATAATCCGCCAGCACCACCGGCCACTCGGCCGCCGTAACGTCCAGTTCATGCGGCGCGTGAATACGATTGTGCTCCACTTCGCCGATCCACATGCACATGCCCGGAATCTGATCGGGCAGATCACTGGGCTGCCAGTAGAGGTGCGGCATATGCTCGGTAAAATAAACGGCGTGCTGACCGGTGCCGCTGCCGATTTCAAACACCGTTCCCGGTTCGGCAAATACTTCTTTCAACACGTTCAGAATCACCTGCTTGTTCTGCTCGCAGGATTCCGCAAAAGGCTTGTTCAACATGGCTACCACTCAACAACTTATTGTGCGTAGAACTCTTTTAATACGCGATACAGATAGAACCCATCCCAGTAACCCGCCAGCTCACGAATCGAATGCATGGCAAAGGTCGGCACACCCACATCCAGGGTTTTAACGCCGATTTCACTGGCGGTCAGCGGACCGATGGTACTGCCGCAGGCCATATCGCTACGCACCACGAAAGCCTGTACCGGCACATCCGCCTGTTTACATAATTTTTTGAATATAGCGGCGGTTTCACTATTCGAGGCATAACGCTGATTGGCGTTCACCTTGATCACCGGACCCTGGTTGATCAGGGGACCGTGATTAGCGTCGTGTTTGCTCGCATAATTGGGATGCACGCCGTGCGCATTATCGGCGGAAATCATCATCGATCGATCCATGGCACGGGTGAAGTCTTCGCCTGTGCCGACGATGCGTTCCAGCACCGATTTTAGAAACGGCCCCTGCGCACCGTGCGCCGACATACTGCCTACTTCTTCGTGATCGTTGCACACCAGCAATCGTGTGTGGGTATCACCTTCGGTGGTCAACGCCGATAAGCCGGTGTAACAACTGAGCAAATTATCCAGCCGTGCCGAAGCGATGAAATCACGATTCAGGCCGACAAAAGCAGGCGGCTGGGTATCGTAGAAGCTGAGTTCATAATCGAGAATTTCAACCGCATCGCAACTGCTGTCTTCGTTTTTCATCCACTTCAGCAACAGTTTTTTGAAATCGGGTTTTTCATCTTTTGTCTTATCGTCTTTCGGCAACTTCAACAGTACCGGGGGCAGATCGGTTTGCGCATTGATCTTGCGTTCTTCGTTTGCGGTGCGGTCGAGATGAATGGCCAGGCTGGGAATGATGGCGATGGGTGTTTCGAAGTTAATCAACTGTTGAACGATTTCACCGTCTTCATCCAGATAATTGACGCGGCCGGCCAGTGACAGGTCGCGATCGAACCAGGGATTCAGCAATACACCGCCGTAAGTTTCCACGCCCAGTTGCAGATAACCCTGGCTGACGATTTCCGGTTGCGGTTTGACTTTAAGACAGGGACTGTCGGTGTGCGCACCGACCATGCGAACACCGTTTTCAACCACATCTTCGGTGCCGACCTTGAAGGCCACAATGGATGAATCGTTACGGGTTACAAAATAACCCTGCCCTGCGTCCAGTTGCCAGGCGTCGGCTTCGAACAGGCGTTGATAACCGGCACATTCGAGACGGCCGATCATCTGCTCAACCGCATGATAAGGGGTCGGCGACATTTCCAGAAATAACATCAGGTCTTCGTTGAATTCATTGTCTTGCATATGGTTTAACGACCTATTCGATATAAATTCATATGGTCATAGCCGGTGATCACCGGAACCATGCCACAGAGTTGTTCATTGAGTTGTTCGTCGCCGGTATCCACGCGCAGGGGCTGACCTTCGAGCGCATGCAGTTTTTCCGGCGTCGCGATGATGATGATATTGTCGCGCCCCACTGCGCGAATCACCTCGGGACTGAATTGCTGATTACCGCGACCGAACAGATGGCCCTGGCCACCGATCACGGTGACAATCATTTTTGTACGCTGCTGATCGATCAATTGCAGAATCTGCTGTTCGTTCAGATCGCGCGCCACCAGCTGGCCCTGTTTGACCGCATCGATACCGAGCAGAGTGGACTCGAGACCCAGTTCATCCATCACCGCTTTCGGCGTGGTGCCGGAACCGATCAGGTACAGGGTATCCTCATCCATAGTCTCCACCAGGTAGGCGGCTATATCCTGCAACACCAGCGCCGAGTGCGCAACACCACCTTCCTTCATATTCTGCATATATTGATTTTCCGCAGGCACCATAAGCTGGCCGTAACGGCGCGCTTTCACCAGGTCATGACGAAACGCCTCTTCGTCGATATCCATCACCGAGGCCTCCTGCAGGCTGAGCGGGCGACCACGCAGGATCAGCGCCAGCAATTCCCCGGCATGTCGGGGGGTGACCGCATACACCGCAGAATGGATTTTACAGCCGGCGGGAATACCGATCACCGGTAGCGATGCGTCTGCTTCGAGTTGCTGCAGTGCATGATAGATATTACGCGCCGTACCGTCGCCGCCGGCAAACAACAGCAGATCGATCCCCTGTTCCAGCAACTGGCGTACCGTGGTTTCCGTATCTTCAGCATGGGTATGACCGGCGTCGTTGTCGGCCACCACGCGGGTATCGAAACCCATGCGACGACTCAGGTCTTCGCCCATGTCGTGGGCGGCGGTAAATATGGTGAGCTGGTCGCGGTAGTTTTCGATCAGTTGCAGGGTGTCGGCACAGCGCTGCTGGGCGAGAGGCTGTGCGCCGAGCTCCAGGGCCCGGGTATAAATCTGATCACCATCCGAGCCTTTCAATGCCACGCGCCCACCGATGCCGGCAACGGGATTGATAATCAGACCTAATCGGAACAAAAGTACACCTTATTATTTGCGCTCGGATGATTTAAGCAATGTACCATATAGTGGTATCATTAGCGCCCAATTCAACTGCTCCACGATGTCCTATGAGCTTCGCTCCACCCTTTCATCCACGTCGCAAATCCGTCGCCGTCAAGGTCGGCCAGGTCACCGTAGGTGGCGGCGCGCCGGTGGTGGTGCAGTCGATGACCAATACCGACACCGCCGATGAAATCGCCACCGCGATCCAGGTTGCCGAACTGGCCGCCGCCGGATCGGAAATGGTGCGTATTACCGTGAACACCGCCGAGGCCGCCGCGGCCGTGCCCGGTATCAAACAACGCCTGCAACACATGGGCATCAATGTACCGTTGGTCGGCGATTTTCATTTCAACGGCCACAAACTGCTCACTCAATACCCGGAGTGTGCCGCGGCACTGGATAAATATCGCATCAATCCGGGCAACGTCGGCAAGGGTAAAAAACGCGACGAACAGTTCGCCACCATGATCGGCTTTGCCATCGAATACGACAAACCGGTACGCATCGGCGTCAACTGGGGCAGCATGGACCAGGACCTGCTGGCGAAATTGATGGACGAGAACGCACAGTCCGCACAACCCAAAGACGCCAAAGATGTGATGTTCGAAACCGTCATTCAGTCTGCGGTCAACAGCGCAGAAACTGCTGAACAGCTGGGCCTGGGTCGCGATAAGATTATCCTGTCCTGCAAGATGTCCGATGTGCAGGACCTGGTGACGGTTTATCGCGAAATGGCGCGCCGCTGCGATTATGCATTACATCTTGGCCTGACCGAAGCCGGCATGGGTTCGAAAGGCATCGTCGCCTCCACCGCCGCACTGGCAATTCTGCTCCATGACGGCATCGGCGACACCATTCGTATTTCCCTGACACCGGAACCGGGTGCGGCGCGCACCAAAGAAGTCGTCGTCGCACAGGAAATATTACAGACCATGGGGCTGCGCGCATTCGTGCCACTGGTTACCGCCTGCCCGGGCTGTGGTCGCACATCCAGCACCTACTTCCAGGAACTGGCGGAAAAAATCCAGAACTATCTACGCGAACAAATGCCAGAATGGGCGAAACAGTATCACGGTGTAGAAAACATGTCGGTGGCGGTGATGGGTTGCGTGGTCAACGGACCCGGCGAAAGCAAGCACGCCAACATCGGCATTTCTTTACCCGGCACCGGCGAGAAACCGGTGGCACCGGTTTATGAAGATGGTATAAAAACGGTCACTCTAAAGGGTGATCACATTGCCGAGGAATTTCAGGCATTATTGGACCAGTACGTCGAGCGTACCTACCGCAAACAATAACGCGCATCTATATCTAAAAATAATCCGCGCATCAATAATTATAATTGCCGCCACGCCCACGCTGGACATAAGCTTAACGACACGTTGTCGTCAGAGTTCTTACCGCTACGGGCCACCTCAACCGGTCGCAGCGGTTGGGGTCAGTCTAACTGAAAAAAGTATCCGCTAATGGTCAACAACCCAACACCTATATTCGCCGCTCGTTTGCGCAGCCTGGAAAGTCTGGTCCAGGTCCTGAGCCAGATGCCGGAACACCGAAGTCTCACCCTGCGCGAAGTCTTCGATCTCATCGACGACGACGAACAGTATTTCGTCGTACATAATATTCAACTCAAAGGTAACACGGATAAACGGGATCTGGTTCAGGGTGATTCCTTAACCATTTTCATTCAGGACTACATCCAGCCCGGCCTCGGCGACGGCCTCGACATGCATGTGTTCCCGGCCGATGGAGACTGGTGCCTGATTTTCGAAATCGACGGCCACATTACCTATCGCTCACACTGTTAAACAGTCTCGAAATTTAGCCCTGAAAACGACTTGCCGTTCCAGTGTCGCTCTGCCAGAATGCTTTGGCATACGGAAGCTAAAAAAATAAATCCGGAGCGGTATATGATTCGCCTTTCTCTATCCAGAATTCTGCTTTCTGCGCTCTTCTGTCTGACTCTCTCCGCTTGCGGCGGTGGAGGCGATAGTAGCTCAAATCAAACCAACGTCTGGGACGACGGCAGCCAGTCGGCCAACATCCTGATCTGGGATGACGGTAGCAACGCCGACAATATGAAATGGGCTGACTAATCAGGGAATAACACCATGAATAAAATCGCCACTCATCTTTTTGTTTTACTGGGTCTGACCTCTTTCGATCTCCATGCTGATGGAGCACCGGTTCAACATCAGTTCCAGGGTGGTCAACCGGCCAGCGCATCCCAGGTGAATGAAAACTTTCAGGAACTGGCGGATCGTATTGCCGACGTGCCCGGAAATCAGAGCTACGACTACCGCGATTACATGTCGACCGCCAGTGAAAAAGTTTTTGCTTATTTCCAGTCGGGCTACCCGGATTGCGACACTGAAACACGTTCATATCAACGGACTGTGAATGGTAGCAACACCGAAATAGAAATGACCCGTGTCTGGTCCGGTAGCGGCATGGGCACCTGTAATCAGCAGCAGGTATCCTATTTTCTCGCCACACCCCAGTATTATATGCAAACCGGCTACGACAGTTACGACTCCAACAATGTCTACACCAGTAACACTCGACTCACGCCCGGTTCAGTCTATGCCAGTTCGAACATGAAAATCGGCATCATGTACAGTGTTGATTTAGAGAAATACAGAACGCCGGACATGAGCTCCGAAGAATATCAGGGTCCGGAAATAGCCGACATCGTCCTCATCGGTATTGAAGACGTTACCGTAGCTTACGGCAGTTTTAGCAACTGCCTGAAAATTCGACGCAGCATTTCGACCTACGTTCAACTTCACTGGCGCTGTCCCGGTGTTGGACTGGTTAAACGAATTGACAACTCGTTGGGCAGCGGCGGAACAGTAATGAGAAAATATGAACTCACCGGTATGACACCTTAACGAACTCTGAGGTTGATATTCCGGCAGCAGCCTTTCTATCCCTGCTTTCAGATCAACTGGACAGGCATTCCGGGCGATTCAAACTGAATGCCCACATCTGGAGAGATGCCAATTTCTTATGATCATCGTACAAAAGCCGGCAACCAGGGTGACCTGCTAAAACACTTTATCCTGTTCAGCGCCCTGAATGATATAAAGCGAATCTCATCGTCAATTCGTTATCTCGATGTTCACGCCGGCTACCCCTGTTACCATTTACATGGCACCGGCGCCTGGCAACAGGGTATCGGCCGGTTCGTGGACAGCTTTTCCAGCGCACCGGTTCCGCAATCCCGACTGAATGATTTTTTTAATCTGCTGACCGACAACTCAGGCCATTTGAAAACCGAGTATTCGGGTTCAACAACATTAGTTTCGCAAATATTAAGCGAACGTTTTCCTGAACGATACGCGGCATTTCTGTGTGATACCAATCCGGATATATGTGCAGAGTTAATACAGTTTAATCGCAACAATTCGAATATACAGGTATTCAATCAGAACGGTTACCCGCTCGCAGAGAAGTTAATACCTGTGGATTTGATTTTCATCGATCCGCCCGATATCGAGGCACAACTTCACGATTACCGCCATCTCGTTGAATATTGTCTCGACCGACGGCAACCCTTCATTGCCTGGAATGCTCTGCACGGCAATCCGGACGGTTCCGGCCCTTCAAAAAACTGCGCACAGATCCAGTCACTTTCACAGTGTCGGCAAATTCCCCTGCTCGAAGTAAGGTGGAAAAACTGGCAAACGCGTATGTGCGGTTGTCAGATGCTTTTATATCTCGAGAACGGCAAAAGCCTTAAGCAGGAGGGTCGACTACTGGCCAGGCTTATGGACTGGCAATTCAGCTAAACGCTGTACATAGTCCAGAATAATCATTCGCCTGCCGGCCATAGAAAATTTCCATCACACCCCCTTGAATTCCCGACTCCAGTCCTTATCTAATGAACACTGGCAAATAACTACCGATCACTTCCATCCCCCCGGAAGTTATTCAACAGGAGGTCTATATGAATTTACCAGAACGAGACGGTGACGGTTATTTACTGGACATGAACGACTGGAGCCCGGAAATCGGCCGCGCCATGGCAGATGAAGATGGTGTCGAACTGGATGACACCCAGTGGGATCAGATTCTGAAAGCCCGCGAATATTATTCCGAATTCAATGTGGTACCGCCGATTCGAAAATTCGCCAAGCATATTGGTGAAGACAAGGCCGACATGTTCAAACTGTGGATGACCGGCCCGATGAAGCCCATTACCAAATACGGTGGCCTGCCCAAGCCCACCGGCTGTGTTTAACAACGTTCAGACATTTCTCCCAACCTTCAGACGAGCCGGTTTCGTACCGGCCTCTTTTTCTCTGTAGCCATTCAGCCTTTAACTACATCAAGTAACTTCAAACTGAAGGATCAGCGTTATTGTGGGTGTCATCTTCCGATGACACAATGAGTGTTCATCAAAGACACACGATAACACACTGATGATACCCCACGCCCAATCTGCTGCCGAAGTGCTGCAGGCCCTGCAATCCAGCGAGCAGGGCCTTAGTCGTAGCGAGGCCGATGCACGCCTGCAAAACTACGGTCCTAATGCCATGCCACAGGCGGAACCACCGGGGATTCTCAGCGTATTTGCCCACCAGTTTGCCAGCCCATTGATTTATGTACTGGCGCTAGCCGCCGTCGTTTCCCTGATCATCCAGGAATGGACCGACGCCGGTTTTATCGCCGGCGTGTTGCTGGTCAACGCCATCATCGGTACTACTCAGGAATTCTCTGCGCAACGTGCAGCCGGTGCATTACGTCAACTGGTAACGACCCGCTGTCGGGTGATACGCGACGACGACAGTTACGAAATCGACGCCGAACAACTGGTGCCCGGCGACCTGGTACAACTTGAATCAGGCGACCGTATCCCGGCGGATATTCGATTACTGACCAGCCACGACCTTGAAGTGGATGAATCGCTGCTAACCGGTGAGTCCCTGGCCGTATCGAAAAACGCGAAGCAGCTACTGGCTGAAGACAGCATTCTTGGTGATCGACTTAATATGGTTTTTGCCGGCACCCTGGTCAATCGCGGTCGCGCACTCGGTATTGTTGTCGCTACCGGCCTGCATACTGAACTCGGTAAAATTGCCAGCGCCGTACTTGGCAAGCAGACCAGCAAACCGCCACTGCTGGTGCGCATGGAAAAATTCACCCATCGTATCGCTCTGTTCGTCGGACTGGCCGCCATACTGATGGCCCTGATCGCGTTTATGCAGGGCATGGCGTTGAGCGAAATTTTCATGCTCGCGGTGGCTCTCGCTGTGTCAGCCATACCGGAAGGTTTACCGGTCGCGTTAACCGTGGCACTGGCGATCGGCATGAGTCGCATGGCAAAACGTAATGTCATTGTCCGTCAACTGGTTGCCGTGGAAGCGCTCGGCTCCTGCACTTTCATCGCCACGGATAAAACCGGTACACTCACCGTCAACCAGCTCACTGCACGCAAAATATTATTGCCGCTCGGAGACACACTGGACGTCGGTGGCGACAGCGACACACCCGATGGCAACATCACCGGTACCGACGCCCAGCCAATGGATGAACAACAGCAACACATGGTCGCGGATATCAGCCTGGCGGCGGTGCTGTGTAACGAGGGTTTTATCGGTCATCGCGACGGCAGCTGGACTCATCACGGCGATGCCGTCGATGTAGCGCTATTGATCATGGCGCACAAGGCCGGTATCAAACACACCGATTGCATGACAGACTATCCGCAACAGGACAGCATTCCGTTTGAATCGGAACATCAGTTCGCGGCCAGTCTGAACCGAGTTAACGATCATTACTGCGTGTTCGTCAAAGGCGCTCTGGAAAAGCTACTGACCATGTGCGATCGTATGAGTACCCGACAGGGTGAACAGGCCATCGACCGGGACGGCATACAACAACAGGCCCATGCACTCGCCAGCGAAGGTTACCGGGTTATGGCGCTGGCCAGCGGCGAAACCCGGCTTGCCGACGATGACCTGTTCGGCCCGCAACATTTACAACAACTCACCCTGCTCGGCATGGTTGCAATGATCGATCCGTTGCGCCCGGAAGCCGCCACGGCGATCGCCGCCTGCCATGATGCCGGTATCCAGGTCGCCATGGTCACCGGCGATCATCCCACCACTGCTTTTGCGCTGGGTCGTGAGCTGGGTCTGGTAGAGCACATCGACCAGGTGGTGACCGGGCCGCAGATCAAACAGATGGATGATCCACAACAACGCGATCAACGCATCGTAGAGGGCCGGGTTTTCGCCCGGGTGGAACCGCAACAGAAGCTCGATATCGTACAGTCCCTGCAGCGTGGCGGTCATTTCGTTGCGGTGAGTGGTGACGGTGCCAACGATGCTCCGGCCTTACGTGCCGCGCAGGTCGGTGTCGCCATGGGTAAACAGGGCACCGATGTCGCACGCGAATCGGCCGAACTGATCATTACCGACGATAATTTTTCTTCAATCGTTGCCGGCGTCGAAGAAGGCCGCATCGCTTACGCCAATGTGCGCAAGGTGATTTTTCTACTGGTTTCCACCGGCGCAGCGGAACTGGTGCTGTTTACCCTGTCCCTGTTGTTCGGCCTGCCAATACCACTGCTTGCCGTGCAGCTGCTCTGGCTCAACCTGGTTACCAACGGTATCCAGGATATTGCGCTGGCCTTCGAACCCGGTGAAGGCAATGAACTCAAACAGGCGCCGCGTTCACCAAAAGAATCCATTTTCAATCCGATCATGCTGGAACGCATCATCATCTCCGCACTGGTGATCGGTGGACTGGCCTTTCTGGTATTCAGTTATTTGCTGGAACTGGGCATGACGGTGGATCAGGCGCGTAATCAGACACTGTTACTCATGGTGCTGTTCGAAAACGTGCACGTATTCAACAGTCGCTCAGAAACCCTGTCTGCACTGCGCCATAATCCTCTGCGTAATCGACTGCTGCTGTTCGGCACACTGGTGGCCCAGGCGATTCACATTGGCGCCATGTATACACCGGGGCTGAATAGCATCCTGGATATCGAACCGGTCAGCCTGATGCAATGGGCTGCACTGCTGGGTGTGGCACTCAGTATTCTTGTGGTGATGGAATTACAGAAACTGTTCAGGCGCTGGCGACCACATCGGGTCACCCACTGAATCAGCTACCGGCACTCAGTTCACAGTCGGTTAGACAATCGATCCGGCAGACCCGGTTACGACCAGCATTCTTGGCGTGATACAGGGCCTTGTCGGCCTGGCCGATGGTGGTCTTTTCCGAGTCATCGGTGAGTTCGGCAATTCCCGCCGAGACGGTCAGACGCAGAGTACGATCCTGCGCGTATTCGATATCCTGTTGCGCGATGTACTGGCGCAAACGATCAATAACGTCGAACGCGGTTTTCGAATCCGTATCCGGCAACACGACCAGAAACTCTTCACCGCCGTAACGGCATACAAAATCGTAGGGACGAATATGCGAACGCACAAACTGGGCAATGTGACGCAGTACCCGGTCACCCGCCAGGTGACCTAACTGATCGTTAACGTTTTTGAAATTGTCGATATCCATCAGCGCCATACTACTGCGGCCTCCGGTACGAGCCAGACGAGCGTATTCCGATTCCAGAATCTGCGCGAAGGGTTGTCGCGTCATCAACCCGGTCAGGGCATCGAAGGAGTGCAGCAGTTCATTCAGGTCATCGCGTAGAGCCAGCAGAGCTGAAGAAAACATACTCTGCTTGTTGATGAAGTCTTCATACTCGGCAACCTTCACCGGCCGTCCCGATTGACAGATCTGAGCAAGATTACGCGCCGCATCATGCATCGCTTGATGCATGGGCCCCAGCTCGATGAATTCCTGGCGCTCGTTTAACATCTGCGGTGCATGGGTATAATACCAACGTCCGAAGTTACAATGACGATGTGCTTCACAATTGATCACGTCATCCTTGAAAGGTTGTTTGCAGATGATGGCGGTATGCACGCGCTGTAACCAGGCACGATGACCCTGATCGGCCGTTTCCAGATGATCGATGAGATCGAGAATGTCGGTATCGGATGCGGTTTTCTGCACTGTCGTCGCCGTAGGGAGGTTAATAATTGTTATTCGACTATGGCCGCACTGACTTTTCTCAGACAGCCATCTTAAATATAGTCCAGTAATTTTTATTATTCTTTTTCGATTACCAGTCTGACTGCTACCGTGCAGATTTCCCACCCTGTTGGGCGCGACAACGCTGTTTGATCTGGCTCATGGGATTATATCCACTACAGGATTAATATCCAGTTATGGACGGATGACGCCAGCCATTCCCCCACTCAACCGCAAGGAGATAACAATGAATAATAAACTCGCACTGATCATCGGCCTGACTCTCGCCGCATCCACTCTGACTGCACATGCGGGCGATACGCCCCTGCAAGGTCCGCTGCCTTTCAGCAGCATGGATAGCAATGGCGATAACAAGGTCACACCGCAGGAATATGTAGACGCCCACAACCAACGCAAACAATTGCGTGAGCAGGCCGGCATGCCGAAACAACGTCGTAGCACACCCGCGTTTACCGACTTCGATAGCAATGCGGATGGTATGCTCACCGAGCAGGAACTCAATGAAGGTCGCCAGGCCATGGGTCGCGGTGGCCAGCAAGCCGGCATGGGCATGGGTGGAGGCGGCCAGCGTGGACGCAACATGCCCGGCTTTGCTGATTTCGACAGCAACGGCGACGGCAAACTGATGAAGGAAGAATTTTATGACGCCCGTGCGCAACGCATGTACAAGCGGGCCGAGGAAGGTTATCCCTTACGCAATGCCGCCCAGGCGCCGGACTTTGAATCCATCGACAGCAACGGCGACGGAGTGATCGATGAGCAGGAGTTCAGCACCCATCAGGCGGAACATATGCGCATGCGCCAGCGCTGATCGAAGTTGCGGTCGATCGAACCCGCTTCGGTCGACCGTATGACTTTAGCGACGACGTTTACGTACCGCAGCGGCCAGTTCTTCCAGCAGAGATTCGGTTTCGTCCCAGCCCATGCAGGCATCAGTGATACTCTGACCGTAAACCAGGTCATCGTTTGATTCTACTTCTTCCGCATCCTGCCGACCCGCCACCAGGTGACTTTCCAGCATGACACCGAATATGCGCTGGTCGCCGGCCGCTACCTGATCTGCAACATTACGACACACATCGACCTGCTGCACGTGGCTCTTGCCGCTGTTGGCATGGGAACAATCGATCATCAGTTTGCTACGCTGACCGCTGGCTTCCAGTTGTGCCGCCGCATCGTTGACACTGGCGGCATCGTAGTTGGGTTGTTTGCCGCCACGCAGAATAATGTGGCAGTCGTCGTTACCTGTGGTGGAAAAAATCGCCGAATGCCCCTGCTTGGTCAAGGACATGAACACATGGGGACGGGATGCAGCCTGGATGGCATCGATGGCGATTTTCAGCCCACCGTCGGTACCGTTCTTGAAGCCGACCGGTGACGACAGTCCGGACGCCAGTTCGCGATGGCCCTGGCTTTCCGTGGTGCGCGCGCCAATGGCACCCCAGCTGACCAGGTCGGCAATATACTGGGGACTGATCAGATCGAGAAACTCGGTACCCGACGGCACGCCCATTTCAGCGATATCCAGCAACAGGCTCCGCGCGACGCGCAGGCCATGATTGATGTTGAAACTGTTGTCCAGATGGGGATCGTTGATCAGGCCTTTCCAGCCGACGGTGGTGCGCGGCTTTTCGAAGTAGACACGCATGACGATACAGAGATCTTCATCCAGGCGATCGATGATTGCTTTCAATCGAGTCGCATATTCGCGCGCCGCTTTGGGATCGTGAATGGAACAGGGGCCGACGATCACCAGCAGGCGATCATCTTCATCACTGAGAATCTCGTGAATGGCCTGACGGGTACGATAAACCGTTTCCGAGGCCTGGTCGGTCAGCGGATATTCCCGGTGCAGTTCCTCCGGGGCGATGACTTCCTGCATGCCGGAAATGCGTAAATCGTCTGTCTTGTACTTCATGAAAAGCCCTGCGGCGATCGAATCAAAAGGACAGGCATTATAGCGGAAAACCGCGGCGGGTTATAACAGCAACTGGAGCAGCTCGTTCAGGTCGCTAACCTCATAATCGGCATGGTAATCGTCCACCGACCAGACCGCTCCCAGGCGATTCACCCACACCGAACGAATGCCCGCGAGACGGGCGCCACAGATATCGTGCACCGGATGATCGCCGACATGCAGGGTCTGATCAGGATTGACCCCGATCCGCTCCATGGCCGCCAGGAACATGGCCGGATCCGGCTTTGCCGCCTGCACATCCGCCGCCGACAGCTGGCCATGGAACACTTCGCCCAGGCCGGTGCGCTGAATATCCGCATTGCCGTTGGTCAGGGCCACCAGGGTGTAACGACTCGCCAGCTGTTGCAGAACAGGCAGGCTGTCGTCATAGAGCTCCACTCGCTGACGCGCGGTCAGAAACACCTGAAAACCTTCCTCCACCCAGTCGTGCGGGTAATCGAACTCATCCGCCAGCTCGCGAAAATGGGCACGCCGGGCTTCCGACATGTCGTGGCGCAGTTCGGGCTGGCGCTGCATCAGGTCGCGGCGCCGATCACGCAGCTGCTCCATAGAATAGTGTTCGGTGATTTTCGGCACCCGTTGTTGCAGCCAGTCGTAACTGGCCTGCTCGGCCTGCATGATGGTCGGCATGCAGGGCCACAGGGTGTCATCGAGATCGATGGTGATCAGACGGATGGTGTGTTTAAGCGTCACTGGGTAATGATGATATAGGCCGAGGTCGCATACTGTTGCTGGTAGTCATCGAGCAGGCGTTGCACGCTCGGTCGGTCGCTGGAACGCCCAAAGCGTACATTGTATTTGGTGTCGCCGTCGCTGGATACGAACTCATCCATATACGCATCATAACCCTGGTCGATCAAATCGCTGACCAGTTTCTGAGCATTGTCGCGATTCGCGAACAGGCCGACCTGAACCGCATAGCGACGGGTGTTTGCAGGCTCTTCGACCGGGCTCTCTGCGGCACTTTCTTCAACCGGCGGACCCACCGGGAGCGAGGGCTGAACCGGCGGCCCCACCGGAAAAGCCGCAGCAACGGCCTGATCGTCAACCGATGGTGTTGATGATGGAATCTCAGCTTGCGGGATGTTGGCCGCCTCGACTGGTTCTGGCTGAACACTCGCGCTCGGCCGGGGTTCCGGTTTCGGCTGTGGCTTCGGTTCAGGTTTGGGCGCCGGCGCGGGTTTCGGTGCCGGTTTAGGTACGGGCTTCGGCTCAGGTTTCGGTACCGGCTTCGGTTGTGGTTTGGGTTGCGGTTTCGGGGATGCTGCGGCGAGTTGTTTTATCGACTTGCTATCCGCCTTGCTGTCCTGTCTGGCGGGTGAGGTTTTCGGTTTATCGGTCGAGGCGGTAGTGGTTTTTTTCGATTCGGCGGGGCTCACCCCGCTGGCGGATTTTTCAGTTTTTTTTTCTGTGTCCGCAGCCTTGCCGTCTTCTTTATCTTTATCTTTATCCTCATCCGCCGCCGGGCTGTCTTTCTCTGTTGCGTCTTCGGACTCGGCTGTTGCTGCCGCGTCGTCTTCACTCGCTGATTCGCCCATCATGCTGG